>JBJXDW010000083.1:0-118173 GCA_046154445.1 Fimbriimonadaceae bacterium | reverse complement strand
GATCCTGTGACTTCCACGGAGAAGCCTTATTTGACCCTTTCGGCGGAGATGACTTGGCTTTATCATACGCAGTTTGGCTATGCTTATACGATTCATTCACCTTGGCAAGGGAGTTTTATGCAAGATGGGGCGAACCCCCTTGCGCAGACTCAGTTAGCTAAACCAGCGGAGACAGTTTTGTTGGTTACCAAGAAAGCCCGTCAGGGAAATACTGATTGGTTGGTTCCGTTTACGGGGATATGGGGGGCGAATTTGGTGAATCCGCCCTATTGCATCAGTTTGGAGACAGGAACCAATCCCAATTCTCGGTGCATTCCTCAGCAACGGTGGGGAAACAATACCCCTACTTATGCGGGTCAATCATTTGAGAATGGGGGGCAAACGGGTGGGGTTGCTTTTCGAAAGACTGGAAAGGCGTGTGTTGTTTGGTCGGATGGTCATGCCGGTTGGAAGTCGCCGGAGCAGTTGGCGGCGGGTACAACATGGAAGCGTGATCAGTCGTTTATCTTGACGCAGATTAATGATCTTGACAGATACTTGTGGGATGCGGATTAGTGATTTCGAGGCAACTTTAATCATCAAAGCCGAATTAGTTAAAGTAGCGTTTTATAGCGTTGACATGTATTCAGTTTTATCGAATCAGAATGAAAATCGTGGAGCTTGACGTATGTGTTCAATCAATCGTTCAGTTTGACGGCACTTGGTAGGAATTACTGGAGATTTCGAGTTTGAGATCATTGGCGTCAACGACCCTTGCGGAGCCATCGGCGGCGGCGACTACGGCTTTTTTATTTAGGCTAGGTGGGATGCAGTAGAGCATGATTGTTGACTGAGGAGTTTTGACATCGACGGAGAGCTTGCCGGCGAGGTTTGGGTTTCCTTGAGTTGGTGTTCCTTGGATGTGCCAGTGGCTCCCGTAGTCGGTCAGGTAATCGGTGAGCGATGCTTCTAGAGCGTCGGAGTTGCTCATGTCCGGCGGGAAGTGATCGTCGAAGTCTGCTTGATAGATGAGGAGAGAAGTAGCGCTTTGCTTAATATCGGAGAGGGCCTGGGTTTTTTGGGCGGCGTTCTTGGCTTGGGCAAATACTGGAAGAAGGATAGCGGCAAATATCGGAATAATGAGGCAGGCGCCAACGACAACAATGATTGCGATGATGAGGCCAACGTTAGACTTTTTTTGGGGTTGAAATGGGGTCTGTTGATAGTATTGTGGTGGATCTTGGGGTGGCGGTGGGATGCTGCTCATTTGTCGTAGGTTTATTCTATGTTATTTTTACAATAATTGTGATTCTGGGGCCGAAATTGATGCGCTGGTATCCTTGATTGAACTGAAATGAGCTTTAATCAACGCACAATTTTCTGTGGTGAGCTCCGCGCGGAGCATGTCGGTCAGACCGTTACGGTGAACGGATGGGCGAATAAGGTGCGCGACTTGGGAGGGTTGTTATTTGTTGATGTGCGTGATCGTAGTGGAGTGATCCAGGTTATTTTTCCGGAGAATACGAAAGCAGAGATTCGGAGCGAGACGGTTTTAAGTGTTACGGGGGCTGTTCGGATGCG
Source organism: Fimbriimonadaceae bacterium (assembly GCA_046154445.1). GTDB lineage: Bacteria > Armatimonadota > Fimbriimonadia > Fimbriimonadales > Fimbriimonadaceae > UphvI-Ar2. The sequence goes on along the minus strand of JBJXDW010000083.1, from coordinate 116,613 downwards.
TGATGAAGGGAATCGGAATGCCAATCAACCGACGGGTGATGTTGAATTGGCAGTTGCGGGTTTTGAGATTTTGAATCAGTGCGGAACGTTGCCGTTCCCGGTCAGCGATGAGAAGTTGATGGAGAAAGTCAACGAAGAGCTGAGGGTGAAGCACCGTTACATCGACTTACGACGGCCGATCATGTTGAAGAAAATGCAGCTTCGGGCGGCGGCGGTGAAGAAGATTCGCAACTATATGGATGATCAGGGTTTTACGGAGGTTGAAACGCCGATTATTACGAAATCGACACCTGAGGGGGCGCGCGATTATTTGGTGCCTTATCGGTTGGAGCCGGGTGAGTTTTATGCATTGCCACAATCGCCTCAGCAGTACAAGCAGCTTTTGATGGTGGGGGGAATTGAGCGGTACTACCAAATTGCAAAGTGCTTCCGCGACGAATCTCAGCGGGCGGATCGCCAGCCGGAATTTACACAACTTGATGTTGAGATGAGCTTTGTGAAACAGGAAGATATTCTCAATTTGATTGAAGGGATGACAAAGTCGGTGGTCAATGAATTGATTGCGGAGTTTGACCTGGGGATTGAGCCACTTAGTGATTTTCCGATCTTGACTCATGCCGAGTCATTCCGAATTTATGGTAACGACAAGCCAGATTTGCGATTTGGACTTGAGATATTTGATGCGGGTTCGATTGTTGCGGAGTCTGAGTTTTCAGTCTTTAAATCAACGATTGAAGGCGGAGGATTTGTCCGGGGGATTCGGTATCCCGGCGGTTCATCGCTCAGCCGCAAGCAGATTACGGAGCTTGAGGATGAGGTCAAGAAGTTTGGCGCGAAAGGGCTAGCGAACTTTGCTTTGATTGAAGCATCGGAGGATGTTGAGGGGTCGCGGTTGCTGGACAACGGGATGCGGATAAAAGGCGGGATTAGTAAGTTTCTTTCGACAGCGGAGGTTTCGGCATTGGTTGAGCTTTCGGGCGTGGAAGTCGGGGACTTGCTGCTCTTTGTAGCAGATAGCTGGTCGGTTTCTTGTGAGGCGTTGTCGCGGTTACGATTGCGCGTGGGGACGGATTGTGGGTTGCGCGATCCGAAGAAGATGGCGTTTGGGTTTGTGGTTGACTTTCCGTTGGTTGAGTGGAATGAAGATGAGCAGCGATGGGATCCTAGCCACCATCCGTTTACATCGCCTAAGGCGGAAGATATTGGATTCCTGACGACGGATACGGGTCGGGTTCGGGCGGACTGTTATGACATAGTTTGCAATGGCTACGAGTGGGGAAGTGGTTCGATTCGGATCCACAATCCGGAATTGCAGGCTCAGATTTTCACTTTGATTGGGGTTTCGGAAGAGGCTCAGCAGGAACGATTTGGTCATATTTTGGAAGCGTTCAAGCTTGGTGCCCCACCACATGGTGGAATCGCGACGGGGATTGACCGTCTTGTTATGTTGTTGATGAATGAAGAGAACATCCGCGAAGTGATTGCGTTCCCCAAGATGGGGAATGGTTATGATCCGATGATGGATGCGCCTTCAGCGGTGGATGAGGCTCAGTGGGCGGAGATGGGGCTGATGATGACTCCGCGGGCTGAGAAGAAATAGGATTGTAGAATTGTGATCTCCCCTCCCCTAAGGGGAGGGGAGAGTGATGTTTTTATTGGCGTTTGGACGAAGTGATTTTGCGGCAAGATTCCTTCCTTCGCAGGAATGACATGAATGGGAGTATTCACATTCCGACCGTGCATGGTCGTAACACACTAATCTTCTGATTGGTTAGAGCTTTTCGATGTAGATGTTGCCGGAGGAGTCGGTGCCGCCGTCGGGGCGGACGGATGCGACGAGTTGAACCTTGGCTCCGGACGGGATTTGCAGATTTTTGAAAATGTATTGGTTGGCTTTGTGAGAACCGCCAGTTTGTCCGTCATGGATGTCTTCGGCGACCTTTTGGTTGTTGATCCAGATTTCGGCTCTTTGGATATCGAGTCGGTGTGAGCCGCCAGTGTACATGAACGTGATTTTGTAGTCGCCTGAAGATTTTATCGAGCTGGAGATGTCCCAATTGAGGGTTGTCCAGTCTTCTTTTAGATCTTTGGGTGACCAAGAATTGATTGAGTAGTCGGTAGGTTTGGGGGTGCGGAAATTTATTCCGGCATTTTTGAGACGCTCGAGGTGGGGGGTAAGGCGGGTGAGGAAGTTTGTGTAGTCTCGACTTGCTTGGGGAGTCCAGCCGATTTCGGCGACGGCACAGGCGCGGGGGTAGGCCATATATTCGCGATGACTATAGGTTTGCATGTATTCGGTCCAGATGTTGCCTTGCACTCCGAGGATGTGTTTTTCATTGCCGGAGGTGATTCCGGGGACAGTGGGGTCGAATGAATAGACTTTGTTGAGAGGAACAAATCCACCGATGGCATCCGGCTCTTCGGCGGGTTGACCTTGATAGTAGTCGAGATACATATGACTCGTTGGGGTCATGACGACGTCTTGCCCAAGGTTCGCGGCGGTGAGTCCTCCACTGATTCCGCGCCAGCTCATGACGGCGGATCTTTGGGGGAGACCGCCTTCGAGGATTTCATCCCAACCGATGAGTCGACGACCATTTTTGTGGAGGTGGTCTTCCATTTGTTGGATGAACCAGGATTGCAGTTCGTGAGCATCTTTGAGACCGCGATCTTTCATTCGTTGTTGTTCGGCGGGGTCGTTTTCCCACTGAGTTTTTGGACATTCGTCGCCTCCGATGTGGATGAATTCGCTCGGGAAGATATCCATGACTTCGGTGAGAACATCACGGCAGAATTGGACAGTTTTGTCGGACAGATTGAGGACTCTCGGGGAGACGCCCCAATATTGGAGAACATCGGCGGGTTGGTTGTCGCCAAGCTCGGGGTAGGCGGCGATGGCGGCGATCATGTGGCCGGGCATATCGATTTCGGGGACAATTGTGATTTTGCGAGTTTGAGCGTAAGCGACAATTTCTTTGAGTTCGGCTTGAGTGTAGAAGCCGCCGTGCGGAGTTCCGTCGTATTCTTTGGTGTTGTGGCCGATGACGGTTTGTTTACGGATTGATCCGATTTCGGTGAGGCGAGGGTACTTTTTGATTTCAACTCGCCAGCCTTGGTCATCGGTGAGGTGGAAGTGGAACGTGTTGATTTTGTGGATGGCGAGCGCGTCGATGAACTTTAGAACTTCGACTTTCGTGCTGAAATGTCGGGCGACATCCAGCATGATGCCTCGCCACTGGAACCGTGGCGCATCGTTGATGGAAACGCATGGGATTTGCCAGACTTCGGATTGTGGGGTTGGTGAATAGACGGATGTTGGGAGGAGTTGGCGGAGGGTTTGAATGCCGTAGAAGAGGCCGGTTTCGGTGGTCGCGGTGATGGTGAGGCTGTTCGACGTTGCGAGGAGTTGATAGCCTTCGGGATGAAGTTTGAGGTGGGAATTGATTTCGAGTGTGATGCTATTTTGGGGTTTCGGGTTCGTGTCGAAGGTGTAACCGGTGGCTGGAGAAAGGTAGCGTTTGAGGGTTTGAGTTGCTTCTTTACTGCTGTGATTGGTGATTGTGGTTTGGGAGTTGATTGTGAACGTGCCGGTTTGGACTTCCATGGCTTGGGGCTCAGGGATGATCGAGATTTGAGTTTGGGGAAGCAAGGCGATTGTAGCAACGAGGGGCATAAACATTGGTCTTGCCAGGATAATGGCTGATTTTTGGGGTTGGTTGGCAAGGAAAAAGGTTGAAGTTCACCAGTTTTGTGGGTAATTTGTTGAGGTTATGAAGTTGAGTCGTCGGTTGGGCTTTGGCGCGGGGGTTTTGGTTTTGACGGGTGCGCTGGTGATGGGCTTTGGTGGATGTACAAATCCAGGTGATTCTGGTAATGCGGGTAGTGGAGGTGAAGATGCTCCAGCAAAAGTAACGGAGGTTATGGTTTTTGAGGGGGGATACGGGAAAGATTTTTATGAAGCGGCGGCGAAGGAATTTACAGAGAAGACTGGCAATGAGGTGAAGGTCATTGGTGATCCACGGATTGACCAGCAGATGATGCCGCGGATGCAGAAAGGTGATCCGCCGGGCTTGGCTTATCCGGGTTGGCGGTTTGACAGTTGGAAAGCGGTTCAGGATGGGGCAGTAGAAGATTTGACTGCGGCGTTGAAGGAGCCTGCTCATGGTTCGGAAACTCCGTGGGGTGAGACATTTAATCAAGGTTTGTTGAAGCTCGGTCAGAAGGATGGTAAGCAGTACTTGATGCCTTATTTCTTCTCGGTATTTGGGTGGTGGTATGACCCAGATTTGTTTGAAGAAAAGGGGTGGAAAGTGCCTAATACATATGCAGAGTTATTGGCGCTTTGCCAGCAGATGAAGGCGTCGGGGATGGCTCCGATTACTTATCAGGGGCAGTATCCAGATTACATGATTTCGGGGATGTTGCAGCCGTGGATTATTAGCGGTGGAGGTTCTGAAGCGATGGATTCTTGTCAGAATTTGGAACCAGGGGCTTGGACAAGCAAGCCAGTGATTCAGGCGGCGAAAATGATTCGTGAGTTGCGCGATATGGGGTATTTCCAATCTGGTGCAACGGCATTGAGCCACACGGAATCGCAGGCTGAATTTTTGAATCGACGCGCGGCAATGATTCCTTGTGGAACATGGCTTTATTCGGAGATGAAGAAGGAGATGCCAGCAGGTCGGCGAATCAAGTTCTTCTTGCCTCCGGTTATTGGCGATGGCAAGGGTGACCCGACGGCGATGATGGTGAAGATTGAGCCGTGGTTTGTTCCGAGTGGTTCAAAAAACAAAAAGACGGCGATTGATTTCTTTAAATACTTGACATCTAAGGAAAAGGCGACTCAGTTCGTGAAAGAGAAAGGAACGTTCATGTCGATTTTGGGAAGCGATCCGGCGGATTTGCCGGAAGACTTGGCAAGCGCGGCAACTTTCTATAAAGCGAGCAACAAACTTTGGGCTTCTCAGTGGCGTGAGTGGTATCCGAACTTTTACAAGGTAGTCGGAGATAAATTGACCGAACTGCTCAATGGCAAATTATCTCCGGAGGAGTTTGGCGCGGCAGTTGAAGCAGAAGCTGAGAAAGTTAGGAAAGACGATTCGGTCTCGAAGTACAAATACTCTTCGAACTAAAGGTTGATTGATGGCAGGTCGGGATATCCGTAGAACTGGGTTTGTCCTGGCCTGTTTGGTTCCAGGATTGTTGCTTTACGCGGGCCTCGTTATTGTGCCGTTCGTACGGACGGTGCAGTTGAGCACCTTTCGATTTTCGGGTGTCTCAACCAAGATGGTGCCGAACGGCATTGAGAATTTTCAGAAGCTGTGGGATTCAGAGCAGTTTTGGTGGGCGCTGCGGAATAATTTTGCGATTTTGTTGGTAGTTGCGCCGATCTTGCTTGCGTTGAGTATGGTTTTGGCGCACGCGGCGGTTGGGGAATCTCGGATGTCGCGGGGGATGCGGACGGTTTATCTGTTTCCGAATTTGATTTCTTTGGTGGCGGCGGCTTTGATTTGGCGGGCGGTTTATCACCCGACAGTTGGGCTTTTGCGGGCGACGGGATTAAAGGGGCCGCAGGACGGATGGTTGGGTGATTTAAATACGGCATTCCCATCGTTTGCGGTGGCTTTTATCTGGGTGAGTATGGGTTTTTATACAATGCTTTTCTGTGCGGGCTTGGCGGGGATTCCGGCGGAAGTTCACGAGGCATGTGAACTTGAGGGGGCAAAGGGCTGGCGGAAGTATTTTTGGATCACAAGGCCGTTGATGTGGCCGGTGCGTCGGGTTGCGGCGGTGCATGTGACGATTGCATCGCTCGGGGTTTTTGCGTTGGTTAACGTGATGACTGATGGGGCACCGAGTAACCGCACTGAGACGATGCTCAATACGCTTTATAGGATGATGACAATTGAAGGGAGCTTTGGTAAGGCGGCGGCGATGGGGGTCGTGATGATGTGCGTGACGGCGGTCAGTAGCACAGTTTTGTGGGTGTTGTTTAAGAATAATCCGCTGGAGAGTCGGCGATGAAAGTTTTGCGCCCGGTGCTGATGGTGTTGTTTGCACTATGTGTGGTTTTGCCGGTTGCTTGGGTGTTTTTTAGTTCGGTCAAAAGCAATATGGATATTACGAAGTCGCCATTTGCGGCTACGATTCCTCCAGCATGGGGGAATTTTGAGAAGGCTTGGACGAAGCAGGACTTGGGTTCGGCGTTCTTGTTTAGTTTGATGGTTACGACTTTAACGCTTGTGATTTTGATTCCGTTGGGCTCTATGATGGCGTACGCGCTATCGAAGTATAAGTTCAGGGGGTCAGGGGCGATTTTGGGGTTGGTAACGATGGGGATGCTGTTCCCGAATTTGTTGGCGGCAGTGCCGCTCTTTTTGACGATGGTGAAGATTGGTCTGGATGATACGTTGTTGGGTTTGGTATTGGCTTATGTGGCTTATTCATTGAGCTTTACGGTGTTTGTTTTACACGGATTTTTTTCGGCGTTACCTGATGAGTTGGGAGAGGCGGCGACGATTGATGGAGCGGGGCATTGGAGTTTGTTTTTGAGGGTGATGATGCCGCTGGCGAAGCCGGGGATTTGGGTGGTATTGATTTTTAATGCGATCGGGCTTTGGAACGAATACAACTTGGCGAAGATCTTGATGTTGCAACAGAAGACGTTGCCGGTTGGGCTCGCGGATTTGATTTCTCAGCAACAATACGCGGGGGATTGGGGAGCGATTTTTGCCGGCGCTGTCTTAGTCATGGTGCCGGTTTTGACGCTTTATTTAGTGCTGAAAGATAAGGTTCAGCAAGCGATGTTGGCAGGCGCGATTAAATAGAAATTTTTGGGCGGTATTCTGGGAATTGTGATTCAAACAGTTCCTTCGATTGATGCGATTCGGGCTCAGTTCCCGGGTTTGGCGGGTGGCTTTGCTTTTTTAGAAAATGCAGGGGGAAGTCAAGTTCCGGGGGTTGTGATTGATGAGATTTCGCGGTTTTATCGTGAGGATTACGTGCAGACGGGAGCGACTTACGAGGCCAGTGTTCGCTGTGGAGATTTGAAGGAGAAATGCAAATTGTTTATGGCTCGGATATTTGGGGGCGAATCGACAGGGCAAGTTGCGGTGGGGCAGAGTGCGACGGCTTTGTTTAATATGCTGGCAGGGTGTTATCGTCAGGTTTTGAAGCCGGGCGATGAAATTGTTGTTTCAGTTTCTAATCATGAGAGTCATATTGGGTGTTGGGAGCGGCTCAGTGAATTTGGAGTTGTGATTAAGTGGTGGGGAGTTGATCCGGTTTCGGGATTGAGCTCGCTGGATGATTTGGCGGCAGTCGTCAGCGAACGGACGAAGCTGATTTGTTTCACGCAGACGTGTAATTTGGTCGGGGATATTGTTGATCCGAAAGCGGTCGTGAAGATCGCGCAGTCTGTGGGCGCGGTGACGGTTTTGGATGCGGTGGCTTCGGCGAGTCACCAGGCACTTTCGGTTGAAGAGTGGGGGGTGGACTTCTGCTGTTTTAGTGCTTACAAGGTTTATGGACCGCACATGGGAGCACTTTGGGGCAAGAACGAACGTTGGGCGGAGTTGAAAGGGCCGAACCACAAGCAGTTGCCAGTGAAGGGGGCGACGAACTTTGAACTTGGTTGTTTGAGTTATGAGGGGATGGCGGGGTTTTTGGCGCTCGGTCGGTATTTTGGGTTTTTGGCAGGAAGTGAAGTTCAGTTTGGTGAGGTGGCTTCACGGGATGTGGTCACTCGGGCATATTCGGTGATGGGTGATCTTGAGCGAGGGCTCTCGGAAGCGATGCTGGGGTGGCTCACGTCGCGGACAGACCTGCGGGTTTTGGGAGTGACGGATTCGGCGAATGGACGGCATCCGACGTTTAGTTTTGTTCATGATCGGATTGGGAGCGATGAAATCGAGCGACGGGTGAATCAGCAGAATATTGGGATCAAATATGGGCATATGTATGCTTGGCGGATATGTGAAGCGGTGGGGATTCCGGTTGAGCCGGGGGTTGTTCGGGTGAGCGCAGTTCATTACAATTCGGTCGAAGAGATTCAGCGGGTGTGCGGGGTGTTGGAGTCGGTGCTGAGTACATAGAGTTACCTTCTCCGGCAAATGTAATAGGGCCGGATTTTGGTGGATTCAGTACAATAGGGGGCAAGAGTCATGGCGACAGATCGAAAAGCAAACTTAGCGGCGTTTATTGCGGCGTTGGACAAAGCGGTTGCGATACCGGAATGTGAGGCCCGGTGCTCGAAGATTAAGGATTTATTGGAGTACGCGTTTTCACATAATTTGGAAGTTTTGGAGGATGAGCATTTGGCTCCGGCCGAAGGGATGTATGCGCGCCGATTGGTTCATCGCGATCCGGGCGGGAAGTATTCGGTGGTGGCGATGGTTTGGGATAAGGGGCAGGGGACTGCACTTCATGACCATGACGGGGAGTGGTGCGTTGAGTGTGTTTATCGGGGCAAAATTCGGGTGACTTCGTTTGATCTGGTTGGTTCGCCGGACGATGAGATTGTGCAGTTTAAAGCAGAGGATTCGGTTTTGGCAGGAGTGGCTTCGGCCGGAGCGTTGATTCCGCCGTTTGAATACCATGTGTTGGAAAATGCGCAGAAGGATGCGCCTTCGGTAACGGTTCATGTATATGGGCATGAATTGACGCATTGCCATATTTTTGTTCCGTGCGATGGTGGTTATCGTCGAGAGCGGAAAGAGCTTGGCTATACTTCCTGATATCAGATTTGTTCGATTGAATTAGGCACATTTGAGAAAGTTGCGAGTTTTTTGATCAAAGTCGTGGAACTTGTCGTCCAAGCCTGATAAGGTTAGCAATTTATGGATCAGCAGGAAACAAACGTTAATTCGATAGTGGCTCGATCGGAAGTTGAAACGGCTCAGCGGATGCTTGAGTTGATCCATGACTTGGGTGAATGCTTGGATGGTCGGCAGATTTTAGTTGCGGCTTTGCGGCATTACCGGTTTTTGTTTGGTGACTACAAGGGTATGGCGTTGCTTCTGAATAATCCTAAGTCGGATTCTTGGCGGAGCGTCGTTATGGAGAATCCATATGGTCAATCTTGGGGAGGATTGAACCATAACCAGTTGCCGGAGCGGACGGATATTGACCAGATCGGGGCGGAGCTTGGACACGATGCGACGGCATGGATTACGAATGAAGGCCCGTTTCGTCGGGCTTTGGTCGATTCAAAGGCTTCGTTTGTGGCGGATGGGTCGGCTTTAGCAGTTCGTTTGGGGATGTTTACTGGTTTGGAGGCAGATGTTTATTGGGTTGGCAGTTGGCAACTTCCGGGAGGAGGCCATGCGTGGAGCGTTTTGGGATTTATGAGAGCGCATGTGCCGGATGAAAAATTGTTCTCACTTTATTGCACGGCCGTTGAGACGACGAGCCGGATGGCTTACTATCCTTCACTTTTGCAATCAGTTGCGCGGACGGAGCGGATCAATCAGAGTATTAGGCGAAATATTGTTCACGATTTGAAGACTCCGATTACGGTCATCAAGGGGTATGCCGACACTTTGGCTTTGGAGGGGATGCGCGAAGATGCGGAGATGTTTGAGGAGTTAGTGACGGGGATTGAGGAGAGTTGTCAGCGGCTTTTGTCGGATATTAAAGACATTATTGAGCCAATCGAGGGAGCTTGGAGTCCCCAGAAAGAAGAGTTCGATTTGAGCTTGATGCTTCAGAAAGTGGTGTTGGCAGAGCGGCATACGGAACGGTCGCGAGGACACGAACTTTTGGTTGAGGGGTGCGATACTCCGGTGATGGTTTGCGCGGATCGGCGGAAGTTGATGCGGGTCGTGGAGAATTTATTGAGTAACGCGGTGAAGTATTCGCCAGGTGCGGGGAAGAAGGTTTGGACACGCCTAAGGGTGGCGGGAGAATTGATCGGAATAGAGGTTCAGGATCAGGGATTTGGGTTGTCGGCGGATCAGATTCAGCGGGTTTTGAACGATTGCGAGCGGGTAGTTGATGAGTCGCTGGGAATAGAGGGGAGCGGGTTTGGGTTGAATTCGTGTCAATTTGTATTGCGGGCGCATGGTGGGCAGTTGCAGGTTGAAAGTGATGTCGGGGCGGGGTCGGTTTTTCGGGCAGTTGTTAAGCGTTAGAGAGATTTTGGGCTGTCTGGCTCAGGAGTGAACAAGAATCGCTCTTTTTGGACTCCCTATCCCAGAGTGAGACGGAGGTGATTCAACGATGACGACAAATCTAGAGCCTGTTGTGAATTGTAAGAGGATAAATTGAGTCGAGCGACTCCCTTACTAGATGCTGATGGCTGTATAATCATTTAGACCCGCACGGCATTTTTTTGTTTTGTGTGTGTCAATTCCAAAGAAAAGACATGACGAAGTACATTTTCGTGACGGGTGGAGTTGTTTCCTCCATTGGCAAAGGCATTACGAGCGCGAGCTTGGGGCGGATGCTTCGTAACCGCGGCTATACGGTTGCGCCGGTGAAACTTGACCCTTATATTAATGTGGATGCGGGGACAATGAATCCTTATCAGCACGGCGAAGTTTTTGTTACGGATGATGGTACGGAGACTGATCTTGACCTTGGGCACTACGAACGATTTATAGATGTGAACTGTTCGAGTTCTAGCTCGATTACGACAGGAAAGGTTTATCAAAATGTCATTGAGGCCGAGCGACGGGGTGATTATTTGGGTGGAACTGTGCAAGTTATTCCGCATGTAACTAATGAAATCAAGCGACTTTTGATTGACGCGGGGGCAAAAGAGGAAGCGGATATTGTGTTGGCGGAGATCGGAGGGACGGTCGGGGATATTGAGTCGTTGCCATTTTTGGAGACGATCCGTCAGGTGCGGAAAGATTTTGGGAAGGAGAATACGTTGTTTGTCCACGTGACTCTGGTGCCAACGGTTGGACCGTGGCATGAGATCAAAACCAAGCCGACTCAGCACTCCGTTATCAACTTACGGCAGATTGGGATTAGTCCGGATGTGTTGATTTGCCGCTGCGAAGAAGATTTGGGCAATGACGTAAAGGAAAAGATTTCACTTTTCTGCGATGTACCGATTGAAGCGGTAATTGAGAGCCGCACGGCGGAGACAATTTACGAAGTACCACTGATGTATGAGGCGACTGGTTTGGGTGAATTGGTTTGTGATCGGCTAGGTTTAGAGAATCGGGTTGCGGATTTGAGTGAGTGGGAAGAAATCGTTAATACGATTAAGAATCCTCAACAAACTTGTACAGTCGGGGTTGTTGGTAAATATACGAGTAATGGCGATGCGTATAAATCCATTGCGGAATCATTAGGTCACGCGGGGATTGCGCACGATTCTCGAGTGTCGATTAAGTGGATCGAGAGCGACGTCTTTGAGCGCGGGCCGAACGGTGAAAAGGGGGCTGATCCGGCGGAGATTTTGGCGGGATTGGATGGAGTTGTGGTTGCGCCTGGGTTTGGGTCACGCGGTATTGAGGGAAAGATTGAGGCGATGCGATACGTTCGCGAAAGCGGAATTCCGTTCCTTGGGATTTGCCTTGGATTGCAGATGGCGGTGATTGAATATGCGCGCAATGTCTGCGGGGTTGCTCAGGCGGGGAGCGAGGAGTTTGACACACCAGAGCGGAAAACGCCCGACCCGGTGATCCACTTTATTCCGGATCAGACAGGTATTACCCACAAGGGGGGAACGATGCGGCTGGGGAGTTATCCTTGCCACATTTCCGCAGGGACTTTAGCGTTTGAAATTTATGGCGAATCACCGATTCATGAGCGGCATCGTCATCGGTACGAGGTGAACAACGATTACCGCGAGTTCTTGATAAAGAATGGCTTGCAAGTGAGCGGAGTATCGCCGGATTATCGGTTGGTAGAAATGATCGAATTGCCGGATCATCCGTTCTTTATTGCGACTCAAGCTCACCCGGAATTAAAGAGTCGACCGAATCGTCCGGCTCCGCTTTTTGCGGCATTGGTTGGGGCGGCCTTGGTTCGAAAAGCAAAAGTTCTGCTATAGGCTTTGGAGGATGAGGTCGGCGACTTCTTCGCCGACAAGGGTTCCGATTGCGACGCCCATCCCGCCCATTCTCACGGCGCAAAATGTTCTTTTTGATAGTGCTTTTATGATGGGTGACTTTGTTTTTCCTATGCCCATGATGCCGCTCCAACGATGTTCTATTTCATATGGGGTGTTAGGGAGAATGACTTCGCGGAGGAGTTGTTTAAGTTTGTCTTGGACGACTTGGGTTTGAGCCATTTCGGTGGTGTTTTCGGCTTGAAAGTCGAGGTTACGGCCGCCGCCGAAGAGGACTCGATTGCCGACATTGCGGAAGTAGTAGTAGCCTTTTTCGTAGTGGAATGCGCCTTTTATCGGGAGATTTTCTATGGGTTTGGTAATGAGAACTTGGGCGCGGGCGGGTTCGACATCTTCGCTTGGGAGGAACTGTTTGGCGAATCCGTTGGTGCAGATCAAGAGGTTTTTGACTTTGATTTCAGGGACTTGGTCGGTGTGGAGAGCGATGTGGTCTTGATTCTCAGTGAAGTGAGTGATAGTGATGCCGTTGATGATTTTGATTCCGGTGGCGACGGCTTTTTGGGTAAGCGAGTTCATCATTTTGCCGGTGTCGATTTGGCCCTCAGCTCGGTTAAGGATGAGATGCTTTGTGTTTTTGAAGCCGAATTCGGCGATTTTGTCACTGGCGTCGATGTAAGTTTGGTCGAGTCCGGTGATGGGTTTGAGGAGTTTATTGAAATGGGGGAGATTGCCGAGAATTTGAGTGTCGTTGATAAGCTCGTATCCGCCGAGGTTTTCGTAGTCTATTGCCTCGTCGGTGAGGTTTTGGCGGAGTTTTTTGAGGCCACAGTAGCGGCGTTCGACGAGCGTGAAGACTTGATCTTCGGTTGATGTATTGAGGTCGTCGAGGAGTTCGGTGATGCTGCCGAAGCAGCAGAAACCGGCGTTTCGGGTACTGGCACCATAGGGGAGGATGCCTCGTTCGAGGACGAGGATATTGAGATTGGGTGATTTGGTTTTGAGACTCAATGCGGCGCTGAGGCCGACAATTCCGCTGCCGATGATGGCGACATCGATATTGCTGAAGTAGGTGTTGTGTTCCCAGTAACTCAATTGCATTTTTGTAGTTTATTTCTTTTGCAGAGGAACTAGACGCGAAAAGATTGGTGGGCCTGGGGAAGCTGATATGCCTAGGTTGGAATTGATTAAGTTCGCTCTGGCTTCATAATAGTTATCCCCACTGGGGTGAGTGAAATGGCACGTGCACCGAAGAATAGTCCCGAAGAATTTGATGCTTATCGGCGTCGATTGATTTTGAAATCATCGCCGGTAGGAAAGGAGGAGCGGGCGGAGTGGTACGACCAGTTTTGCGAGTTGATTGAGAAGGCGTTTCCGGCGCAAGAGCACCGGGTGAATCGGCCAGGGGTTGCGCACCGATTGTTTGCGGCGGAGATTGCGATTCCGCGGGTTAAGCCGGAGAATCTTTTGGGGTTTATGCGTGAGTTTGAAGAACTGTTTATTGCGGCGATGCCGGTGACGCTTGAGGGGATGCGGACGAACGTTTATCAAGATCGGCTTGATGTGATTTGGGAAGCGGTTGTGGATTTGGGGGATTGTTACGTTACTTTGGGCGTAAAGCTGCGCAATGCCGACTTTGGGATGAACGAATTTAACCAAGATGATCGGCACCGAGCGGATCAAGAACAAGGTCGGGGCGGCAGTTATGAGCGCGACCAGCGCGGTGGTTATCGGGGTGGCGGAGATCGTGACAATCGCGGTGGTGGGGGCTATCGGGGAGGCGGAGATCGTGACAATCGCGGTGGTGGCGGAGGCTATCAAGGTGGTGGCGGAGGCTATCGGGGTGGCGGAGATCGTGACAATCGCGGTGGCGGCGGAGGCTATCAAGGTGGTGGGGATCGTGACAACCGGGGAGGTGGCGGTGGCTATCGCGGTGGTGGGGATCGACCTGCTTACGACCGGAATCGCGATGATAACGGTTACAGCCGGGACCGAGATAATCGTGGCGGCGGTGGGTATCAAGGTGGTGGAAATCGCGAAGGTGGCGGAGGCTATCGTGGCGGAAGTGGGGCAGGTGGTGGGTACCGTGGAGGCGGAGATCGTGACAATAGAAGTGGCGGCGGAGGCTATCAGAGCGGAGGAAATCGCGAAGGTGGCGGAGGCTATCGTGGCGGAAGTGGGGGTGGAGGTGGTTACCGTGGGGGCGGAGATCGAGATAATCGCGGTGGCGGTGGTGGCTATCAGGGGGGTGGAAATCGCGAAGGTGGCGGAGGCTATCGCGGTGGCGGAGATCGTGACAATCGAGGCGGCGGTGGCGGCGGCGGTTATCGGGGTGGCGATAACAGAGGTGAAGGCGGCGGAGGCTATCGAGGTGGCGGGGATCGTGACAATCGAGGAGGCGGGGGTGGTGGATTTCGTGGCGGCGGTGGAGGCGGCGGATTTAAGGGTGGCGGCGGAAATCGAGGCGGTGGTGGTGGTGGCTATCGCGGCGGTGGCGGCGGTGGATACAAAGGCGGCGGTGGTGCTGGCGGAAATCGAGGCGGCAGCAAAGACTAGAGTGGCGGCCTAGCCAACGGTTCCCTTTTTGTAGGTATGGCGGGTCATCTCGCGGATATCGAGAGTCCAGGAAACTGGACTCTTTGTGTTTTCCTTGATGAAGTCACTCCCGATTTTGTAGAGTTGATCACTCATTCTTTCGAGAACTTCTTGGTTTCGTCCTTCGAGGACGCAAATCGTGAGGTGGACGAAACCATTAGGAGCCATATATCCGGGTTCGAATTGATCGGCTAATCGTGAATATGCTTTGACAGCGGCGGGATCGATGGTTTCAATTTTGCATAACTCTTCGACAAGGAGTTTGAGGAGATTTTTTGTGGGAAAGTTTGGGTAGTGGTCGATTTGAAGGTGCGGCATTTATTGATTATGATTTACATTTTCGAGGAGCTTGTCTAATGCCGAGGATATGGGTTGCCATGCCATATCGCCGTTGGTGACAATTATTGCACCCGTCCCTGATTCCGGCAACAACCGGGAATTAGCACTGTATCCACTGCACTGACCGCCCAAAAATATGGAGTACATTCCGTTTTCTTCTTTGCGATTCAGCCCATATGTTTTTTGGTCTCTTACGGGAGAAAGGATCATCTTTGCGGATTCTTGACTGATAATGGATTTTCGGCCCATAAATGCGGTGAGAATTGCTCCGTACATTTTTGCTAAGTCTGATGCATTGCTCCACATGCCTTGAGTACTGAACTGAGCGTAATAGAACCGGAATTTCTCTCCAGGTGCGACGAACTGTTGATTAATTGGATCACCGAAGCTGGAGTTTTTTATCTCAAGAGGTTTAAAAACTCTCTCCTGGGCGAGCTCAGAAATTGATTTGCCCGTGATATCTTCGACGACGGCTTGAAGCACCATGATTTCTGGCCCAGAACTAGCGGTATCTGTACCTGGGGAGTAGTCGAAGTTGAATTCGCGCAGAATGTCTAATCGTGAGGATGCTGAAGATTTCGACAGTGCGCCGTCATACTTATATTGTTTGTTTCCTCCTTGACCGGTCAGTAGGTGCTCGACAAGGAGCGGATGGTTCTCAGTCAAATTGGATTTGGGAAGTTCGAATGAAGTGATGTACTTTGAAACGGGAGCCTTAAGATCAAGTTTTCCAGATTCGACGAGTTGAAAAGTAATTAGGATCAGGGGGAGTCGTGAAAGAAACCCAACTTGGAAGACCCGGTCGTTTGGTGCCCCCATCGTTTGCGATGCGTTGAGTTTGCCATCTTTCAAATGGGCAACATTGACAATAGTTGCCCCAACTTGTTTAAATTGAGGCAACCATTCATCTGGATCGAGGAGAGTTATTTGTTGCAATGCAACAGTGGCAACGAATGCATTGATCATCTGCGATCTATTTGATTGTGTAACCGACCGTGGCAAGTTTGACATCTACTGTATCGCCGATCAGAGCCAGATCTGGGGCAACATTGAAGTCTTTTCGATTAAATGAAAAATTGCTTCGAATGATTAGAAGATCCCCTTTCTTTCCTGGGACACCACCCCGATCTTTCAGTTTGTCTGGAAGATGGGTTGCCGTTGCTTTTATGTTGAGGTTTTTGGTTACACCATGGAATGTAAAATCGCCATTTACATCGGCGGCAAACGAGCCATCGTCTTTTTTGACGACATTGCTTATTTTTTTGACTTCGAATTCTATCGTGGGAAACTTTTCGACATCGAGGCACCAATCTTGGTGCATAGCACTTGTGAGATTTTCAGAATGCGTTTCAACTCCCGCACTTTGAACGACAATTTTGCCGCTTGATTTTTCTGGGTTTGCGGGGTCGAACGATATTGATCCGCCGATGGCCGATGATTGGCCAAAGATCGGTTCCAGGTTTGAATCGATGCTGAACGAGAGCCCGCTCACGCCTTTCGGGTCTTTCATGTCGAATGACAATGGTGCTGGTGAAGATGTGAGGGCAGTGGCTGCTACCGCGAGCAGGGCAATGGACTTTGCGATCATTTCAGTTATTCTGAACGCCGAATGAGGACAAAGAGTTTCGTAATTGCATTGTTTTTACATTGATGTTCAAATTTCGGTTTGTTGTGCTGGGGTTAGGGTGGTAGGTTGGAGATATGGAAAAGGCGTTGTTTGATCGGATTTATGCGGCGGTTGAGCGGCGGAGCAACGAGTTTGATCGTGTTTGGTATACGTGCGTGAGGACGACGAAAATTTTCTGCCGTCCGACGTGCCCGGCGCGGACGCCGTTTGCGAAGAATGTTGAGTTTTTGGGGAGTCCGAAGGAGGCGATTCATGCGGGATACCGGCCCTGCAAACGGTGTAAGCCGCTGGATATGGCGGATCATGCTCCGGATTGGGCGATTGAATTGCGTTGCAAGGTGGAATCGGGAGATGGACGGAAATTGCGCGACCAGGATTTGCGGGAGATGGGGCTTGATCCGGTGGTTGTGCGCCGGGTTTTTCATAAATACTATGGGATGAGCTTTCATGAATTTCAGCGCGCAGTGCGCATGGGCAAAGCGCTTGTGGGTTTGCGGTCGGGGGATGATGCAGTGGATGCAGCGATCAAAACGGGTTATGAGAGTGAGAGTGGGTTTAGGGCGGCGTTTGAGCAGGTGATTGGGTCGAAAGTTCAGGTTGGGAAGAATTCGGAACCAGCTTGGGCGCGATGGATTGAGACGCCGATGGGCGGGATGGTAGCGGTTGCTTCGGAAGCTGGACTTGGGTTGCTTGAGTTTGTTGATCGGCGGATGCTGGAGACCCAGTTTAAGCGGTATACGGAGCGGACGGGTCGGCGGATTGTGCCGGGGAATCATCCGGTACTGGATCAGACAGTATCGGAGATGGAGGAATATTTTGCCGGATCGCGGCGCGAGTTTGGGGTGCCGCTTGACTTGATTGGGACGGGGTTTCAGGAGCAGGTTTGGCGAGAGCTCTTGACGATTCCTTATGGGGTTGTTCGAAGTTATGGTGAGCAGGCGGCTCGGATTGGGAATCCAGCGGGAGTTCGGGCGGTTGGACGAGCGAATGGGGATAACCGGATTGCGGTAATTGTGCCATGTCATCGGGTGATTGGAGGGGATGGGAACTTGACGGGGTATGGGGGTGGGCTTTGGCGTAAGAAGAGGTTGTTGGAGTTGGAGGGTGCGATTCAGGGGAGTTTGCTTTAGAATAGATTTGTGGGCAATGAAATTGAAGTGCGAATATACAATTGGGTTTATGTCGTTGGCGTAGTTCCGCCGGTTTTTTTGATTGCAGTTTTTGCCCCATATCTTTTTGAGCAGTCGGGGATTTATTGGCTTGCGTGTTTAGTTGTTTCTTTCATTGGGGTGGCTCTGTTTGGGGTTGCGCTCAAGGGTCTTTTGCATTTTGGTCCGATCTTGGTTGTATCTGATCGTGGGCTGAAGATTTGTCATCCGTTTTGTAATTTGGGATGGGTTCAGTGGAAAGATATCTTGAGACTAGAGATCAATGGTCGAATGTTGTTAGTTGATTTTTCGAAGCATTTTGAAGGTAAGAAATTTTTGCGGTTTTCGAGAATTGGTGGAGGGGCGGATGTTAAAGTCCCTTTAAGTTTAATAAGGGGTTTGAGTGAGGAAGAACTGCTTGAGGTTTTGCGGAACCATTTATCCTCAGAGAGGTTTTAAGTTTTTGCTTGAGTAGGATGCAGTTATGAATGAGAAGTTGGTATCGGAGCATTATGAGTCGGGGAAATTGCTGGACTTGATTTTGCGGGGGTTGAAGGAGTCGGGAAAAGATATTGAGAATTTAGAAGTCGGGGATTTGTCGCCGGTTGACGAATTTCATATCCGGGGTCGGGAATCGACGGTAGAGCTGGCAGAGAAAGCAGATTTGAGTTCGGGGATGAGGGTTTTAGATGTGGGTTGTGGGATTGGAGGATCGGCGCGGTATCTGGCTTCGGAATACGGCGTGCGGGTTTCGGGGGTTGATTTGACGCGGGAGTTTATCGAGGTTGGCCAGAAGTTAAACCAAATGGTTGGGATGTCTGATGTAGTTGATCTTCAGGTTGCAAGTGCGTTGGAACTACCGTTTGAGGATGGATCATTTGAGGTGGTTTGGACAGAGCACGTTCAGATGAATATTGAGGATAAGCCCGGCTTTTATGGTGAAATGGCGCGGGTGCTTAAACCAGGTGGGAAATTGATGTTTCATGATGTCTTTGCAGGTGAGGGTGGGGCAGTACATTTCCCGGTCCCTTGGGCGGATGGTGAAGCGATCAGTTTTTTGATTGGGGTTGCGGAGGTAAAGGAGTTGATTGTGGGTTTGGGGTTTGAGGATGAGACTTGGGACGATATTTCTCCCGTCTCTGCAGTCTGGTTTGAAGAAACTTTGAAGCGGATGGATGCGGTTGGGCCACGACCGTTAGGGCTCCATCTCCTGATTGGAGACAGGTCAATGGTGAAGTTTAGGAATATTCTGCGAAATTTGCAAGAGGGGCGAATTTCGACAGTGCAAGGTGTTCTGCGGAAAAAAGTCGATTGAAATTTATGGATTAATTATGTTGTGGTCAGGTGATGTTCAGGTTGATGCCTGACACTGATGCCATCTCCTCGAAATTTTGGAGAAGGCAAAGAAATGAGACAAACAAAATTAATTACGGTCGCGGGGGGATTGCTCCTTCTGACGGTCGTGGGTGTGCAGCTCGCTAAAGCGAGTGACCACGCCGATACTCAAGAAGTCGTTAGCCGGCCAGGATCGGACCTTACGGACGTTTACATTTTCCCAAGTCCGGAAAATCCGAACAACGTTGTTTTCGCAATGAATGTGAACCCCCTAATTCCCCAGGGCGGTTCGGCTTCGTTTGATACTGACGTTCTTTATCAGTTTAAGGTTGATATGAATGACGATGGTCGAGAAGACAAAGTTATTCAAGTGCGATTTACTGGCACCGGGGCTAACCAAAAGGTTTATGTATCTGGGCCATCATCACCAAACGAAGTTGGGACATCGAATACGTTGTTGGCTTCAAATTGGACATCTGGTGACGTCAACTCAACCTTTACGATTCCCGGCTCGAAAGCAAAAGTGTTTGCAGGTGTTCGTGAAGATTCGTTCTTCTTTGATTTGGAGCAGTTCTTTACGATACTTCCAGATCGAGGGGTTCCTCCTGGTTTGACACAGCCACCGGCGAATCCGAATCAACCGATGGCGACAAGTTGGCGACCAGTTGGACAAGCCGTTGACTTCCTCTCTAATGGTGGTTACAACGTGCTTTCCATCGTGATTGAGATGTCGAAGACGTCTTTGGCGGGTAACTAAGATGAAAAATTTGAGAATTACAACCGGACTTTTAGTTGCTGGACTAGCAACGGCGGCGTTAATTGGATGCGGAGGTTCTTCGGGATCGACGACGACTCCGACACTGGGCAGGATTTCTGTTTGGGCGACTACGGGCGTGAAAACAGGCACCATGTATGTTCAACAAGACCGCTTGGCGAACCCAGTTGTCAATGAAGTTTTTGCGACTTTTGCGAATAACCGTCACAAGATCAACAACTTGGCGCAGCCGAGTGATGACAAAGACAACCTTGCGAATGACATTCAAGGCTTTATGACTCAGGTTGCGGGTCGATCTCAGGCGACAGCAGACGTTGTGAAAGCTGTGTTCCTTCGCGACACTATGGTCGTTGACTTAAGCTCGAACGCTTCGACAGCGGCCTACCTAGGCGTGCAAACAGGCGGTGCTACAGGTAGCACGTTTGGCGGCCGGGCGCTTGGTGATGACGTCGTTGATATTTCGCTTGGCGTTGTTTTCGGGAATACGGTTTCGGCACTCGGACTTGCTCCGGATGATGGTAACGAAATTGCTACTTTGACGAGCGACAACGTTGACGCGAGTGGCAAGCACTTCAGCAATTCGTTCCCTTATCTCGGAACGCCGCGCTAACAACCATTGCCCTGGCTCCTGATGGACGCCAGGGCAGACAATTTTTCTCATCGATATGAAACTCCAGAAATCACTCTTAATCGTCTTGGGCGCATCGGCACTTGCTCTTGTCGGATGCTTCCCGTCGATGGCTCCTCATTCAGTTGCCGTTGTGCAACCTCCGACTAAGGCAGAAATACTCGAAAAGCTAGGTAAGAATGTTTCGTTCAGTAAGCAGCGCGTTGAGCGTGATCCTCAAGGCGCGATTGGGCTTGCGATGTTGAGCGAATCCTACTTGGCGGTTGCTCGCGTGAGTGACGATGATGATGCGGCAAAGAATGCAGAAGCGGCTGCCCGTGCATCGCTCCGCGTTCGAACCGTTAATAATGCCCGCGCGGCAAGACGGCTTACTGAAGCTTTGCTTGCTCAGCATAAATTTAAGGATGCAAAGGAATCTGCGGCATTAGCCGTGCAAGTTTCTGGTGAAGATCCGCAGTGCTTGAGACAATATGGCGAAGTACTGTTAGAACTTGGCGAATATTCTGAATTCAAGACTCTGTTATCGAAGCATCAAGAAATGACCCAATCACCGGAAGGGCTGGCTATGCTTAGTCGGTGGTTTGAAGTGATCGGCAAGCCAGAGATGAGTACTTCGCTGCTTGAGAAAGCGGTTGACAAGGTTAAAGCTTCTGGATCGGGACACGAGTCTGTATTGAGCTGGTACAAGACGCAACTTGGATGGACTTTGCTTCGGAGCGGTCATTCTGAGTCGGCAAAAGCTGAATTTGATAACGCACTCAAAGTGAATCCACTTGAGCGAAAGGCGTTGGCGGGGCTTGCCAAGATTGCTTATGACACTAATGATTGGCAGTCAGTGGTTGAATTGAGTAAGCGAGCAAATGACATTGCCCCGCTTACAGATGTCATGGGATGGGAAGCGATTGCATTGCAAAAACTAGGAAAAGATTCCGAAGCCGAGGCCTTGATTTTGGAGATTCAGAAGGTTAATAAATTGACTCCCGAAGAAGCGGCGGGCGTGGTTCATGCACATGGTGCAGCGGATCTCAATCCGAATTCGCGGCACACGCACAGTCGACTCTATTCGAAATTTTTAGCTGATTCGGGTCGTCATTTGGAATTTGCCCATCATGCGGCGGAAGAAGATATGGAGTGGCGACATGATATTCATGCTTATGATACATTTGCATGGACGACTTATCGATTTTGGTTACTTGATCCAAAAGCTAAGCTTGAGGGCGATGGACTTTTGAAGGAAGCTCAGGTTGCGATTAAAAAGGCGATGAGTTTGGGCACAAAAGATGTCGAGATTGTGGCTCACGCAAAGGAAATCTTGGCGGCGCAACCGCGAGGTAAGTAAGGGGAAAAAATGGTGAGGCGAACAAGCTCGCCTCACCATTTAGTTGTGTGAGTCGGTTCTTTACTTTATCAGTGACTTTGCTTTTTGGACGGCGGGCAGGGCTTGGATTAAGCCAGCGCCATGAAGATAATCCCGGCCAGGAGCACCCATATCTTTGCACGTCTCTTCCATGATACTTTTGACTTGCCAGGGGTTGATATTGGGATTGGCAGAGAACATGAGGGCGGCGACTCCGGCGGAGTGGGGTCCGGCGAAGGAGTTCCCTCTTGGGCCGGTGACGAGAACGTCGTTTTTGGAACCTTGGAAGACAATTTTCCATTGGGGGCGCAGTTCGTCCGCAAGACCCCAACATTGGAATCCGGCGGCTGGAGCGGAGACGTCGGGTTTTGAAAGCGGCTTTGAGACGGGATAGTCGTCGTAGAATTTGACTCCTGACCAGGTGACCGGACCCTTGCTGCTGAAATCGGGGCGCGTGCCATCTTCTTGAGTTCCGGCAGCGGCAAGGACGCATGGAATATCTTTTGGTAGGGTGATTTGTTTGCCTTCGGGGGCGGAGGTGGCAAAATTTCCTGCTCCGCCGCAAAGCAGCATTCCGGCGGCGGTTGCGTGTTCGGCGGCAAGCCGGAATACACCTCGGTAGTTACCCAGTTCTATACCGGTGATCATATAGCTCATGGAAAAAACGTCGGCTCCGTTTGTAAGTGCGTATTCAATTCCTTCGAGGTAACCCATTCCGTTGACAAGCATGACTCGTGACCTGGGGGCGACACCGGAGACGAATTTCTTTTCAGTAGTTGGTCTTCCTGCGACTATTGCGCTACAGAATGTGCCGTGAGCCACACCGGGGTTACCGAGGACGTAGCCGGACTGTTCGCCGGAATCCCAGCCGAAAATGTCGTCGATGTATCCGTTTTTATCGTCATCTTTGCCGTTGAGGGATTCTTTGGAATTGTGCCATAGTGCGGATTCCAGACAGGGGAGATCAAATGCTCCGGCATCGTTGATGGCGACAATTGTTCCTTTGCCTGTGACGCCTTCTTTGCTCCAGACTTGATCGGCTTGGATTTGTTTGAGATCCCAAGGGACTTCGACGCCTTGAGTTGAAAAGGGTTGATTTGAGTCGTCTTTACTGGAGGTGATGGCGGATTCCATTGCGGGTTTACGGGGGTCTTCGGCATCTGAGTTTTTTCGGCGGCTTATCTGTTGTTTTAGTCCGCTTGGGCCGGTTTGAAGATAGATGAAAGAAACTTCGGGTCGGGCGGCAAGTGATTTGCATGCATTTGCTGAAGCGGAGCATGAGAATCCATTGACGATCCAGAATTTGTGGACATCTCTGATTTCGCCCTTGGTAGTAAGTTCATCGACTTGGTCTTTGACTTGATTCCAGCTTTGGTCTGCGTTTCTGTGGAGGGTTTTGAGGATGGATGAATGGAGTTTGGATCTTGGCTGCTCGTCGTTGGCATTGCAGAACTGTTCATAGTCGCCGCCTTTCTTGAACAGTTGCGATTCCATTCGCACGAATATCGGTTGCATCTCCTTTGAATCAGTGATGCCAGTATCGAGTTTATCGAGGCTTTGATTGGAGAGTGCCAATAGGCCGACAACGGTAAGAACGATTTGCATTACTTGTTGATACCTGAGTAGTGGGCTCTTTCAGCACCCTGTTTTTCAGTGGTTGGTTCTTCAAACTTCCTTTCATTTGAGAGCGGTGGGTTCGGCATAATGAGGATGTCATGACATTCATGCCGCGTTCTGGTCGTTGCTTTGGGTTTTTGGTTGGACTTGGCGGTTTGGCAGTTTCGGTTTGCGCTCAGACGCCAGTTGCTAAACCTGTTTTTGTCGATGGTCAGGCGCAGGTTGTGCCTGCGTTTTCTGAGGCAGGCGAGTGGATTCAGGAATGGCTTTGGGTTGAGACAGATTTTGATTCGGATCGGGACGGCCGGCCCGACCGGATGCATGTCGATGTGACGAGGCCAAAACAAACAAAAACCGAGGGATTAAAAGTTCCGGTTGTTTATGAGTCGTCGCCTTACTTTGCGGGGACGGCGGATGGCCGAGCCATATTATGGGATGTGAACCAGGAAGTTGGGGCAAACCCAATTTTGAGAACAGTGCATCCTGATATCATTTTTGATCCTAATCGCACGATGATTTCAAATTCGCTTGTTAAGTCATGGGTGCCACGTGGATTTGCGGTGGTGCACTCAGAAGCTCCGGGGACAGGGCGATCGACGGGGAGCCCGACGGTGGGTGGGTTGCCGGAGCGAATGGCTCCGAAGGTGGTGGTTGACTGGTTGAACGGCCGGGCGAAGGGTTATACGTCAATAGACGGGGATGTTGAGGTCAAGGCGGATTGGTGCACCGGGAAGGTCGGGATGACGGGGACATCCTACAACGGGACGATTCCGGTCGCGGCGGCAACAACGGGGGTTAAGGGGTTAGAGGCGATTATTCCGGTTGCGCCGAATACTTCTTACTACCACTACTACCGGTCGAATGGGTTGGTTCGGCATCCTGGAGGGTGGCTCGGCGAGGATATTGACTCGCTGTATGACTTTATCAATAGCGGTGATCCGGCGGGTCGTGCACGGGCGAACGAGCTGTATAGGGATGGCGAGATTGCTAAAGGTCGTGACCGAAAGACTGGGGATATGAATGAGTTTTGGAAAGGGAGGGATTTGCTCACTTATGTTGGTGGAATCAAATGCGCGGTTCTTATGGCGCATGCTTTTAATGATTGGAACGTTGTTCCAGAGCATAGCTACCGGATTAGCCAGGCGATTAAAGGTCGGGTGCCGCTGGTTCAATATTATCATCAGGGTGGGCATGGCGGTGATCCGCCATTTGAGTTGATGAATAAGTGGTTCACGCGATTTCTTTATGGGGTTGAGAACGGAATTGAGACCGGTCCTAAGTCGTATATTGTACGGGAGAACGGCGGTGCTCCAGTTGCTTATGCGGACTATCCGAATCCGGATGCGGCTCCGGTCACCCTGTTCCCGAGAGTTGGAGGAGTATCGGCGGGCGGATTGATGACGAAGAAAGAAAACGGTCAACGACCTGAGTCTCTTTATGATGACGTTGCTTTCGATTCGGCGGCGCTGGCGAAGGAAGCGGAGTCGATGCATCGGTTGATTTATGCTACATCGGAATTGAAGGCTCCGCTGCATTTATCGGGGGTTTCGCGGGTGACGATTCGGCTTTCTTCGAGCACTCCGGCGGCGAATCTGTCGGTTTATCTGGTGCAATTACCCTGGGTCGACGGTCGGGGAGGTGCATCGAGCTTGATTACGCGCGGTTGGGCTGATCCGCAAAATCATAAGTCTCTCACTCGGGGCGGAAACTATGATTCGTTATTGCCAGGTGAGCCGTTGAAACCGGGTGAATTTGTGACTCTCACTTTTGATTTGGAACCGGACGATCAGATTATTCCGGCGGGCAAGAAGATTGGCTTGATGGTTCTCTCGAGTGATCGTGACTTTACAGTTTGGCCGAAACCGGGGACGAAGTTAACGATTGATTTGAACGGGACGCAGATTAGTTTGCCGGTTGTTGGCGGGAAGTCGGCTTTTGAGAAGGCTGGTGGTCAATAAGCAGTTTTGTTTAGATGACCATTACTCGAATAATTCCAACTCTATTCGATCAGTTTTGGACTCTTCATTGAATTGATTTCTCATCCTCTTCAGTTCGAAATGCTCCGCTCTCTGCAGTTGTCGGAAGAGTCTGAGTTCTGCCCAGACTTAGTCTACAAAATCAGGATGGGGCTATTTCTAAACATATTTGGGCGGTAGAAATAGTGAGGATCGGGTTGCTGAACCTCACGTTTCTTACTAAGTTGTCCGGAGGTATATGTGCTGACGACCGTCATTGAATCAAAAATAGAATCAGCAAATTGTTGTGCTTGGCCATCGTGAAAATTCTCGCAGGTTTCGAAGACTTTTCGTATGAAGCGTTGATCAATGAATTCTTTATGAAAAGGGTGCTTCCACGCATTTGTTCTTTTTGTCTTGACGGGCATTATCTTGATAAGGCAAACGCCAACGAGAATGATAATGAAAAATTGGAACGAAATCGAAGGACATTGGACAGTATTGAAGGGACGAGTGAAGGAAAAGTGGGCAGACCTTACCGATGACGATTTAGGTGAAATAAACGGTCAGCGAGATCAGCTGGTTGGAAAATTGCAAACCAGGTCTGGGATGACATTGGAAGAAGCTGAGGCGCAAGTCAACCATTTTGTTGATGAAGTTAACAGCGATCGCGCGAACTGGTTTAACATGTCGAACGATGCGGATGCGGCAATGAAAGGTGGCGGGACCGCTGGTGCCGTGGTTGGAGCAATAGCAGGTGCAGCCGCTGGTCCGCTTGGTGCTGTCGTTGGTGCGGCAATTGGTGGCGTTGCAGGCGGGGCCGCTTCGGCTGCCGCCGTTGGGGCAGTTGATAAGCACGACAATGACGGTTCGATTAAAGAAAAATCCTAACGGATTAGCTTAGATCTGTATATTTATAGAATGCCTTCTTGTTTTTCGATCCGAGAAGGCATTTTTTTGGGACCTTAGAACATTTAGAAGTTTTGATTAGTCTGACACTATTATAAATGCAAGGCCGCAAACAATCGAAACCTCTTATTGCCCAGAAGTTATTCCGTTTCTTCGGACGTCAGCCGATCGCTTTGGTGGTACGTTCAAAAATCTACAACAAACTTCAGGCACTTGAACCTCTCTTAATAAATGCGGAGTCTATAGAGTCTCCCTGTTCGGTTGATTATGGCGAACTTTGCCGAAAGTTAAGACTTGAGCTTCAAGTTGTAAGCGAGCGTGAGCGTCTACTTAAAATAGCAACGATTCAATGTTTTCCGGGTGACGATGGAATTTTGTCAAAACTCGACACGTCTATCGTTGCTCGCCGCGAATTGACGGACGAGATTGCCTTTCTCTGCCGAGCGAATCGACTTGGTTTTTCGAGTGATAATCTTGCTTTGGCAGCAATCTTTGCGCAAAACACGCTACGCAAAAATCAGACTGGTTTAAACGAGTTTAGGAATGCCTTGCTTTCCAAGCTGAGTTCAACGGCAAACTTATCACTTTCCTGCCTGCTTGGTTAGGTAGTGTTCGGATCTTTTACGGAGGCATTGACGAGTGATTCTTTCAAGTCACAGACGAGGGCAAGAGTGTTTGCCCGAATCTTATTGAGATCTATCTCATCGAGGTCTTCAGAATTGGTTTTTGGCTGACTCCACCGTAGAATGAGTTGTGAAGCTTTGATTTGATCGGCATTGCGCCCTTCGGACACTAGCAGTACGTCCTGCGTCAATTCCTCCAAGGTTCTCGCAAGTCGGGATAGTTCATTGAGCGTGTTGGCTTTATAAGCGGCACTTGCAACCTCGTCGCATTGATTTGTTGATCGTTGAATAGAAATGTACTCCGCGCTTCCATTGGAATGAAAAGGCGATGCGAATCTTTTGATTTGAAATGCGAATGTCAGGAGGATTTTTGTCAAGGATATCGCCGCGTGATTTAAGAATAGTATACGCCTAGGATTCGAAGCAAGTGTTTTTGCGAAGAATCATTTTGGGCAGGTAGGTTCGCCGGTGACTATGGCATGCGAAGATGTCCCGTTCGTTATGGTCGCTTCAATTGCAGGGTTGTTAGACGCGATCTTGGCGAAATTCTACATACGCTATTGCGTTAGTCGCTTGCATTAATTCATTCTAAATAAATAATTTATGTTGAGTTGAATTGCTTTCACATAAAGTACATTACTACCTGACTAGAATGGTACAGATGACAATTACAACTTCACTCATTCTCGCTTCATTGATTGGCCAACAGGAGCCGACTCGTCATAACATGCGAGTTTCCGTCAACGGAGAAGACGTTACATTTGTAACTGCCCAACCGTTTGTTAAGCAAGGTTTTACCTTGGTGCCAATTCGAGGCATTTTCGAAAAAATTGGAGCAAAAGTTGACTACGATTCGAAAACCAGTACGGTTATGGCCTATAAACCGGGGATCGAGATAGTTTTAAAGATTGGATCTACCAAAGCATTGGTGAATAACAAAGAAGTCTATGTTCCCCTGGCAGCGCAAATCGTGAGTGGGTCTACGATGGTTCCGTTGCGGTTCCTGAGTGAAAGTTTAGGCGCGACGGTCAGCTGGGACGAAGCTGCATATTGGGTGAATATCTATGTGCCTCAGCATGAGGATGATCTTAAACCCGGAACTCCGCCTCCAGGCAATTAGATTGAATCAAATTAGTTGAGCGACTCTTAGGAGTCGCTCCTTTTTTCGCCGAAATTTTTCTTTAGATGAATCAAGCGACAAAAAAAGACGCTCGCCTTGCGACGAGCGCCAAATGTGCAAAGCAAAAAATCCGTGCTAGCTTTTGAAGTTTGCGACAACAGGATCCGATTCTCGACCCTTAGTGGAGATAGCGATCATCGTCACTTTGTAGCTATCGGGATTACTGCCAAGAGGTCCGCTGAGGGCGATTGATCCAGTTGTAAATGTTCCGTCGGCGTTCACTTCCACCTCAAGTTCTTTGACAAGTCCTTGGGTTTGCAGGAGTCCGAAGACTGAGCTAATGTACTCGACTCGAATTCGCACAGTAGCCGCTTTTTCTGCGGTGCCGGTGAGGACAACAGATTTGCCGAGGTTGCTTCCGGCCTCGGGTGAAACCAATTTGGGTTGAGGAGTGACGACACCGACCATGGTGAGACGAGATTCGGCAACATATTCCAACTTGTCTCCGTTAGACATTTCGAGCAACAGGGTAATCGGAGAATCATCGAATGAATCTCCCTTTGCGACTGTGTAAGCAAACGAAACTTTGCCATCTGCGGCGAGATTTGCTTGCCTTAGAACATCCTGATTCCCGAGTTTAACCATAACCCTTTTGACATCACTGCCGACCATTGCATTGATTTTTACAGAGTCTCCTGGTTCAAGTTTGGATGTCGGTGTCAGAACAAAATTCTGCACAAGATTGACGGCTGCGACGATTTCGAATTCTGTTTCGACCGTGCTATTGTTGCCGGCATTGTCGGTCACAGTGAGCTTGACATCATGCTTGCCGATTGAGAGATCTTGGGTTGGCTTTAGGACGATGAGGCGTTCAGTGACATAGGCTTGGCTTGTTACATCTTTGTTGTCAACCCACAGTTTCACTGTACTTTGGTTAATACCGCTGCCGTTTTCGTCACGAAGGTCAGCGGTGATTGCTGGTCGCCGCTGTACGACCTTTTGCAGTCGCTTTGGTTCAAGACTCGAGATATCTGGTCGGGTGTTATCTACGGCAACGCGCTGATTTGTTTGAATTGCAATGCGTGAGGCACCGGTACCGATTACGGCGAAAGCATCGAGATCCTGGAACGAGACCGCTTTCACTTGTTGCATGGGGACAATGTAATTAGCTTGATAGCGTCCCGATTCAACTTCTCGAAATGGGATTTCAATTGCTCCATCCTGTAAGTAGAGCTTTGCTATTTGACCAGGGGCGGCCTTCAGTTCAAAGTTAAGTGTTTCTCCACCTAATGTCCAGCCTGTTCCGTTGTGGGAGAGAGAATAAGCTACGGGATTAGGATTTGTATTATTATTTGTATTGGGTGGGAAAACGACTTCTTTGGTAATCAGGACAGTTTCATCAAAGCTTCGCCACTTTACTTCGGCGCCAAATGCTTCTCCGAAGAATCGGAGGGGTACGTAAGTTCGGCCATTGACTGCTTGAGCTGGTACATCGAGGTATACGGGTCTTCCATTTACGGAGCCTTCACGTTCGCCCAACCGCAGTTGAACTACTGTTTCGGACTTCGATGCGGTAATCAGATTTGTGGCGGGATCAAATTTGACATCGATCCCCATTCCATCGAGGACAGCGCGGAGTGGAACTAGCACACGACCGTCGCTCATTTTTGGCTTAGCGTCAGGAAAGGCGATGGACTGTCCATTATATTGGACTGTGATGTCGGCAAGTACCAAGGTCAACAGTGACGCGATGGCGATTCCGGTAAGTGATGCTCGTATTGGCCTCATACAAATATGATAGTATTTGCTTCATAAGAGTAGAGTTGAAAAGTTACAAGATCATATGGAGAAAAGATAAAGAGCTGATGCTTCTTCGGATCAGCTCTTTAGATGGCTATACTTTAGCAGCACCTTTTCGAATAAAACTAATAATTGCAAAAATTAGGAATATAACGAAGAGAATTTGGGCGATACCAGATGCCGCTCCTGCGATTCCGCTAAATCCCAATACCGCAGCTATTAGTGCAACAACGAAAAACACTATTGCGTAGTGAAGCACTTTAGTTGGCTCCCTTTGTCATTGTCGGGAACGTATAGGAGTCGTAAGCCCAGTCATCGACCATTTCGAGTGCTTCGCCACGGCTGACGTTGTATTTTCGTTGGATCATTCCGGCCAAGATATCTCTATGTCCTTTTGATTCCACTAATTCGTCGTCAACTGTCTGACCATATTGCTCATTGAAATGTCCTTTCAGTTCGGCCCAACGACCTTGAATGTTGTTCCAGACCGTTTCATATGTTTCTGGTTTTTCTGCCCGGCTGTGCCAATTATCGATTGCGAGCTCGGCCTTTTCTTTGCTCATTCCATATTGTTCTTGCAATAGACCGGTGAGCTTGTCTTTTTTGCCAGCGGCTTTTTCAAGTTGATCGTCGGTTATGTCTCCCCATTTTTCACGGAAAGATCCTTTGAGTTGATTCCATTTACCTTCTATTTGTTCGTGATTCATCATAATCCTCACTTACAATCATACGTTCTAATTTAAAAAGAGTGAGTTGAGAAAGGAGGAACGTTCATAAAGATTTTATAGTTTAGTTGCATTTTAAAATTTTAAACTTTAGAATTACCCCTGAATTTGGGTCGATAGAATTCATTGGTGTCTCTTAAGCAAACTAATGTTAGGTTGGTATAGGATTAAATTTTAGAGAAGATATGTTTGCGTTCTTTTTGCTATTTGATATTCCTGCGTCAAAAAAGAGAAGACCCCCACGGATGGGGGCCAACTCTAACACTGGAGACAACGATCAGGCACGCTGGCCCAACTGTCGTCCCTCCTTCACTTCCTCCGCCACCTTTCGAGCGAACTCGTCCGCTGACATGGAGGAATCTGCGGTGGTGAGACCATTTTGCGTCGTCATTGAATGAGGACTCAATATCGCACCAAAATTTTCCATCCGCACTCGATCGATCTGATCACAACTGACTTCTCGATCTGTTAAAAGACCAAGTTGTCCGAGGAGTGTCGGTCCACCTGCGACGGCTGAGATCGGTTTTCTTTCTTCAACGAATTGAGAAAGGAAATGATCGGCGTTTATGCAATCCATTACCTTCTCATTTCCTTCCCGGTCAGTGATGATTAAAACTGCGTCAAAGTGACCACTGTCCGCCAGATCAATCCTGATCGCTTTTCCTGCATCCCACCCCATGTCTTCCTGACCTTGTGGCGTCACAGCGGTAAGACTCGCTTTTGTGGTGTGAAGAAAGTCGCAGATTTCTTTTAATAGTGCGGTGTTCTTTGTTGCGACAAGTACTGCGATCTTTTTATCGGTGAGATCGTAGTTTGCGCTCATTATTGCACCTTGAGATTGTTTTCGAACTTTTGAGTTGCGCCAACTTCTTTCAATATTGCTTTTGCGATTTCGCTGGCTTCATTCTTCTGCTTGTCTGAAGCAACGGTTCCTTCGAGTCTCACCATATCTCTGTCTGACTCAACATTGATTTTGGCATTTGGATCGTTGGTGATTGGATTTGCAATCAAGGCTGATTTGATACGCGCTGTCAAAGTGGTTGCGGCGGCATCTGCAGTTGCTTCGCCAACGTCATCTGCCATTTTGTCTGCCGTTTTTGCAACATTATCTGCTGCCTCTTTGGTTGCATCAGCGGCTACTTCGGTATTTTGTTTTGTATCCGTAGCTGCGCCTTTCACGGTGTCATTGCAACCGAATGCCCCAAAGCACATCAAGGCGAGGACGAGGATTCCAATTTTGTTCATCATAGTTTTCCCTACGCATCTATTCTATGTTTTGAAAAAGAAAGACTGCGTCGAGAACTGTCGCAGTCTTGTAAAGATTTCGTAAGGACTTTATTAGTTCGAAGTTGTTACGAGTCGATAGCCAACTCCGGCTTCTGTGATGATGTGATGAGGATCGGCGGGAACGTCTTCCAATTTATGCCTGAGGTTTTTCATGTGGACTCTTAAATATTGAACTTCATAATCGTAACCAGGGCCCCATACATCTGAGAGAAGCATTTTATGTGTGACAACTTTATCTGCATACTTTGCCATGAAGGCAACTAGCTTCTATTCGATTGGAGTTAAGCGAACTGGCTCGTCGTTTTTGTAAACTAGTCTGGCGCCAAAGTCAATTTTACAATCTCCAAAAAAAACGACAGGATCGGTGGCCGTTGCCGTAAGATTCCTGCGCAGCATGACCCGTATTCGAGCTTCAAGTTCTTTGATGCTAAATGGTTTGGTTAGATAATCGTCAGCACCAGCATCAAGCGCTTCAACTTTGTCGTCTTCGTGGCCGCGAGCAGTGAGAACGATGATAGGAACTTGACTCCACTCTCTGATTTGTTTGGCGACATCGATCCCTTCCATATCGGGAAGCCCAAGGTCGAGGAGAATGATGTCCGGCAATTCAGTTCCTGCCAATCGAACCGCTGAACTGCCGTCTTCAGCTTCAATGATCTTATAGTCAGTTCCGGTGAAACTACTTCGGATAAATTTCCGAATCTGTGCTTCATCATCTACAACGAGTACTTTAAGTGCAATGCTCATGTTAGTTCTTCTTTATTTTGTCTTCTATTGTCTCGACAGCGGGGAGTCTGATGTCGAATCTTGCTCCCTTGTTTGTTCTATTTCGTGCTGTTACCTTTCCTCCGTGGAGATCTGCGATGGCGCGAACGATTGCAAGCCCCAATCCCGTTCCTTCAACTTGTCGACCTTCAACTGATCGCACAAATTTCTCAAAGATTTTTTCTGATTCACCATCAGGAATTCCCGGTCCATCATCAAGGACAGAAAGTTGAACGCCCGAGGGGATACTACGTGCTCTCAATGTAACCGTCGTGCCGGGAGGGGTGTACTTTACTGCATTCTCAAGCAAGTTGATCAGGGCTTGATTGATGAGCATGGGGTCAGCTTGAACATCTGAAATATCAGCTGGCAAGTCGATTTTTAGTTGGTGGTCGGTAAATCTCTGTCGCACATTGTTCACTGCCGTACCAAAGATTTCTTCGACAAACATTGGTTCAATATTGAGGAGAAGTGCCCCACTTTCGAGTTTTGTCAAGGAGAGTAGGTTGTTAATCAGGTTAGTCAATCTCCACGCTTCATCCCTTATAGTTTGGTAGGTTGATTGCCTCATTTCGAGGGGCATATTTGGATCTTCGTACAGTTGATTGGCAAAGCCCGTGATACTGGTTAATGGCGTTTTAAGGTCGTGACTGACGCTGCGTAATAGAGTGTTTTGGAGGCTTGCATCTCGATATTGCCGTTCGGACTTGAGCCTTACTTCTTCGTACCAGATGCGTTCCAGAGCAATTCCGAGCAGTCCTGTAAAAGTGTCGATCATTCTCAGTTGCTCGGCAGGGAAGTGCCCGGTGCCTCTCTTGGGATAGACAGCTAAGCACCCAGAAATGCCTTCGAGAGAGGTTATTGGGAGATAGAGTCCAAATGCCAATGGGTGAGCATGGGTTCCAATGCCAGCTTCGATACCGGTAGTTAGTGCGAGATCGCACGCTTTTTGATCAGACTCGCTACTTGAAATATCGATAAGACCGGTTCGCAAAACATCAACTTGCTCCCCTCGCTTGATGTATACGGCGATATCACTCCCAACATAATCCTTGATATGGCTCTCAATTAAGGTGAGAACTCCTTCGACATCGGTGACCTGCAGGAGGTCGCGAGTTAGGTTGAAGAATGCTGATTTTCTGCGTTCTTGTAGTTTTGCGTCAGAAAGCGCATCTCTTAACTGCCAACTAAGAGTATTAATAATCAGTGAAACAATGATCATTCCTGCCAATACGAGGAAGAACATGGGATTTTCTACTCTTAGTGAATCTACAGGTTCAACATGAATGAAGTTAAAGATAGTTACTGCGAGAAAACTACCGATGAGAGAAACCGTGCGAGATACTTTTGAAGACACTAAGGCAAGAACGAGAATATAGAAGACAACTTCGATCCTATCGGGCAATACGTCTCTCAATGTGTAGCCCCCAATAATTAGGGCAACTAGACTTACGCCAAGAAGAGACCACTCGCGCATTTTATGCTGATCAATGACTTTTGAATAACCTGCTTCATTACGAATAATGAAGAGGGGCGGTAGTTGTGGTTCAAAATTGAGTTTATCTTGAATCGATTTTTTCCAGGGGAAAAATCCTCTGTTACCTCTTTGCTCTTCTATTAGTAGGAGACGAATATCAAAGTTAATGCAAAACTCAACGAGTTCTTCGACGAGGTGTGACTCGGTAATTTTGAATCGGTCAACTTTAATGGCATGCGAGCTTTGAAAAACTTTCCTTTCCCATTCTTTGAACATCGGTGAATTTTGGATTGCCTCAGTGACGACAATAAAAACGTAGATTAGCCTTCCGCGGACTTTGGCGACATCAGCGGCTTCGCGCAAGATGACTTCGACATCTGATCCAAACCTTAGAATAACTCCAACACCAGGGGCCTTGACTCTAGCCACTGACTTGGGATCGAGAGGTCGATCAATTATTGGAGCCTTCGTGCTATCGTTTTGCATTTTCCGGTGTGCGAGTAATTAGGGCGACGAAAATCAGATTGTGGAGTGGTTTTGGGAACCTCCAGTATATCCATCCTGAGCGCCTTTGGGGTTTGAAGTGTGCAGTTCGGGATAGATATGGGAGTCTGGGAATTGGCTGGATTGCATTTTCCCGGTTAAACCAATTGCGGCATGTTGATGAGACTTGGACTGTGCTGGATGGTGTTTGCATTGAGTCTCTGATCAAGTAATCGACCAACATGACTTCGATTTCTGAATCCTCACTTCTCCGAGTATTGCAACTTGCATTGCTTGTACTATGGATGAAAAAGTAAATTTGTAGTGCATTGTTTATGGAATCTTTATGTGTCCTTGGGCTTTCTAAATCATCTTGATATTTTATTGACTTTGATGAATACAAGATATCCTATAGCAGCTATGAAAAAATGAGTGCTTGATTTGCGTGTGAACCAATTCGTATAGTAAAGTGTATGTTCGCAACAATAATCACACTCACTGCAACAATCATCGAGCGCAAGATGTTGCCCAAATCGACGATCAAAACACCGGAATTGAACAAAAATGTTATTGCACAGTTAGATAACTTCGACCAGGGTCATTCCTTAGGAAAGAGTCGTGCAGATTTCTATGCGATCGTCTCGATCAAAGGAAGTTAGGTGCTGGGTTTGTTCCCGCACCTAACTTTTTTGTCTAGCAAGTGTATTGTGTACTCACTGGACTTTTTTAATCTTTGTTTAAGTCAACGTAGTCGTCTGGCTTTAACTTGACTTTGAGATCAAACATGGTTTTCCGCAATTCGTCCGCTTTAACAATTTCGGCCCTAAGTAGATGCTGAACCGTTTTCGGAACAAATCCGGATTCCATTGCGTCTGTGAGGGCGAGGCGCATACTCTCTTCTTCTCGAATCATTTCCGACGCAATCACGTAGTCATTTTCAGGTTCAACCGCGAGGCGAATACGTGTCCAGCCTTGATGAATCCAGCCGGCAAAATTTTGTTCGGTTGCCGGTTCTTGACCTAGCGAAGCCACCTCGTGCTGCAGTTGCAGAGCAAACTCGTCTCGCCTGTGTTTCATTTTGATGCAGAGTTCGTAGAGTGTGATTGAATCGGCTTTGCCTGCCCACAAAAGAAACTCATCTCTCGCGTTTATCGCTTTTGCGATAACGCGGTTGAGGACAGTCGAGGATTCTGAGTTCGATTCACTGTGATCCACAAGGATATTCAGTTTTTGGATTGATAGATCTTGATCCATGGCTTTATTGTGAGAAAAAATCTAGACTTGGTTTCAGAATATATAATATCTTTATGAAGAGGCTTCGACTTTTTACAGATTCTCTGTCTGGTTAGAAAATATGCAATTGCCTGATCGGCATAAAGAGTTTGTAAACTTGTCAGATATCGTGTTTTAGTGACTTATAATGTAGATATCCGGAAGGACTGATATGAGAAATTCAACACAAAAACTACTAAAGATGGTGACCATTATGACGACACTCGGTTCCCTTGCAACGGTTGCCTTTAACTTGTATGGATCAATTCAACGGACAAAGGTTCGGAAGATCGCAGACAGCAAGTTGGATGAACGGCTCGCCGACTCGATGGATTGCAGCGACGCGACCGCAACTTATTAGCTGCGGAATCGCTTTGATTGTGTCTTTAAAGGTTGACCTCAAATATATCAAGATCAATTTGCAATACAGTAGTTTGACTACGAGGGCAAGTGTGCATCTACGATCATTTTCTTTGTTCCCTTGAGGGATTATCAGATGCTGGCGTGGATCGTAAGGCACGGCAGCGGGGGCGGCTGACGCCAATGCAAGAATTGTTTTGATTGTGATCGTTTTTTGTAATTCCTTTTGTGATTGAATTGTGAATTGTTTTTGCTTAAATCTAGCCTGAAGATGATTTCCCCAATCTTCAGGCTAAGACTGTTTAGAACCCGACCGAGTAGCCGAGAATTAGCCGAATTGGAGATTTTCTGCTGCCAGCTGGAGCAAAAATATCTGATTCGATGCCGAAGTCAAGCACACCTTGTTCGCTTACTTGCTTGCGCATGCCGATTCCGATGTTGCCAGTGAATCCTTCACCGTTCATTCGGCCCTGTTCTAGCGCGAATTGAGCGACAAACGTTTTGTCGAATTTGGTCGGAGCTCCCAAAGGATTGGAGTAACCAAGGATTGCTCCAAAGCGGACATCTCGTTCATCTGGATGAGGGTTTGACGAGTACATTGCATCGACATTGATATGAAATTTGTCATATTGTCCTGCGCTCCTTGTCATGATGCCCCGTAGCCTGGCATTAACTCCGGATCCTTCTTTATCGGCTGGTAGGCCGACATCAAGCTTGAAAGCAAGAGCGGGGGCGCCTTCAATTTCTCGTTGAATCTGCTGGAAGTAGCTTAATTCTATCTCGCCGGCGTTGAATCGCTTACCCTCACTGCTATACGATGGACTGAAGCTAATTCCTATATCCCGATTCATCGCGTATCCGTATTTGAATTCGAACTTACCGCCATATAGCATTGAACCGTCTCGGAGCCAAGCTGAACTTAGCCCATTCTCTATGGCGCGTTCACCGAACCCGATGCTGTACGCGTCGTCGAAGCGAAGCGGACGTCCTGCATCGATATTATTGTGATCATTTGCGAGTGCGCTGGAAGCCAGGAACATTGCAAATAGAGTTGTCTGTATTGTGTGGCTTCTCAATTGTTTCCTCCGCCATCACCCTTTGCTTTGTAGGGGCTGGGTCGATCAATGCGGCGATATGTTTCAGGTGTTCCTTCGCCCTTAGTTTGCCATTCGGCAAGAGTCAGGGGTTTTGCATCCTTGTAAAAATCGTCGGATTTCACAAAGTTGTCAAAAGCAGCCTTCGAGGTGAAGACTCTTGACCAGTCGTTGCATTCAGGATGATCTCCTTTGACTTCGAGGAATACGATTCCCGGGATGTTTGAAGTCCAGTTGCCTTCTTCATCTGAAATCAAGACGAGCGTCTGCTTGGGGTCTTCCGTTGCGGCGCGTATTACAGCGCGACCGATCGTTTCACCTGCCATATCGCGAGCGCATAGCATGCAACGAACCATCATTGTCCAGCCATCAGCGGAAACGGTAGCGCCCCACTGATCTCCTTCGGGCAAGGCTATTGAACAGTGACCGCATTCGGACATATTCATCCAACCCATTCCGGACATATACATGTCCTCGTCGGTTGATCCTTTCATCCAGCCCATCCCCGGCATCCCCATCGGATAGCGGTGGTCGTGCAATGTGCCGGGCTCGCCTTTACCTGGTTCTTCGCCTTGATGGGTCGATCCGAGTACACGCCAGATTGCAATGTCGATTTGCTCTCTTTTTTGTGCCTCGGTCAAAGAATCGGTTGCGAGGATATCTCCAATATTGTCATGAAGCATGTGGAGATTGTCGAACGAGTTAGCAATGTAAGGGAAACGCTTTGAAAAACGTGGGCTCGTCTCGCCTGTCATGGGCATGAACTCTCGATTCGTATTAAACAGCTCGACGTTGCGATAGCGGTCACCTATCACTTCATATTGAGGGATATGAGTGTTTGTTGGGGTTCGGTAAAGCATGTCGTAGTTCGCCGTTTGGAGCCAGTGGTAGCCCCAAAAGAGCGCGTTTACTTTTGGATACTTCGTTCGGAACGTCGTGCTGTACGAATAGCTGTCTAACACTTCCATGTTCATTGGAAGACCTGTGATCGCATAGGGCTGCGATGCGTATCTCTGCCACAGGACTTCGATTTCAGCTTCTTTTTGTTCATCGGACCAACCCTTGTGGGCGAGGACGTCAATTGTTTGGAAGTGGAGAAGGTGTGCCCAATCAAAGACCTTTTCGAGAGAGCCGTATTTTCTTTTGAATGTCGGAAGTATTGCCCCTTCGTCGATGGGGAGTTTTGGCGGATTCATGAGAACGCCAACGATTGCTTCGTGAATCGAGTCTTCCATTCGGTCGGCTTTGCCCGTTACCATTGCTTCGTAAGCGATTCCGTGTCCGACGCCGGTTCCGTACATATCGGCAGCAAAGGCAGGGATGTTGCGGATTGACCAATTATAAGGGGCTGGTTTGTAGAATAAATGATCTGAAGTCTTATTAGACATCCATTTCGGAAATTCAGCGGGAGGAGTTGGGAGCGCGGTATCTTTTTCGCCCATCCCTTTAATCCCTTGTTGCATTCCGTGATCGGTTTGCGAAAGAGCAGTTCCGTTTAGCAGTAGCATCGCTATCGCAGCCGCAAGCAATTGAGAATATTGTTTCATGGTTTTGATTCCCTTATTTGGCTTATTTTGAGGAGCGAGCTGTGCCGCTCCTCAAAGTGGCCGACTGACTATTTCTTCGCGACCTCCTTCAGCATTTCATCTAGGGTCAAGGACTTGGCGTTCGAAATGCTGTTGGCTTTCGCGTATTTTTCTAGCTCTGCCTTGGATGTGAAGGCTCGGGATTGTTCAGCGCAATCCTTATGTCGTTTGAACGTGTTGAGGAACACGGTTCCGTCGGGTGCGCTCCATTTACCGTCCGTTCTCTTGAGAATGATTGGCTTGCCAGCGGTTTCGCTTGGCGCATAGACCACAAGGTTGCCACTGAATTTCTTTTGATCAGCGAAAACGCAGTACACGCAACGATATTCGATTTTTTTATTTCCAAACTTGACAACGACTTCGTTGTCTTGGGTTGCAGTGTTTTGAACTAGTTTCGTCTTGCAAAACGGGCAGTCTGCCTCGTGGGCAAATGCCGGGGTGATTACTCCGAATGTTGTGGTTGCGATCAGAAGGATTGATAAGAATGTTGTTTTCATTGTGTTTTTCCGTGTGTTGAATTGGGTTGAGGAGATTTATTGCCCATAAATGAGCTGTCCTCTATAGTGGCCCGTTGCTGCGACCTTGATTTTCGCGACAGCAA
Organism: Fimbriimonadaceae bacterium; assembly: GCA_046154445.1. Lineage (GTDB taxonomy): Bacteria > Armatimonadota > Fimbriimonadia > Fimbriimonadales > Fimbriimonadaceae > UphvI-Ar2. The sequence goes on along the minus strand of JBJXDW010000083.1, from coordinate 77,113 downwards.
GCAGAATGTGGGAGAAGGCCGATGTCGGTATCTTGCGAACTTTCCCAATGGCTGTTGTTAGCATGAGAACCGTTGACACCCCAGCGAGAATCGCGTGAGTCAAAACAATTCCTTGCCAGGAATAGCCAAAATTGAAGAAGATGACGAATCCAGTCGGCACGGTTGCGAGGGTCATTAAGGCACTGGCAAGAAGACTCCATCCCGTTGCCTTTAGAGCAAGATCATTTTTCTTAGCCTGCCCTATCGCCTCCAGGAGGGCCCCGAAGTTGAACAAAGCAATTAGGAAGTGAACGAGCAGCTGATGGAATCCGTGCTCAGGAAACAGCTTCAAAATTGAATCCATTTGGTTTCCCTTGAGTTCACTTGATGTCAAGGACAAAACCAAATGTTTTGATTTCGCCTTGATGGCTGAACTGCGCGTAAGCCTTGTAAAGCCCGGGTTTTGGGAACCTACCCATGAACCTAAAGTTGCCTTGCTTGGCCATCGCGACGGTTTCTGGATCCTCCTTGGGGTGGCTATGAACAATGGTTTGGCCGCCTTCATGGATGATCATCATATGACCAGCCGCACCAAGCCAAGGTTTCGTGTCCAAAATGGGCTTTCCATCCGGTGAGCGCAACTGAACTTCGAGGACAGTATTTTTGCCAACTGGAGTAGGTTCGTCCAAGGGTTTGAGCGTGGCGGCTACGCCTTGTACAGTCACTGGCCCGAGCGTTGGTACTAAGGAAGTGTTCCAGTTTGGTTTTGGCCCGGTGGCGACATTGATCTCGGTGATCAACAGCTGTGAAGCCTTACTTGCTGGAGCGACATCGCCATAGACGAAATACTTGCCAGATGCCGGGAACTTCAGGGATATTGACCATGTACCATCGTCTGCCATTTTAGGATGTTCGTGGACGAACCACCCAAGATCCTCACTTGCAATTAGCAGGTGAAACTTCATTTCGTGGACGACTTGAAATTCAGTTTGAACCTTGTCAGCCTTTGTATCTTTGACTTGAAGTTTCAAGTTGATTTCTTCGCCGGCTTTTGCATTTTGGGGGAAGTCAACAACAGTTAGCGCGTACGGCTTTTTGCCGGTAGCCATATCGGCTGGGCGCTCGTCATTAACATCCACTTTAAACGTGGCGGGGAACTTCTCTCCATCGGGAAGGGTTAGCTGCAGATCAATCTGGTAACCGCCTCCGTGCGGGAAGTACAGGACGATCCCGTAATATCCTGGAATGCCTTCGCGGTGAATTTCAGGCTTTTGGGAAGGCATTCCGGGCATTGCAGGCATGGTGACGACACCGGTCGCTTGAACGTTTGCAACTCCGAGGTTTCCCTCGACTGGATCCTTTTGAGTCGTGTCGGTGACGCGGAACTCAATATCCATTTCTTCGCCGGCGAAAACGCCTTCCTCAGGAACTAAGAGTTCGACTTCATATTTCCCGTGTTTGACCTTGGTCACCACGGTTTCCTGCATCGTTTCTTGTTGATGTTGAGCCGTGACTGTCTTGTTGGGGTCGGATGCATCTGCTTTTGTCGCTGAACAAGCAGAGACAAAGAGGGTTGCACCGAGAGCGGTGGCTGCACTGATAGCAGCGATTGTTAAATTCATGATTTCTTCTGTAGCTTTTGTTGTTGTGAATGACTAATGGGCGACATCGATTGTCGCAACGGGATTAGTTCACGCTACAGGGGGGGCTCGCGATCCAAGGGTTTGAGAAAGATGAGATCCCGGTGGACCTGAATCCGAAGAATAACAAACAGCTGTAACAATCCGCGTCAACTCAATCGAATCTTGCTTCTCGGCAATGATTGCCGGAGCATCCAGTACCTGATGACTCGTTAAGGTAGCCGGTGGTGGCGGAACCGTTGCCGAATCGGAGGCATTAATTTTTTGGCAAGAACCGTTGCACTTATGCTTGCTGGTTCCTTTATGATCCCCACAGTGTGAATTTGAACTTGACGAAGATATTTTTGCTGCTTGGGCGCAATCTACCGCGCATTGAATACCACAGGCAAAACCAATCGTCGCCTGTAATAACAGGGCGATGACTCCCAGTGCGAGAGTGGCTTTGCGGAAAGATTTGCGCATTCGACTATTTAGCATAACATAAACTTTGAGGAATCGGTTCCACGATGCGAGTCTTCATCCCATTTAGGGGCCAACTTTGGTGCAATCTCGATCATGATGTTGTTTTTTGAGTCGAAGCTTTCTTGAAGGCAGAAACTATTTTGAAGTCCAAATAATCGTCACTCAAACCAGACATTGAGTTGCTAAACGCGCCCCGTTATCTTTGGTTTGGTGGAGATTACAGGTCGCGTTTTGCAACTCTGGCTTGGTTGTGCTTGCCTAGCGGCACTCAATGTTTGCGGAGGTAAACAGTGGTATTTGAAAGTTGGTTCAGTCTATCCTATGAGGATTTCGAGGAGTTCGCGGTCGACGAGGTAGCCGTCCATTTCTTCGAATTTGGCATCGCGGGCGTGGCCGATGATGCCGAAGGGGCCGACGAAGTTCCAGAGGCCGTAGCCCCAGCCTTGGGAGCGGAAGAACTCGAACATATGGGTCATCCAGCGTTTGGCGACGGGTTCGGGGGTTTTATCGTAACAACCGCATTCGCCGATGTGGACTTGGACGCCTTGGGCGGCGACATCGCGCCACGGTTGGAAGAATTCGTCGAAAGTGTCGCGTTGCCAAATACGGTCTTCCCAGATTGAACCGGGGTAAATGGGTTCATCGAAGGCCATTGCGGGAGCCCACCAGGAGGCTTTGTAGTGGCTAACAGTCATGGGTTGGTAGCCGCGCCCGCTGTGGACGACGTTGAGATCTATGAGTTCGGGGATGGCGAGGTGTCCACCAGCGATGCCGTTGATCACGATGGTGCGGTCGGGGGAAGCTTCGCGGATAGCACCGACGGTTCGGCGGATGATCTTTTGGTGGATGTCGCGGTTGAATCCGCGTTCGCCTTCATGGGGTGGTTCGTTGATGAGATCGAAGCTGAGGTCATCGTTTGAAACGGATTTGTAGCGCTCAGCCCATGTTTGCCAGAAATTGACAAGGGCATCTTGGGGTTCATGGTCTGTCCAGAGATTGTGCTTTTCAATTTCGGGCTGATTGATGCAGTAGCCGGGGACGCGGTGCATGTTGAGGGACATGTGGAGGTCGCGTTCTTGGCAGGCGGCGAGGTAGCGGTCGATGTGCTCGAAGACTTGTTCGTTGGGATTTTCGTAGTCGAAGTTGTTTACCCAGAACCAGTAATTTGTGGGGATACGCACGTAATTGAATCCGTGTTTGGCGAGGAAGTCGAGGGCTTTGAGGTCGGGTTCTTTGGGCTGGGCGTTGGGTTCCCAGTCGATGAGCCATTGGAAGTTGAAGCCTTTGAGTTCGGAATAGTTCATGCTTTTGGTTTAGCCTTCTTTGAGCCCGCTGCTGGCGAGGCTCTCGACGATTTGTTTTTGGAAGAGGAAGAAGAGGATGAGGACGGGGGCAATGCTGATGAGCGCTCCCGCCATTTGCGTGTTCTGTTGCCCGGGGAATCGGCCCTGGAGCATTGCAATTACGAGAGGGAGAGTGTATTTTTTCTCGTCTTGCAAGATGATAAGGGGGCCGAGGAAGCTGTTCCAGGAGCCAAGGAATGTGAGGATACCGACGGTGGCGAGGAGCGATTTGCTGACGGGGAGGATGACACGCTGGAAGATTTGGAATTCGGAGCAACCTTCGATTTTGGCAGCTTCTAGAAGGCTATCGGGGATCCCGACGATGAATTGCCGCGCCAGGAAGACGCTGAATGCGCCACAAAGGCTGGGGACAATGAGGGGGAGCCAAGTGTCGAGCCAACCGAAGTCTCGGAAGAGAAGAAAGCCAGGGACGAGGAGGACGGCGCCGGGGATCATCATGGTGCTGAGAAGAGCGAGGAAGAGTCCGTCCCGGCCGGGGAATTTGTGTTTAGCGAAGGCGAATCCGGCGAGGGCTCCGAAGTACATATTGGCGATGGTGGTCAGGAATGCGACGACGAGGCTGTTGAAGGCAGCGCGGCCAACGAGTCCGGCATCCATGAGTCGTTTGTAAGGGTCGAGGGTTGGGTTTTTGACGAGGAAACTGAAGACGGGCTCTGTGGCTTCCTGGTTGGATTTGAGGCTCGTCATGACCATGTAGAAGAAGGGTGCGACGAGGAGGATGGCACCAATGGTGAGGAGGAGATAGCCAAAGATAGTTGGGGCGTTACGCTTGCGCATTAGTTTTGCTCCTTGCGTCGGTAGCCGATGTATTGAACTGCGGTGAGAGCGAGAAGAATGGCAAAGAGCATGTACGCAATTGCGGAGGCTTTGCCCATTTCGAAATTCTCGAAGGCGGTGTTGTAGAGCCAGGGGACGACGGTGAGGGCGGACCCGTTGGGGCCGAATTTTGCACCGGCGTTTTCGGACTTACCGGCGAGGAGGTAGATGGTTTCGAAGACTTGGAACGAGCCGATGATTCCGAGGACGGTGATAAAGAAAATTTGGGGTCGGAGTCCGGGGATTGCGATGTTCCAGAATTGGCGGGATCGGGATGCGCCATCCATCTCGGCGGCTTCATAGAGGGCGACAGGGACTTGTTGAAGCCCGGCTATGAAGATAAGGATTGTGAACGCGAGTCCGTGCCAGATTGCGAGGGTAATGACTGTCCAAGGGAAAGTGACTTCGCTGTTGAGAAATTCGATGGGATCTTTAACAAGGTGCAAAGAGAGCAGAAGAGTGTTGATCCAACCTTCACGACCACTCAAAAAAAGCTGAGCAAAGATTAGGGCGATGCTGACTACGCTGGTGACCATTGGGCTGAAAAAGATGAATCGCCAAGTGCGCTGACCGATGACTTTGAGATTGAGTTGGTAGGCGAGGATGAGGGAGAGAACGACGCCGATTGGGACCGTGAGGATGGCGTATAGCGCGGTTTTGGTAAAGCTGGCGGCGGCATCGCCGCTGGCGATTGCGGATTGGTAGTTTTGGGTTCCAGTTAACCGAACGGTTGAGAGCGGGAGGACGGGATGGTATTCGGTGAAACTGAGATAGAGAGCGACTAGAGCGGGGAGAAATACGAACGTGGCGGCGAGGATTAGCGGGACTGCGATGAATAGATAACTGGCGAGATGAGGGCGGAGTTTTGGGGAGAAAAAGACGAATACAAATGTGGCGATAAAGATGATGCCGAGGATGACTTTGCCGGTATCGAGGATGGTTGATTTTTTCCGGTAGGAGTCTAGATTTTGGATTATCTCGCCATAGCGATTGGCGTATTTTTGCTTTTCGGCGACGAGGGTGGCTTGGGCTTCGGGGGTGATTGAGTCGTATTCTTTTTTGAGTTGAGTATGGATATCGGATTCGATTTTTGAGCGAAAATCGTTATAGTCGCCACGGGCCATGCGCTGGATAAATTGGGTTCGGGAGAGGCCTTTGGATTGAGCAGCGGCGGTGAGTTTTCCGGTGATGTAGGAGTTCATCCGGTCGAGGAGGTTTTGTTCGGATCGACCGACGATATCGGCTCCGACGACGCTGGATTGGGACGTGATTCGGCTGACAGTTTCGCCGATGACTTGGCGCATTCCGTTATCGCTTTGAAATTCTGGCGCTTGCCAAAACTCATTGTTCTCGGGCGCATAGACTTTGCTGACGGCGGAAACGGTGAAATTGGCTTCCTCGCCACGTTGGATGCGGTGGGTGAGGAGTTTTTGTTGGGCTTTGACGGAATTGAGATACTGCACCCATTTGAATGAATCTTCGGCGTGTTTGGTGTCGCGGAATATGACAAGTGCGGTGCCTCCCATGATTTGAGTTTCTTTTCCGCCATCGGCACGGGGCCATTTTGCGATTGCCCAGTCGTCGTTGATTTCGGGGTGGGTGGACTTGATTTGAGTGCCGAGAAAGTGGAGGTTCACCATGAGTGGAACAGTGGTGGCTTTGTCGGAACTGGCAAACATTCCGGGAACGCGAGAGTCGAGATCACGACCTGGTGAATCGTGCATGAACCAGAATCGGAGAGCTTGGAAGACACCTTCTTGGTAGTTGGGGTCTTGCCAATTGACTTTTGGTGAGCCGTCGAGCTCGGTGGTGATTCCGGTGGCACCGTAGGGCGTGGTAAAGAGCGGGAGTGCCCATTGTTGGCCGTTGATCCAGCCGAAATAGTAACGGTAGTCGGCGGCTTCGACTCTGTCAATTGCTCGGTTAAGCTCATTCCATGTTTGGGGTGGGCGGTTGATTCCGAGTTTGTTGAAGATGGATTTTCGGTAGAAAACCGTGAGGGTTGTGAGATCGAAGGGGACGCCGTAGAGAGCATCGCCTTCGGTAAACATAGGGAGCATTTGAGGGCTGAATTGTGCTTCAAGTTCTGGGGACCCTCGGAATTTACGTAGGTTGAGGAGTCCACCGATGCTGCCGTATTTAAATGGCCCACCCATGTTGGTGAGGCCGACATCAGGGGGGATTCCGGCGGCCATCGCGGTGAGGTATTTGGTTTCGAAATTGCCCCAAGCGAGGGGGGTTACTTCGACATGGATTCCGGACTCTCTTTCGAAATCAGCCGATATTTGGCGATACATTTCGACGTCTCTATCGGTACCGACAACCGCCCAGAATTTGATAGTAGTTCTGGCTGCTTGGCTGATTGTGAGCCCAACCAAGAGCAGAATAAGCGTGCAAAGGCCTCTCATTTATTTAGTGAATGTGAGGATGGCATCGTTTTGGATGACGGTGATTCGGTTCGTAGTCTTGCCATTTTCGACCCCAATTGTTTGTGTCAAGGACTTTTTGGAATCGAGATCGTAAGTTGTTAACTTGTAAGTTCCTTTAGCAAGAGGGAGCCCTGAAATCGACGTTTGGAACGGTTCGGTTTTGGACTGCTTTTCTAACCTGAGAAAGGCAATTTGTTTGTTGCCTGTGGCAAAGATTGTCCCCGCAGTTCCGGCATTGGGAATTCCAATACTTTGGATCCGGAGCCAGTCAGGGCCATCATTATCAAGCTCGACGGTGACTTTTCCGGCTGGTAAAAGGATTTTCAAGGCTTTGTCGCTGGGTTTTTCGTTGGGAGCGAAATTTACGCGGGCAACTTCATTGCCGTTAATTTTGGCGAAAAGATTGCCGCCTCCTCCGGATACTTCGCCGATCTGGATTGTGAGGATCATTGCTTTTGCGTTGTTGAGATGAAGCTTGATAGTGTCGGGTCGCATCTCAGGATGACCGTTGCCTTGAAAGAACGATGAGATTGCGCCAAGTTCGGCGGCTTGTTCAGGGAGAATGAAATTGAATTTTTTGATGGCTTCCCAATCTCCGGCGGGCTGGATGACGAGGTCAGCGGCAGGAGCAATGATTGATGGACTGAACATTGTGACTTTTTGGGTGAGGATTCCGGTTGTGGTAAGAATCTTATTGGCGAAGGCGTACTCATCAATGCTGTGTTGGGGGTAGATGAGATCCCAGTACCAATATTGGGCAGCTCCGGAGTGCCCCATGATGAGAGCTGTATAGATGGCATCGCGGATAGCTTGTCGCTGTAGGACGGGCCCGGATTGCGAATTTGATGTGCCGACTTCGCCGTAGAAATATGGTTTATCACCTTTTGGTGGACTGGCGATGAGGAGGTTTTGGATGCGGTTTGGATAACCGTGTGGTTGGTAATAGTCCATTGCATCGTAGATTGGAAGAGTCATACGTGAGCTTGTTGTGATCAGATGCTTGTAGGGATCGATTGACCTGATATAGGTAGCCATTTCTTTGTGCCAGTCGCCGACGAGTTGTTCTTTTTGGTCGTAGTTGGGATCCACCCATTCCACTTCGTTGAATAGCTCCCAACTCATGATGGCGGGGCTGTCACCGTATCGTGCGACGGCGTAGCGGAGCCATGCTTTAGCGATGTCTTTAGCCCGTGGAGAGGTGAAGAATTCGGTAGGATTTTCGAGGAATCCACCTTGAGCTTTTGACCAGGGGTTTTCGGGCCAGTTTGAGTTGACGCGAGTTGACCAGGGCCCGTGGTGGAAAAGGACGAATTGGAAGTTTACGTCGCCTTGCTGAGCGGCGTCGGTGATGGTTTGCCATCGATCGAGGGCGGTTTCGGAGAATTGCGCAGGGTTGTTTTTGACCCAAGTAGGGTTTTTATCATCCCAGTGGTTCGACCAGATCCTTGTCCAGTTGACTCCTTTAGCTTTCATACCTTTGAGGGCTTCGGGGATATCGGGAATGTTGTCGGATCGCCATGCGAAGTTGAACCCCATTGGCCAGTATCTGGTGCCGTTATCAAAAGCAAACTGCTGATCAGGAGTTTTGCGAACGTATCCCTTGTTCAGTTCATTTGAAAGCGTTATTGAGAGTTTTGAAGCAGTTGCTTTACCGTTCTTTGTGACGTTACCGATGAATTTGCCTTTTTCATTGGCAGCGAGGTTGACGTGCCACTTGCCATGAGAGAAATAAGCTAGTCGTGATATGGACTTTCCGGACGGTGTTTTAAACGAGACTCGAATATCGTTTTGCTCAGCATCGAATGGATTACCAGTGGTTGCGAGGTTGAAAGAAGTGCTGCCTCCACCATACCAAACGGGCTTTTGCGGCATGAGAAAAAGTGCGATGAGCATCGTTGCATTCATAGTGTTTTTTCCAGTTTATTTATCTCATTGTAGTCTAAGCGATACATTTTATATCGCAATTTACGAAAAAAATTTGTTTTTTGCGATACTTTCTGTATAATGATTGAAATGCCCAACGATGAGCAAAAGCCTTCGGCGCGGAGAAATTCGTTTATTCAGATAGCGAATGATCTGCGTGCCCGCATTCAGTCTGGAGAGATTGGACTTGGTCGAATGTTACCGACCGAGCGTGAGTTGCAGTTGCGTTATAGTGTGAGCCGATCGACGGTTCGCCGGGCATTGACACGGGTTGTAGCCGAGGGTTGGGCGAAGAATGTGCCCAATCGAGGAGTTGTCGCTGCATCCGGATTTGTTGAAGCTGTCACTAAAAATATTGCATTTATTGATGGGCAAAGTTATGTTCAGCGTGTGCTTTCTGTGAGAATGAGTGAGAAACTAAGAGAAGAGGGTTATCACCTCATTCATCTTGATGCGACCGGGCCCGTCACGATTGAGGACGCGCTTGAGTATTGCGTTGAGAATCACTTTGCAGGGGCAGTTATTTGGCCGACTCGTGGTTTTGCGGCCGAAGATGTATTGGCTCGTCTCTCATCAGCGATACCTGTTGTATTTCTTGGATTTTTGATGCCTGGTGCTAAAGCAGATTACGTGACGTTCGATAACGTTTTGGCGGGCGAAATTGCTACTCGGAAATTGATCGATTCCGGGTGTAGGCGGATCGGTGTGACGGGAATGCTGGATATGTATGATAGTAATCACGATCGTTTTACTGGGTATTTGAAGGCTTTGTTTATGAACAATATGCAGCCTTTAGCTAGAGATTTTTGCTTCAACTATACGAGTGCCATGCAAAAACCAGATAACCATTTGTTGAGTTATCGGTTAGGTGAGAACGATGCGCCGGATGGCTTAGTGGTTTTGCAGGATGAGTTTGTTCCGGTAGCAATTGAAGCGGCGTTAAGTGCGGGATTAAAGTTGCCAAGAGATTTAAAAATCTGCACAGTTGGTGATGACGTGGATGTCACAGTTGACGGGATTGGGATGAGCGCGGTTGCGCTTGATTGGGATGAAATGGGGCAGCTCGCGGTCGAACTTATGCTGGATCGTATCGAGAGTCCGACGCGCGATGTGAAGACTGTGATGGCGCAGCATCGATTAATTGTTCGCGGGCTTTGTGGTTCACCCGCTTCTGATTGGACAGCAAATCCAGAGGCATTATCAGGTTTTCACGGCAATGTGCCGTTCCCTCGGTCTGAGTACCGCTATTCGTCGTCTTGGCCGGTTGCCCCTCAGGCAGCTGGTCGCAATCTCAAAGAAGAGTCATCATCATGAAAAAGGCATTTACCTTAATCGAACTGCTCGTGGTTATTGCAATCATTGCTATCTTGGCTGCCATTTTGTTCCCTGTGTTCGCACAGGCGAAGCAAGCGGCAAAAGGAACGCAATCGATCTCTAACATACGACAAACTGCAACTGCATCGCTGATCTATTCGACCGACTACGACGATTTGTTCGTATCGCAATATACCGGCCCCGAAAATGGATATGGATGGCAACAAAGCTGGATTATGCTTATGCTGCCTTACATGAAGAATTATCAGATTCTGAAGGATCCTAACGACTCAGTTAAGACCACCTCGAACTTTGATTCGGGTCCAAAAATCAGCTACGTTGCAAACGGCATTATCTCCGGAGACTGTGCGGCATCTTGGGGCGGATGGAAATTCCGCGGTGTTATCAATCTGAACCAAGGCTCGGGTAACTGGTACGAAGACGGCACTCGATCACAAACTCAGATTCCTCGAATCGCCCAAACGGTTTTGTTTGCGACGCGATCACGCAACCCAATAAATGCGCAGCATTCGCCTGAGTTGAACGCGTTTGAAGGTGCTTTTGGAGCATATAACACAATTTTGAACAACGCGAGCACGATTGACTGTGATCCGAGCGGCGGATGTACGCTTCCTGGTCAAGCAAGTTTATGGTCGGCACCGGTTCCTTCTTACAAGGGATATATTGACCGATTCTATGGCAATGGTTCTCCAGTCGCGTTTACTGATGGTCATGCAAAAATGATGCGCCCGGAACAGACGGTTGACTTTGCTGCTGGAACGGCTGCAGGCAACTCTGGTGGCTGTTTGCAGAGCAAGTTTATGAACATGTGGGACGCATTGCTCGAAAATTAAGAATATGAAACGGCACCTTCTCGCATTCGTATTGCTTTGTTGCACTTGCAGCTTTATGGTTGGCTGTACTCAGCCAGAAAAGGCGCAAGGGTACGAGCCCAAGGACTTTGCGAAAACTGATCCTCCTCCTGGTTACATTGAGTCTCACAGTAAAGGCAATGATCAGGCAAGCGCACCTCCAGAGAAATCGGAAGGTAGATAAGTTCGTCTCCGTCCGACTTGGGCCCGATTAGTATCGGGCCTTAGTCATTTTTATGCCAGGCACGGCCTGGAATTATTTGAATGAATTCGACAAATCTCGACAAGAATTGGAAGTTTTGCCTTGCAGATGAGAATCCTGGATATCATCGCCCTCAGACTCAAGATATGGGTTGGTTGGAGGCAGAGGTTCCGGGATATATTCACACGGATTTGATGCGCCATGGGGTAATCGGGGATCCGTTTGTTGAGAAGCAGGAACTCGGTTGCCGTTGGGTAGATGAGCGGGCCTGGAATTATGAATGTACGTTTGATTGGTCGCCAAAAGATGGTTTGCCGAATCGTGTTTTAGTTTTTGAGGGATTGGATACGGTTGTTGATGTTTACTTGAATGAAAAATTGATCGGATCATTTGACAATATGTTTATGCGGCAGGAAATCGATGTTGCGAAGTTGCTTATAGATGGCGAAAATTGTCTGCGGCTGTGTTTTCATTCGGCGGTACGGGTTGGAGATGAGCGGCGCGCGACGTATTTTGCGGAAAATGGGATTAGAACAGAAACTGCTTGGTTTGATGAACGAGCGTTTGTGCGGAAAGCAGGTTGTATGTCGGGGTGGGATTGGGGTCCTAGATTGGTTTCTTGTGGGATTTGGAAACCAATCAAATTAGTTGAATTTGAAAGTCGAATTCGTACTTCATCGGTTGGACAAGAGTTTTTGGGGCATGGTCGGTTTAGAGTTTCGATAGATGTGGACATTGAGGGGGCTGGAGAACCAGAGTTTTTTTGGAATCAATCGCAAGTTGGGCAGTCGTTTGTGACGAGCGATCAGATGTGGTGGCCGGTTCATGAGGGTGTGCCGGCCCTCCACGAACTTGAGATTCGGTTAGGAGATCAGGTTGTGCGGAAGCAGGTGGGTTTGCGCACGATTGAACTGATTCGCGAGCCGGATGAAGTGGGAACGAGCTTTGAATTTCTGGTTAATGGTCGGCGAGTATGGTGCCGGGGGGCGAATTGGATTCCTCACGATTCGTTTTTGACGCGGGTGAGACGTGATGATGTATTTGCGGCGATTGATCGGTATCGGAAGCTAGGGATGAATATGCTTCGGGTTTGGGGCGGTGGAGTTTATGAATCAGATGATTTTTATGATGCCTGCGATGAGGCGGGGATTTTGGTGTGGCAAGATTTTCCCTATGCCTGCAGTTATTATCCGGACAATGCGGAGTTTAAACAGGTGGCATTTGATGAGGCGGTTCATCAGATTAGTCGATTGAAAGATCGAGCTTGTTTGGCGATCTGGTGCGGGAATAATGAGAATCGTGCATTGTGGCAAGGGAAGTGGGGAGTGGCGGATGCGTCTCCAGATCGATTTTATGGTGAGATAATTTATGACGAGGTTTTGAAGCGGGCGGTCGCTGAGAACGATCCTGGTCGACCCTACATTGAATCTAGTCCTTTGTTGGTACAAGGAATGGTCGATGAGGCGCATGCGCCCGCACAACGGCATAGCGATGATCACTTTTGGGATGTGTGGCATGGTCGGGGCGATTGGTGTTTTTATCGTGATTCTGAGACGCGGTTTAGTTCTGAATTTGGGTTTGCGAGCTCTTGTTCGCTAGAGGCTTGGAAGATGGTTTCGGGTCGGGAGTTATCTCCGACTGATCCGGCAGTTCGGTGGCACGACAAGACCAATAAACCTTGGGATGTCTTTAAAAGGATGGTGGAGATTCATTATCCGGAAAGTGAAACGATTGAAGATTGGGTTTATTATTCTCAGTTGAATCAGCGCGATGCAATGCGTGCGGCTTTAGAACATTATCGTTCGAATGCGGCTTGCAGGGGAGCTTTGATTTGGCAGGCGAACGATATTTGGCCGGTTCAGAGCTGGGCTTTAGAAGATTCTGCTTGCTTGGTTAAGCCTGCCGGATTTGAAATGCGACGTTGTTTCGCTCCTGTGATGTTGGCGGCGACCATGCTGGATAAGTGTTTGAATATTGTGGTTTGCAATGATTCTCAGGAGGGGGTATCTGGTAGCCTGATTGTGCGCTGGCTAGATTGTAACGGGGGTGTTTTACTGGAATCGAGTGATCCGTTTCGGACGGAAGTTGATGGAAGGCAGAGTCAGTGTTTTGACTTGATAATCGGGGCGAAGTTTGCCGAAGTTCTTGTCGCTGGGCGGACCGATTTGAGCCGATTTGTCAACTTAGTTGAACCAAAGCATCTTGAAATGAGTCCACAGATTTTGTCGGCGGATCGGTGTGGAGACGAGTTGATTCTGACTTGCCCCGGGTTTGTCTTTGATCTAGCGGTTTGGGATGAAATGGATGCAAATCGATTTATTGATGCTGAGACGGGAATAGCAGGTTGTCGGATTTGGACAGGCACCGATTTGAAAATCAAGTTTAAATGTCCGAGGGATTTGAAGTCTTTAAGAGCAAGATCAATTGCAGGAAACCATGATATTAAGAATCATGAATAATTTTCAAAATATTGATACCAAGTCTGTTTGGTGGAGGTAAGGGGGGTCGAACCCCTGACCTCTTGCATGCCATGCAAGCGCTCTCCCAACTGAGCTATACCCCCACGCGGGGTCTAATTAAACCAAATTCTGACGTGGGGATTCAAGTGGTGTGAGGCGATTGGAGGTTTTGGTGCTCAATTTTGGTGATATTGTGGCGAACTTTGGAGCGGAATCTTCGTTATGGTTCTTTATGATGCGTCGTTCGCGTTTGTTTCTTTGCGCCTTGATGTTGGCGTCGTTGGTTTTGCCGGTTGTGGCTTCGGCTCAGTTTAAGACTGGGGAGGAGTTGGTCAAAAAAGATGTTGAGTTTACAGCGGAGATTCGCGAGCAGATTCTGACTGGTTTGACAGACATTTTAGAAACACGGGCGTTTGTACCGGGCTTAGATTTTAAAAAGTGGGATGACTTGCTAGCCAAGAATCGCGATGAGCTTTTGAAGATTGAAACGGAGAACGGTTTTACAGCCGGTGTGAACCGGTTGCTCCGTGATTTTGGGATTACGCACATTGGTTTGCAATCGCCTCGTTCGGCGAATTTTCGGCGGACGGGCGTCACGAGTGGGCTAGGAGTGGGAGCGCAGTTTGCAGACGGCGCATTGGTTGTTCGTTCGGTTGCCGACGGTAGTCCTGCAGCGAAAGCGGGCCTGAAAATAGGCGATAAAATTGTAACGATTGATGGGGTAGCAGTGACAGAGAGTTCGCGCCTTGCTCCTAATGGTGATGCAGAATTGAAGTTGACCTTCATCCGAGGGAACGAGGCGGTTCGAGAAGTTTCAGTTAAATCTGGTGAATATCAGGTGAATCGAGCGGACACTTTGACTTGGATTGGTGACGATATTGCTGTTTTAAGAATCAACTCGTTTAGTCGAGGTTATGACCGTCAGGCGATTGACAAAATGATGACGGAAGCGGCGAAGGCGAAGGGTGTGATTGTTGATCTTCGGAATAATGGTGGTGGTGCGGTTTCGAATTTGGCCCACTTGATGGGGTTATTTATTGACTCGAATGAGCCAGTTGGAACGTTTGTAAATCGGCAAATGATGCGGGCTTTTCTTGATGAAAAGAAGGTTGAAACGGGGGATGTAAAGGAAATTGCAGCTTGGGGCCAGAATCGGTATCGTCCCCAGTTGCCGACGATTCCGCGCTACGAAGGAAAAGTTGCGGTATTGATTAATCGCGGATCGGCGAGTGCGAGTGAAATTTTTTCGGCGGCGATGCGGGATGTTCGAGGCGCAGTGATCGTTGGGCAGACTTCGCGGGGGGCAGTTTTGGCTTCCACGTATGGTCGGCTGGCGGGTGGATTTGAGATTCAGTACCCGGTTAGTGACTATGTGACGATCAAGGGTCAGCGTCTGGAGGGTGATCCGGTGGTTCCGACGTTGCCGGTGCAAAACGGTAATGAGCCAGGTGATCAGGTTTTGGACGCGGCGGTGAATGCGTTGCGAACGGGGCCGGTATTGGCTAAAATTCTTTCTAGTCAGTAATTGATGTTGATCCCCTCCCCTACCCGTCCCCAGGGGGGAGGGAATGAGATCTCACACTGCAGGCAGTTGGGAGTTTGAGCCAGCGACTGATTGTCAGACGGTTGTTGGCAATGAGCCGATAGACGCCGCGCGCTGGCCAGAGGAATGGAGGAATTCGGAAAATCTGGAGGAGGCTCCAAGGTTTTAGCTGGCAGTAGAGTCTGAGGGCAGCGTCGGCGCCGCCATAGGTTTTGTTCTCTTGGATCAGAATTACTTCGCGGAGGGACTGTTTTTGGAGTTGGTCTGTGATGTTGGGGTAGGCGTGGGCGGCGATATAGTCGAAGATATTTTGGTGATCGCGTTTGCGGAGGTTATCGACCGACCACTGGCAGAATCCGCAGTCGCCATCGTAGAGTAGGGTTGGTTTTTCCACCGTTCTGCTTATTCTACGTTGAGTGGCCGGCGATTTGGAGGGCCCGGTCGATTTTGGCGATAGTTTGCTCGAGATGTTCCTGGGCGTCTTTGTGGGCTCGCGAGGCTTGGACGATTGTGCACGGTGTGAGAATGACTTGTTGTCCGGGGCGGAGTTGGGTGAGGAGTGGGAGGCTTGCTTGGGTGATTGCGCCGAGTTTTGGATAGCCGCCGAGGGTCGGTCCATCGGGGCCGTGTATGAGGAGTTGCCTATCGGGCGTGACTTGGATTGCGCCGTGGATGCTGGGTTCGGAGCGGGTGAGAGTTGTGTTTGATAGTTGAAAGATTATTTCTTCAACCCGTCCCTTAGTCCCCCGGATCAAGTCCGGGGCAGGCTCTCCCCGATCTTCGGTGAGGGGATTGGCTTGCGGAATGATTCGGGTTCCGATGCGGCTAATGTGAGGAGTGACGAGGCAGGGGAGGAGTGTAAAGTCAGGCGGTGGATTGTCAAGATCAGGTTGCGCTTCATCTGTAAAATCTATAACGGGAAGATAGAAAATAGTGTTCTCCCTTGGGATCGTGAGACATGCATTGAAGGCGAGGAGTTGGGGCGATGAAGTTGGGGTAGCGGGAAGAAGAATGTTTGAGGTGAGTTGTTCGGGCAGTCGGGAGGGGCTTTGAAGACCGGGCCAGGAGAGATAGAGTCGGTAACCGGTTTTTGGGGATTGGATGGTGAGAGGCTCGCCGGGAAGGAGGGGGATGAGGGCGAGTGTGGTCGTTGGGTGGTTTGGGAGCGGCTGGGAGTTTGGTGGGGCGGCAAGGGCGATTTGGGTCGGTTCAGTGGTGGTGAGGGTGATTGGTGAGGTGATTTCGAGGCAAGTATCGGAATTTGCGAGGTGGAGGGCGAGGGTGGATAGAAATGGGTCGGCGGGGCCGCCGGGGGGAATGCCTTGGCTCCGGCGGTCGGTGATAGCAGGAGGAATAATGTAATTTCCCGCGTAAGTTTGGGTGACCGTGATCATTTCGCTTTGATGGTGTAGCCGTCGTCTTCCAGGGCTTTTCTTATTTTTGCGAGGAGTTCGGGGGCGTTGGGGTTATCGCCGTGGACGCAGAGGGAGTCGCAGGTTGTGGCGAGGCGGAGGGCTTGGTCGATTGCTTCTTGGTGGTCGTGGATGATGGCGTCGGGGTTGCTTCTTGGGAGGAGTCGGTGGTTGGGGCCGTAACGGCGGTCTATGAAGCCTTCGCGGATGAAGGGGACTTGGGCGGCCATTGCAGTTGAAATGTGGGGGGAGTTTTGGGCGAGTCCCATAAAAGGAAGTTTGGTAGCTTTGAGGAGAGCGAGTAAGCAAGTAGTAATTTCTGGATGCCCCTCCCCTTCCCCTCCCCGAGGGGGAGGGATGGTCGGCGGATTTTTTGTTGATGTCTCGTTATAGAATGCACCGTGGGGTTTGATGTAGGTGGCTTCGGGGATAAGGGCAAGCTGGGACTTGAGGTTTTCGTTGAGTTGTTGTAGGGTGAGGTTGAGGGATTGGAATGGACTTCGGCCAAAGTTGGCGGGGTCAGGGTAGCCGGGGTGTGCGCCGATGCGGATTCCGAGGGCGAGGCACGATTCGACGGTGGCGCGGGTGATTTCAGGGGAACCGGCGTAGGCGGCGCAGCAGATATTGGCGCTGCTGATGAGGGGGAGGAGTTCGGATTCCCAGGCGATGCCTTCTCCAAGGTCGGCGTTGAGGTCGATGACTTTCATAGGCATTGATTAACCAATTGGTCGAATTGTTGTTGATTGATGGGTTGGAATTGAATTTTGTCGCCAACTTGGAGGGGGAAGTAGTCGGTTTCGGGATCAACGATGGTGAGGGGGGTGTGGGCGATGAGATTCCATCCGCCGGGGCGTTCAAGTGGGTAAATGCAGCATTGGTCGCCGGTAATGGCGATGGTGCCGGGTTCGACTTTAGTGCGGGGGGTTGGGCGACGTGGGAGATGTTGGAGTTCGGGGGGGAGACCAGACAGGTAGGGAAATCCAGGGCAGAAGCCGATTGCTTCGACGGTGTAGATGGCTTGCGAATGAAGTTCGATGAGTTGGTCGGTTGTAATTTTGAGTGTTTGGACGATTTCCTCGAGATCTTCTGATTCGTAGAGGGCGGGGATCTTGTGGTGGGTTCGGGTGCCTGCTTTACCCCACCCCTTCCCCTCCTCTGAAGGGGAGGGATGGTTTGCGGTTTTTGATGATTTTGCGAATGAGCCAGTCGAACTGATGCTATCAACCCCTCCCTTAATCCCTCCCCAATCTTTGGGGAGGGGGTTGTCTGGCGGATCTTCGTGTGGGGGAAGCGTTTTCAGAGTTGTGAGGCAACTAAGTAGGGAGTCGGTATTGGTCTGATCTGGATCGAAGTAAAGGGCGAGTTGGTCGAAGGCAGGGACGGCTTCGAAGAGGCCAGGGGGTGGGTTCTGGTTGAGTTGGTGGGCGATTGTGGCAGGGGATTGGGTGAATTCCTTCATAATGATTAAGGATTCGCCCAGTAGCACAATGCGCATGGGTTAATGATACGCGGAAAAGAGATGGTTGAACAGGAGATGAGGGTGGAATTGCGAGTGACAGTTGAGGGAGACGGCCAGGTTCCGGGCTATGCGACAGAGGAAGCGGCGGGCATGGATTTGCGGAGTACGCACGATGTGACGCTTGAGCCGTTACAGCGCATGCTCGTGAAAACTGGTTTGAAAATGGCGATTCCGAAGGGATTTGAAGGTCAAGTGCGACCAAGAAGTGGATTGGCGTTGAAACAAGGAATTACGTGTTTGAACTCACCCGGGACGATTGATAGTGATTATCGAGGCGAAGTTGGAGTTATTTTGATCAATTTGAGTGATTCTGTCGTCCAATTAGCGAAAGGCGAGCGGATTGCTCAACTTGTGGTTTGCCCGGTGGCCCGGGCGGGTGTTCAAGTTGTAGATTCGCTTGATCAAACAGAAAGAGGCGAGGGCGGTTTTGGCAGTACAGGACTCAAGTGATTACAAGATTTCTTGCCCGCGATGTTTCGCGGTGATTTCGGGGACAAATGATTTTTGTCCCGAGTGTGGATATACGCTCGGCGGAGGCGAGGGATCGGATACTGCGGTCTATCAAGACTTGGCGCAGGCCAATTTGGCGCGAATGCGAGGCGAGAAACAAGGCGCGATTGATCAGTGTTTAAAAGTATTGCGGGAGTATCCTAACAACGTGACGGCTCACTCGTTATTGGGTGAGATTTACATGGAGCATGGCGAACTCAAACAGGCATCGGAATGGTTTGAGATGGCGCTTGACTTGGATCCAAAGGCTGCCCGAGAGCGGCAATTGCTTAATAAAGTCAAAAAACAGATGGAGGATTCGGAGACTAAAGCGACACTCCAGCAGCTTGAAGTGAAACCGAAGAGTGGTTTGACTCTTCTTTGGGCCTCGATGGTCGGGGTGATAGTGATCGTTATGATTGTGAGTTTTGTGATTGGTAAGAATTCGGCGGGGACTAAAGTGATTGCTGGAAACCAAAAGCCAGCGGAACCAATTCGCATCCCGGCGCAAACGAATACGGAACCTGTTAAAGAGTCAGGCGGACCTCCGGCGGGTGCAACTGTCATCACTGAGGATCAGACGGCATTGTCGATCATCAAAACGAACGCAACGGCTTCAAATCTGATCTTGACTGTTATGCTAAACCCAGCTCACGAAGAGATTATTTTAACTGGAATGGCGGAAGCGCAGATTCCGTTTGAATCAACGGCTTTGGTTTTGGCTTCGGACGTGTTTGTCAATCGCGGATCAACGAGGATGGCAACAATTCGCCTGATTGAAGGCGGAAAAGTTGTTTTTGTCGGATCGATTGCTCGCGATATCTACGATGAATTGCAGGCAAATTCCAAGGGCGCGCAAATCGATCAGTTAGGGATCCAGGCGTTCCCGGATGCGTGGCATTTGGATCCGGCAACAAAGCCTGGTTCACCAGTCAAACCGACTGATACCGGCTCGACCGAGGAGCCAGTAACTCCAGACTCTGAAAGTAAAACTCCGCCGACAGGAACAGGAATTTCGACAAACCCAAGTTCTAGTGGTAACTAGGGGAGAGGTTCGCCTTTAGCGGTGACGTACAGTCGGTACCAGTCCTCTCGTTCGAGTTTGATATTCAAGGAATTGACTGAGTCTTTGATCCGGTCGGGTTGAGTGGTGCCGATTATCGGGATGATTCTGCTTGGGTGCATGAGAAGGAAGGCAAAGCAGATGTTTTGGCGTGAGGTTTCGTGTTTTTTTGCTAGTTCACCGATGAGGGCATGAAGTTTGGCGTTCGGTTCCGTATAGTTTTCGGGTTCAAGCAGTTCGGCGGCGATCCATCCGCCTCCGACCGGTGACCACGCGAGCGGCGTCAGGTCGTGGATCATGCAGTTATCGAGTTGACCATTTTCAAATGGCTCGAGGTGGGAGAGGGAGATTTCGATTTGATTGACAAGGAGGGGCTCTTCGAGGTTTGCATTGAGGAGATCGACCATGCTTGGTCGGAAGTTGCTGACGCCGAAATTTTTGACAATATTGCGATCTTTTAGGATTTGAAACGCTTCGGCGACTTCGACTGGATTCATCAAAATGTCGGGTCGGTGGAGTTGATAGAGATCGATTGTGTCGACTTGGAGTCGCTCACGGGATGCCTCGGCGCTGTCGATGATGTGTTGCTTGCTGAAATCGTAGCGGTGTGGAGAATCGGGGTTGGGAGAGCCGGGGAATTGGATGCCGCATTTTGTTGCGATGATGGTTTTTGATTTCAGTTCGGGGGATTCGGCGAGGAGGCGGCCATGAATTGATTCGCAGAGGGTGCGACCATAAATATCTGCGTGGTCGAACAAGGTGAATCCAGCTTCGTAGGCGGAGTGGAGGGCTTGTCGGCCTTTTTCTTCGTGCGCGGGGGTGAATTCGGCGGGGTTCCAGGTGCCGGAAATGCGCATGCATCCGTAAGCGAGAGAGGTGACTTGGAGTTCGGAGGCGCCGAGGGGTTGGGTTTTCATTGGGATGATTGGAGTTTGACAGAATTTTTAGGTTCAGGAAAAATGCAGAGATATGTCTCTCTTTTTGCAAATTAGTTTGTGTAACATTGGAGTCATGAAAGTCGAGAAGATTTCATTGTCAGCTCGCCGTTACGTTGCGGTTCGGCATACGGGGCCGTACAGCACGATCGCGCTAGGGTTTGAGAAGTTGTTTGGTTTATCGGTGCCGCTTGGGATTCCTATGCAAGGGGCGCCCGCGGGATTTTGGTATGACGATCCAATGAGCGTTCCTGAGGAGGAATTGAAAAGTGCGGCGGCGTTTCCGGTCGCGGACGATTTTACGATTGAGCATGCGGAGTTGCATGTATTCGATGTTCCAGCGGGTGACTATTTATCGACGGTTTTCTTTGGTCCTTATTCGGGATTGGATAAAGCTTGGCCGGAGTTTACGGATGCGGTTCGGGATCAGAATCCGGATTGGCATGTTTGTTTTGAGGAGTATTTAAATGATTGCCACGAAGTTGCCCCGGAAGATATTCAGACCCGTCTCATTGTAAAAAGTTCTTAAAAAAAGTAATGCTCCTGGAAACCAGGAGCATTACTTTGTTGTTTTGATTTGAAGTTAGTGGCCGCCACCTTGGGGGCCGTCAATATGGCCGACTTTAATATCGCCACGGACGACTAGACCTTCAAAAGAGTAAGTGGTGTCGCCTTGGTTTGCGCGGAATCTGATGATGATTCGATCGTGAGGTTTGTTTAGGTCCTCATTGCCTTCGTCACCTTGGTTTGGGTGGACGACGTCAACGACGGTGACTTCGATCCGGCCCTCGATTCGGCGGACGTTGCTTCCGTTTTTCACGGTTAGGACAGCGGCTCCAGTGAGGATGGCAGCGTCGGGTCGGAAGTTGAGATCACCAGCTCGTTTGAGCTCGATATTGACTCGGTTGGGGGAGTCTTCACCACCGACGGTGGCGCTGAAATTAGCTTTGACATCTCCTCTTGGCCCTTTGAACGCTCTTAGTTCGAACTTGGCGGCATTTTCGCGGTTTTTGGCTAACCCTTTGCCAGCGGCCGAATTGTTTTGGACATCGGTTTGGCCGAATGCAAGGGATGCGACGAGGAGGCAGGCGGCGATTGCGATTGACTTGATATTGATCATTTTCTCTTCTCCGGCGGTTTTCTTTGTTGGAACCGCGCTTGTGAGAGGAGACGCACTTTTCTTATTCGGAGTTCGATTGAGTTATGAGAAAGATATGAGTTTTAATATATAAACTTATTCATAATTTGGCAAAAAAAAACCGACTCTTCCTGGCTTCCGCCCGCGCCGAGTCGGCCAATTATGTCGCATGCCTAGGTCGTTGTTACTTGATTCTTATCGAAGGAGTTCCACGATTTTCAGAATTGCGACTTTTTGATTTGTTGGTCAATTGACTTGACGACCGTTTGGTTAGATTGTTCACTTTGAGTTCTGTTCGAGTTGAGCGGTGATCCAGTTATCCATTACGGTGATGACAGCGGGATTGAATGGCTGTCCGGCATTTTGTTTGGCGTCCTCGTTGCTTTTTGCGAATGTGAAGCCATGGAACGAGTTGGGGATGCGCTCATAGGTTGCTGATCCGGGGTTTTGTCGGTTGAGTTGGTCTCGGATCATGAAGTGGTCTTCGTCGGTGCTGACCCAGTCAAATTCGCCCCGGAGAACGAGGGTCTTGCAGTTGACTTTTGACCAAAGTTCGGGGAGATTGAGTTTGGCGAGTTGTCGCCAGAATCCGAGCGTTCGGCCCATCATCTTTGTTTTGTCGGCGGCGAAGTAACTGTCAATGTACTCCTTGTATTGCGGGAATTTTTCGAGGAGTTGGTCGGGGGACCAATCTTCGACAAGAACGAGAGGCTGGATGACGGCATCGGCCTTGGCGAACTTGTCTATCTCGACCCGAGGAGAGCCATCAAGATCACTTTGTCGCCGGACGTTCTCGAGCCAGTATTCCGTCCAGGTTTTGTAGAGTGTGGAGCTGGGGATGAAGCCGAAAACGGGTTCTTGGCTGACGACCCAAGGTCCAAAGGTGCCGCCCATGCTGTGTCCGAATAGGAAGACTCGGTCGGCGTTGGCGTACGGTTTGGTTTTGATGTCGC
Organism: Fimbriimonadaceae bacterium; assembly: GCA_046154445.1. Lineage (GTDB taxonomy): Bacteria > Armatimonadota > Fimbriimonadia > Fimbriimonadales > Fimbriimonadaceae > UphvI-Ar2. Next base: position 54,601 of record JBJXDW010000083.1, on the reverse strand, counting down.
GCAGAGCTTGGAGATAGACGTCCCCTTCGGTAAAGAAGTCGGTATCGACGTAGGGGCCGCCTTCGGCGTCACCCATGCCAGGTTTTTCTACTCGGATGGTCACGAAGTCTTTTTTGGCGAAGTGGCGGACAAATTCGATATATGGTCCGGATTGACCTTGGAGGCTGTAATCCATGCTGAATTGTCCGAGGCCCTGCATCATAAAGAAGACGGGGAATTTGCCTTCTTTTTTGGGTTTGGTGATGATCGTGCGGATGCGTTTGCCGTTGCTGACAATGTGGCTATAGATGACATCGTAATCGGGGCTGACTTCTCGGGGTCGCTCCTTCATTTTTATGGTGAGGGTGACGGGTTTTCCATCCCGAGAGACGATGACTTCGTAAGATTTATTGCTTTCGAGTGTGGGGACTTGCGCGAGGAGTTCGGGAAGAGTTGTTGTGGCTTTTTTGTTGACGCTGGTGATTTGATCGCCGGGCTTGAGAATTCCTTCGGCTGATCCTCCAGCTACGGCACTGGCGACGGTGGTTGTGTTAGGTTGAAACTGGATTCCGAGGAATGGTTTACGGGGGAGTTCGCCAGATTGAGTGAGGGTGAAGGCGAGACAAATTGAGGCAAGCAAGCTCATGTTTGGATGTTACTCCTGGGTTGGCTCTGTTGGTTCCGGGGATTTTGATCGGTTGAGTTTTTTGGTGACTCGGTCGAGGTAGGCGGTTTCGGGCATTTTGAGAGCTTTAGTGATGAAATAGTAGATCCACATGACGCAGATGCCGAAGAAAAGTGCGACGGCGAGATTGGCGTATTTGTTGGCGCCCAGGCCAATTTGATCGACGATTCGGAAGATTCCCCAGAACACGCCAGTTGAGGCGATGCTGGCGAGTGCGGATTTTCCGAAAGTTGTGACTAGCGGTCTGATATCTGTGTCCGGGAGCTCTTTGCGGATGGCAAAGATAAGCATGGTGACGAGGACAATTGCGGCGATTGAGCCACCGAGGCTTAGCATGAATGGTGCCTGGTGAGTTTTGACGACGGCGAAGCTAAGCGCAAGAAAAATGCCGGTTGCAAGAGTGCCGAGTAGGATTGGCCGAAGAGTGTTTTGAATCGCGAAAAAGGCTCGCATGAGGACTGGTTGGAGGCACCAGAAAGGGACTCCGATGGCAAATCCGGTGAGCAGAGGAGCCATGCGTGCGGTGTCGGTGGGGGTGAATTTGCCGTGTTCGTAAACCACTCGGATGACGTCAGTTGGACAGAAAATGAGAATTGCGCTTATTGGAACTGTTAGATAGATGACGCTACGGAGGGTTTTTATCAGTTGATCGCTAAACATATCCATGCGTTTTTGAGCGAAGAACTGGCTGAGCGCGGGGAACGCGGCTAGGGCAAGGCTTTGACCGAAGACTCCGAGGGGAGCTTGCATGAGGGTGTTTGCTTGTCGGAAGGCCGAAATGTAGCCGGATTTATCGCCGTAACCCATGCTTGAGAAGGTAACGAGGAAGAGAGCGAAAACACCGGGGAGGGAAAGCCCGAATACGACGGGGGCCATGAGTTTAAAAACCTTGCGGACACCGGGGTGTTTGGTGTCGAGGCTAAATTTGTATTTCAGGCCGATCGCCCGCATGGCGATGAGGGGAACGACGATGTTGCCTAGAAATGCTCCAATGGTTGCACCCCAGGTCATTCCGGCGGTTGGGAGTGCAGTGAAGCTGCTGAGGACGAGGGCACCGAAGATGATGCCGATGTTATAGATATTGGGTCCAAGTCCGGGTACGGAAAAAACATTTTTGCTGTAAAGGGTGCCGAAAAGGATTCCGCCGATGAAAAATGCGAACTGGGCGGGGAGAATTATCCGTGCCATGTAGGCGGTATTGGCATAGAATTCGGCGGCGTGTACGGGATTGTAATTGGGTGACGTGAGGTGGACGAGTTGCGGTGTGAACACCATTGCGACGACGATAAATGCGGTGACAACCAGGGCCATGATTGAGGCAACGGAACTGAAGATGTGCCAGGCTTCGTCTTCGCGATCCGTATGGAGATATTCACTGAAAACGGGGATGAATGCGGAGCTGAGGGCGCCACCAGCAACAAGATAGAAGAGAAGGTCGGGGATTTGGAACGCAGCAAAGTAGGCGTCGGAAAGAGTGCCGTTGCCAAATTTGCCTGAGATTACGGCCTCGCGGACGATGCCGAGGACTCGCGAGAGGAAGATTGATGCGGCCATGATTCCGCCGGCTTTGGCGATATTGGGAGTAAGCGAGTTGGATTTGGGGTCTTGGGGCACAGCGATCCGGAAAAGTATAGCGTTAGATGAGGGATGAACGTTCCTGGGTTGGGAATAGGGTGGGTCGGTATGCTCGTGATTGACTCATGGCAAATCGATTGGTGAATTCGGCTTCGACTTATTTGAAGCAACACGCGGATAATCCGGTGGACTGGTATGAGTGGGGCGAAGAGGCTTGGGCGAAAGCGCGGAATGAACAGAAACCGGTATTTTTGAGTGTTGGCTATGCAGCTTGCCATTGGTGCCATGTGATGGCGCATGAGTGCTTTGAGGATTTGGAAGTTGCGGAGGTTTTGAATCGAGATTTTGTTTGCATAAAGGTTGACCGGGAAGAGCGACCAGATATTGATGATATTTATATGACGGCGGTTCAACTGGCGACGGGGAGAGGTGGCTGGCCAATGAGCGTTTTTTTGACGCCGGATCAGCAGCCCTTTTTTGCAGGAACCTATTTTCCGAAGCGGGCTCACGGTCAAAATCCAGGGTTTTTGCAGATTTTGGCCGCACTCAGGGGAGCTTGGGATGAAGAGCGGGATGAGATTTTGCGAAAGGCAGCAGAGTTTACGGAAGGGTTGAAACAGGTATTGGAACGGTCGATTCCGCCCGTGAATGATCGCATTGATGTGGGGTTAGTAGACACGGCGGTTCGGGTGATGCGCGAGGACTTTGATGAGGTTTATGGGGGTTTTGGGGGGGCTCCGAAGTTTCCGCCCTTTACAGCGCTGCGGTTCTTGATGCGGTATTGCGAGACTCGGTCGGAACTGCCGGGTGTGGGGTTGGTTGATGATGCGGTTTATATGGTGTTCCGGACGCTGGAGATGATGGCGCTCGGGGGAATTCGGGATCATGTGGGAGGTGGTTTTCATCGCTACTCGACCGATGAACGGTGGTTTTTGCCGCATTTTGAGAAAATGCTCTCGGACAATGGTCAGATGCTTTGGCTGTATGCGCGGGCGGCGCGGATGGTTGATGATGAGGATTTGAAGGCACTTTTTGAGGAAGTGGTTGACGGGACTGTTGAGTGGTTGGAGCGGGAGATGAGGGTGGGAGAAATCTATGCATCGGCTCTGGATGCAGACACGGATGGTGAAGAGGGGCTCACTTATGTTTGGAACTTTGATGATGTTTCGGAACAGGTGGCTTCGGCTTATGGTTTTAAGCCAGAGGGGAACTTTCGGGATGAAGCGTCGGGTCAGCTGACGGCTCTGAATCATCTATCGAGGTCAACAGTGGGTTTGCGATTGCCGGAATTGGATTCTCTGTTGGTGGTGAGGGGAGAGCGGGAACAACCTCAGAGAAGTGAATTGGCCTTGATTGCCTGGAATGCATTGGTGATTTCTGGACTTGTGGAAGCGGGTCGTTTGGACTTGGCGGAGCGGGTTGCTCGGTTCTGGGATGCTGATCAGTTGCGGCATAGCTTTGCGGAAGGACATGAATCGGTTGAGGCGTTTTTGGATGGTTACGCTTACTTTGCGGATGCTTTGATTGATTTGGGCTGGGATGCTTTGGTTGTACTTGACCGGATGGTGGAAATGTTTGGGGAAGGACGAGGCTTTACGTTTTCTGGCCGTGAGCACGAATCGCTTTTAGGATTACAGAAACCGTATTTGGATAATGCAACTCCAAGTGGAAACGGGGTGGCGATTAGAGCTTTGCGTCGAGCGGGTCGAAACGACGAGGCTTTGGAGCATTTGACGGCGGCGTATGGGTGGGCTCAGCGCGCACCGCAGGCGACGGGGACGATTTTGGAAGAGTGCTTGGAACAGCTTTTGCTCGGTCGGGATGTTGATGTTTCTGGTGGGTTGATGGACAATCTTAGAATTGAATTGGTTCCAGAGCCATTGGAAGTGGACGAGGATGGATGGGCCTATACCAATTTAACCATTTGGATACCTGATGGTTTACACATTAACTCTAATGATCCGGGGGCGGATTGGCTGATCCCGACTTCGGTTGAAGTTTTGGATGCTTATGGTGAGGCAGGTTTTCCGGCATCGGAAACGGGGCGATATTCGGATGAAGTTGAGATTGCTTTGCGGTTGAAGCCGAAAGGGGACTTGCGTGAGTTTTCCGTTAAAGTTGGGTATCAGGTTTGTTCGGAAACCGAATGTTACCGGCCAAGTGAAGCGGTTGTTAAGGGTCGGATCGTTGGTCGTTGAGCACGGGTAAAGTTGGGGCATGAAGGTATTGGTTGCAGATAAGCTTGAGCAGTCGGCACTGGACGGAATGAAGGCAGTTGGATGCGAAGTTATTCAGGATGCGGATTTGGGTGGGGAATCTTTGACCGCGGCCATTGCAGAGCAGAAACCGAACGTGCTCGTCGTGCGATCGACAAAAGTGGATTCGGCGGCTTTGGGGGCGGCAGACGAACTAACACTGGTGATTCGGGCTGGGGCTGGGGTCAATACGATTGATATTGAGGCGGCAAGTCAGCGCGGGGTTTACGTTGCGAACTGTCCGGGGAAAAATTCGATTGCGGTTGCCGAATTGGCGTTTGGCTTGATGCTTTCGTTGGATCGGTTTATTCCGGAATGTGTTGGTGATTTGAGAGCTGGGAAATGGAACAAAAAGGCGTATAGCAAAGGACGCGGGCTTTATGGGTTGACGCTTGGTTTGGTGGGGATGGGGAACATTGCGCAAGAGATGATTCCAAGGGCGAAAGCTTTTGGGATGAATGTTATTGCGTTTTCGCGGTGGATGCAGCCAGAATCGGCGGCGGCATTGGGGATTGCCCGGGCGGAGTCGATTGAGGATTTGGTGAGTCAATCTGATGTGGTGAGTATTCATACAGCGTTTACTCCATCCACCAAAGGGATGATTTCTGCAGACGTGATTAATAAGATGCGAGCTGGCTCACTTTTGATTAATACTTCGCGGGCGGAGGTTGTTGATCAGGATGCTTTGGTGGGGGCTTGTAGTGCGGGCAAGATTCGGGCAGGACTTGATGTTTTTGAAGGAGAACCTGCAGGTGCCGAAGGCGAATATTCCGGACCGATGGAGAATTGCAAAGGGATTTACTGCACACATCACGTTGGTGCTTCGACGGAACAAGCTCAGGAAGCAGTTGCGGCGGAAGTTGTTCGGATTGTTATGGATTATAAGTCGATGGGCATTGTTCACAACGTGGTCAATGTTTCTAAGGGTGCGGTTGCTACTCAGCTATTGGTTGTTCGACACCAGGACAAGGTGGGGGTACTTGCTCATGTACTTTCGACATTGAAAGATGAGGGCGTTAATGTTCAGGAAATGGAGAACATTATTCTTAGTGGAGCGCAGAGTGCGATTGCTCAGATTGCTTTGGACAAAAATGTGAGTCCGGCCGGGCTTCTTAAACTGAAGGCCCATCCGGCAGTTTTTGATGCGAGCATTTTTGATATTGCGAAGAACTAAGCGGGATAAATATAGCGGCGATTGACGCGGGTCATTAGTCGCGTCACGATTTCGTGGCTGTTGGTTTCGGCGAGTTTGGCGAGGGTGGGGACGATAATGTTTTCGCCAAGGAGTTCAACGGTGTCGCCTAATTGGATTTGGGGAAAGTGGGTGACGTTGATCATCATCTGATCCATGCAAACGAGGCCGATCACGTCTGCTTTTTCGTTTTTTAGGAAGACTTGGGATTTGTTGCTGAGGGCGCGGGGGTACCCATCACCATAGCCGACGCCAAGAGTTGCAATGTGGGAGTCTTGGGTGGCTTTCCAGGTTCCGTTGTAGGAGACGGTTTCGCCAGGTTTGATCCAGCGGAGAGAGGTGATTCGCGTGAACCAACGCATGACAGAGATGAGCTGTCCTTTGTAGAGATTGTCGGGGTCTATACCGTAGGCGTGCATGCCGATGCGGACGAGGCTTCTACGTGCATCGGGATAGAGGGCAGCGCCAGCAGAGTTGCTGGCGTGGATGATCGTTTCTTTGGGGATGTCGAGGTGTTTGATCGTTTGGTTGAAGAGTTGTAGCTGTTCTTCGGTCTTTTCTCTGTTGTTTGAGGAGTTGAGGAAGTGCTGGGAGATTCCGCGGAGTTCGGTGTTTGGGAGTTTGTTGATGAGGCTTGTCAGGTGACTGGCTTCTTCTGGGGAGCATCCGAAGCGGTGGAGGCCGGTGTCGACCTTGAGGTGGAGGCGTGCGATTCGGTCTTGGGATTGGGCGGTTTTTTGATAGTTTCGGATCGCTTCGGCGGACTCAACAAAGACGTCGAGGTTGTAGAAGATTGCTTGTCCAGCTTCGACAGGGAGAGTCGGCGACATGACCATGATTGGGCATTCAACGCCTGAATCACGGAGGGCGACTCCTTCTTGGACACTTGCGACACAGAGCCAGTCGGCGCCATTCCGGGCGGCGAATCTTCCTACGGGCACGAGACCGTGTCCGTATCCATCTGCTTTGCAGACGAGGCCGATTTTGACATCCGGGCCGATGTGTTGGCGAATGACGCTAAGGTTATGCGCCATGGCGGGGAAGTTGATTTCAGCCCAGGTTCGCGGGTACGGCTCCACTCAGATATTTTGGCAGGTTTGCGCGGTTAAGGTGGCATTTTGACCATCCAGACGGTTAAAATAAATATATGCAAAAACGCCGACCAGAAATTCTGCAGAAATGCTATGACATCGTAGGCACGAAGGGACTGGAAAGTTTGCATGCGCGAACAGTTGCCACTGAAATGGGAATGAATCACGCGACGATTCATTATTATTTTCCAAAACGCATTGACCTTTTGATGGGGGTTGCTGAGCAGGCGCGGGAGCAGTTTGCGGCGGATCGGGCAAAGTTTTATGAAGGGCTGGGTTCGGCGAGTGAAAAGGCAGAAGGCGAACTTGCTTTAGCGGAAGCTTATTGTAAGAAGCAGAGCCGATTTGCAAAGGTGGTTTTGAGCCTTTATGCGGCCTCAATTGAACATGCGGAGCTGCGGAAGCAGGTTTTGGGGCTCTATTCCGATTGGGTGGGGGCTTTGACGGAGGCTTTGGGAAAAGCGAAGACTCGGAAGAACACACCTTATTCTGATCCGGAGCTTTTGGCGGCGACTCTGCTTGGTTTTATGGCGACAGCACATTTGACCAATCAGAAGTTTGATGCGACGGCGAAGATTGATGCAGTTTTCGAATCGTTGTTGGCTTGAATAGTTTGTCATTGAGATTCCTGTTCTCCGCCTTCGCTAGGTTTGGTTGTGCGGGAATGAGCTGCCTTTTTGGTATTACCTATTTAGGGTTGTGGTTCCCGGCTTTCGCCGGGATGACGGCACATGATAGCTTGCGTCGAGGTTCATCCTGACTGTCTTCGCTAGATTTGGTTCTGCGGGAATTGCATGCCTGTTTGGTATTACCTAGTTAGGGCTTTGGTTCCCGGCTTTCGCCGGGATGACGAGAACTAGTAGATTGCGTCCGGAGTCCGGCATTTTCGGGAATGACACTCCGAGATGACGTTCGAAGAACTTTGTTTAATCAACCGATAGGTTGGGTTGTTTTTGATTCGGCGAGCCAGCAGGCGACGGCCGTTGACTTGGTTTGGAACGCGGGGGGTTCTTCGGTGCATGGTTCAAACTTTTTGGGGCAGCGCGGGGCGAATGGGCACCCTTTTGGGAGGTCACTGAGGAGAGGAGGTTGACCGGAGATTGTTTGGAGTCGGTCGCGCCCGGGGATTGGGATTGCTTCGAGGAGAGCCTGTGTGTAGGGGTGTTGCCCATGTTTCAGGACATCTCGTACGTTGCCAGATTCGACAACACGACCGGCATAAAAAACGCTGACTCGGTCGGAAACTGAGCCAATGACGCCGATATCGTGGCTGATGAGGGCGACGGCGGTGCCTTCTTCCTTTTGGAGTTGTTCGAGGAGGCGGAGGATTTGGGCTTGCAGTGTTACGTCGAGGGCGGTGGTGGGTTCATCGGCGATGAGGAGTTTGGGTCGGGCGATGAAGGCGATGGCAATGACGACACGTTGGCGTTGGCCGCCGGACATTTGGTGGGGATATTTGCGGGCGGTGGCTTCGGGAGACGGTACGCCAACGGTGCGGAGCATTTCGATGGCTTGATCGAGGGCTTCCTGTTTTGGAGTGTTTTTGTGGAGGCGGAGAACTTCGGCGATTTGGTCGCCTACTCGCATGAGGGGGTTTAGGCTTGTGAAGGGGTCTTGCATGACAAGGCCAATTTCTTGACCTCGGATTTTTTGCCACTCTTTGGGGGGGAGGTGGGTGATGTCGCGATCAGCGAGTTTGATTGTTCCCTGAGTTATTTTGCCGCCGGGTGGGAGCATTCCCATGATGGCGAGCCCCGTCATGGATTTGCCGCATCCTGACTCGCCGACGATGCCAAGGGTTTCGCCAGAATCGACGGTCAAATTGACTCCACGGAGGATGGAATTTCCGTTGATTTCGACGTGAAGATTTTCGACTTCGAGGAGGGGCATACGATTCTATTATGTCAGCAACATCATATTGCTCGCCGAGTGTATACTGGTGACCATGTCGTCAACCATCCGTGTTGTCATTGCCGATGATGAGCCGGCCTACCGAAACGCCATCCAGCGTACGCTTACCCTGATGCCAGAGTGCCAAATTTTGGCGATCTGCAAAGATGGGCAAGAAGCTTTGGATGCGGTTCTCGCCGATCCACCAGACGTACTCCTGACTGATATCAATATGCCCCGCGTCGATGGGGTTGAACTGATGCGTCGGGTTTTGAAGAAAGAAAAAGAGATCCAAGTTGTTGTTTTGACAATTAACGAGGAAGATGAAGTGGTTTTTGAAGCTTTCCGAGCGGGTGCCTTGGGGTATTTGCTGAAGACTTCAACGCCGCAAGAAGTGATTGATGCCATTCGCCTTGCCCATCGCGGCGAAGCGAAGATTACGCCACGCATTGCAACAAAGGTTATCGAAGATTTTCGCCGCGTGAAAGACGACGACGAAACCGACGATACTGAATTGTATGTTTTGAGCGATCGAGAAACCGAAATTCTTGAGTTGATTGCCAAGGGAATGCGCAACAAAGAAATTGCGAATCATTTGAGCATTGCCGAGAAAACGGTTAAGAACCACGTGAGTAACATCTTGAAGGCGCTTCAGGTGAACTCTCGAACAGAAGCCGCGATGAAGGCCGTGCGGGCCAAGTTGGTCCCGGGAAACTAACGGCTGACAATACGGATGATGAGGGCTCTGACTGGTAGGTCAGAGCCTTATTTTATTTGAAATGGTGATGGAGTTTACGCCCAGATTAATTCTGGGCGGAGAATGATGGTTTGGTCGCGGTCGGGGCCGATGCTGAGGATGGCAGCGGGGGTACCAGTGTAGTCTTCGATGAACCGGACGTAGTTTTGGACGTTTGTCGGGAGGTCATCCCATGACCGTGCGCCGCTGATATCTTCGCTCCAACCGGGAAGGGATTGGTATTGGGGCTGGACTTGGTTCCATTCGTGAGTGGAGCTGGGGAGGTAGTCGACGGGGCCGCTGCCGAGATCGTAGGCGGTGCAGACGTTGATTTCGGGCACGTTTGCCAGAGTATCTAGGCGAGTAATGATGAGTCCGCTGAGACTGTTGAGGCGAGCGGAATGGCGCAAGGCAACGAGGTCGAGCCACCCACAGCGGCGGGGGCGGCCGGTGGTGGTGCCGTACTCCTGACCTTGTTCGCGGATTTGGTTTCCGATTTCGTTATCTTGCTCGGAGGGGAATGGGCCTTCGCCGACTCGGGTTGCGTAGGCTTTGCAGACACCAAGAGCGTTGTTGATATCGCGGGGGCCAATTCCTGTGCCGAGGCAGGCGCCTCCGGCGGTTGGGTGGCTGCTGGTGACGTAGGGGTAGGTGCCGTGGTCGAGGTCGAGGAACGTGCCTTGGGCACCTTCGAAGAGGACTCGGTCGTTACGGCGGACGGCTTCTTGGAGGACGTGTTCGGTATCGCTGACATAGGGGGCGATACGCTTGGCGTAGCCGCAATACTCATCGTAAAGGTCTTCGAACTTGACGGGTTCGCCTCCGAGGAGGGTGATCAAGCGATTTTTGAATTCGAGAACTTGGCGAAGGCGTTCGGCGAAGATTTCAGGATGGACGAATTCGCCCATTCGGATGCCGATTCGCTGGACTTTATCGGTGTACATGGGGCCGATCCCGCGGGATGTTGTGCCGATTTTGTTATCGCCTCGGGCGGATTCTTCTAGTTGGTCGAGGAGGCGGTGGTAGGGGAAGACGACGTGGGCGGCCGGGGAAATTTTGAGGTCCCCGAGTTCGGATTGTTGGGCTCTGGTGGAGTCAATTTCGTCGAGGAGTGCCTTTGGGCAGATGGCCATTCCGCCAGCGAGGATGCTGAGGGTGTTGGTATGGAGGATTCCGGCGGGGAGGAGGTGGAATTTGAATGTTTTTCCGCCGGTGATGACGGTGTGTCCGGCGTTGTTTCCTCCACTGTAACGGACAACATAACTGGCCTGGTGGCCGAGGACATCGACGATTTTGCCTTTGGCTTCATCGCCCCATTGCGCTCCAACTATGACGAGGGTTGACATAATGATTTTCTCTTTTTTAGGGCTCCGGTGGGGGTTTGTTCAAAAACAAAACCGGCGGAGCTTTGATGTTGATGGTTTTTGGCCACCACATCGAGGATCCGCCGGTTCGTTACCGATTGCCTTATCTCGACAGGGGATATTGTATCGGAAAACTTCAGTGACGTGGGGCAGGGTAGGACTTGCGTTTATTTGCGACGATGCGTTAACAGGGGGAGTAGGTAATCTCAGATCATGAGCGACAATGTTGTCTATATCGTTGGGGGGAAGCGGACTCCGGTGGGGGCGTTTCAGGGTGCTTTTAGTTCGTTGACGGCTCCACAGTTGGGGGCGGCGGCGATTCATGCGGCTTTGGAAGCGGCGGGAGTTAAGCCCGAGAATGTTGATGAAGTTTTGATGGGGAATGTTTTGAGTGCGGGGATTGGTCAGGCTCCGGCGCGGCAAGCGAGTAAGGGCGCGGGGATTCCGGATTCGGTGCCATGCACGACGGTGAATAAGGTTTGTGGATCGGGAATGAAGACGATCATGATGGCAGCGCAGGCGATCAAGTGCGGCGATGCGGACATTGTGGTTGCGGGCGGGATGGAGTCAATGACGAATACGCCTTATGCACTGCCGACGGCGCGCAGTGGGATGCGGATGGGGAACCAGGCGGCGGTTGATTTGATGATCAACGATGGGCTCTGGGATCCTTATGACAATGTTCATATGGGGTCTTGTGGAGACCTTTGCGCAAGTGAGAAAGGGTTTAACCGGGAGGAGCTTGATGCGTTTTCGGTTGAGAGCTATCGGAGGGCGGTTGAAGCGCAGAAATCGGGGCGATTCCAGGATGAAATTACGATGGTTTCAGTGCCTCAGCGCAAGGGTGACCCGATTGTGGTTTCGGAAGACGAAGAACCGGGCCGGGGTCGGCCGGATAAGTTGCCGGAATTGCGACCGGCTTTTAGCAAAGATGGGGCGACAACAGCGGGGAATGCAAGTTCGATTAATGATGGGGCAGCGGCGCTGATTTTGGCTTCAGCGGCAGCGGTTGAGAAGCATGGCTTGAAGCCGATAGGGAAGGTTACAGCTTATTCTCAACATGCGCAGGAGCCGAAATGGTTTACGACGGCACCAGCGCAGGCGGTCCAGAAATTGCTTGATCAAACGGGCTTGACGGTTGCGGATATTGATCTTTTTGAGATCAATGAAGCGTTTGCCGTAGTTGCGTTGACGACAGCGAAAGATGTTGGGATTCCGGCGGAAAAGCTGAATGTGAATGGCGGTGCGGTTTCGATAGGTCACCCGATTGGCATGACTGGAACCCGGCTTGTTCTGACGGCGTTGATGGAGCTTCGGCGGACGGGCGGGAAGCGGGCGATTGCTTCGCCTTGTATCGGTGGCGGGGAAGCGACGGCGGTTCTGGTCGAGGCGTTGTAGGCTCTGGTTTTGGTGCCCGACTACCACTTGCCGGGGCACCCGTGTTGAATTTGCTTAAAGGCGACTTCACTTATTTGAGATTCGCTTTTGGTGTGATGCGGAAGTGGGCGACGATTTTCCAGGCGAATAGGACGTCGGCTTCGGTGACTGTGGGGCCGATGTTGTGGATGATGAGGGGATGACCGGATGGGGAGAGTATGTCGCTGGCGATGCCGACGTGGTCTTTGCCGTCTTTGAGTTTCCAAAAGATGATGTCTCCAGGCTGGATGTTATTCTTAACCGTTTGGTCGGAATCGGTGGGAAATGAACTGGCGTGGCTTGAGAAATATTGGATTTGGTTGGGGCAGCGTCGGTGGTCGATATTGCGGTCTCGTCCAAGGAGTAATTTGGGATAGATTTGTTTGTCGGCGTCTTCTTGGATTTTTTGTTGGAGATCGATATTGACTTTGCGCAGGGCACGGATGATGACATCGGTGCAGGCACCGCGATTGGCGGGGACATCGCCCATGGGGTAGTCGATTTTGTAATAGGCACCGGAATAGCGAGCGGGGTTAATGAGTTGTTCGCGAGCTGCTTTGACGATGGGGTTTATTGATTTGCGTTCGAGGAGTTCGGTGGGGGCTTCGGGTGATTCGGGTGCTTGAGGCCTGGTTTGGCGGGTCGAAAAGTATGCGGTTGCGGAGATTGCGATTGCGAGCGGGATTGCAACCCAAAGAATCTTTAGTGCCACATATCTCTTACGACTCACCTGATGTCAAAGTTTTCAAGGAAATGCAAAGGATTTTGTCGGGAACTGAGTTTTTGAAACGACTTGAATACTGAGGATAAGATGATTACAGCGTTGGTTGGAATGGCGATGGCGATGCAAGATGTGAAAATGCCCCCGATGGAGACATACACTCTTTTGATTTTTAAGAGTGGTACACGACCGGAAGGGATAACGCAAGAGGCCGTTGAAAAAATGCAGGCCGAGCATTTGGCGAACTTGGGGCGATTATTTGACGAGAAAAAGGCTCCTTGTGCGGGTCCGTTTGATAAGGGTGGTGATTTTAGGGGGATTGTGATTTTGACCTTGCCGAAGGACAAAGTAGCGGCGGAGTTTGACGCAGATCCTTTCGTTAAAAATGGTCTGTTGAAAATTGAGCTTTATCCTTGGATGGCACCTAAAGATATGTTTACTTGGGATTGGAAAGAAGATACGAAAATGATGCGGGGGACGTTGGCTTGGGTGAAGGAAGGACCGCATTTTGGGGAATTGAAAGGTGAAGAATTTGACAAGGCGATGGCGCGGCATATTAATCACAACTTGGACTTGATGCGTAATGGAGATGCAGGGTTGATCGGGCCAGCATCTGAGAAGAATGAGTTGGGTCGCGGGTTCTATCTGTTTTTGACGGATGAAGATGAGAAAATTAAGGCTTTCAATGATCAAGATCCGCTCTTGAAATCTGGGCATTTTATGATGGAGTCAAAGAAGTTGTGGTTTGGCTCGGGGCTGTTTAAGAAGCTGGCAAAGTGAACTCGGTCGTTGCAGGGATAGACGTCGGGGGCATGAAACGTGGTTTTCATGTTGCGGTTGTTGAGGCAGATTCTGGAGACTTTTTGGCACTACAGAATTTGCATGACGCCGAAGATGTTGCTCGGCTCTTGGCGGGGTTCCCGGAATTAGAATGCGTGGCGATTGACTGTCCGCCAAAAGCTCAACGACCCGGCCCAAGATCTTCTAGGTTAGCCGAGCACCAGATTAAGAAAGCGGGCTTCAATCCTCAGTGGACAAGAATGTTTCCGGAGGAGCCACAGGAATGGATGGTAAATGGGGAAAGTGTGTGGAAAAGTGGTAAAGAAAAGTTGCCCCAGGTTCAAATTATCGAGACTTTTCCCACCGTTGTCAGCGGTCGGCTTGCTGAGTGCGAATGGAAATTGCCGCTTTCACTGCTGAAAGGCGGTGTTAACGAGCGAAGCGGATATAAGGATTTTGTTGATGCTTCGCTGTGTGCTTGGGTTGCGATGCGCTATTTGACAGGCGATGCAATGAGCTTTGGAATTGAGGGCGATCAGGTGGATGAGTTGGGTTTGATTTGGTATTAGGTAAGTCAAATTCAAATCGATGCCTTTTTATAGACCGACTTTTCGTCGAAGGGCGTCGTGGTCTTTTTTGCCGATAAGACGGAGTTCGCCTTCTTCCATTCCTTTGACGACGTATGTTCCGATGCGGACGCGTTTGAGCGTGAGAACGGGGTGTCCGACAATTTCGGCCATGTTACGAATTTGGCGATTGCGCCCTTCGTGGAGTGTGACGCGGAGGCGGGACTGGAATTCGGATTTAACGGGGCCAATGTATTCCCATTTGCTTGGGGCGGTTTTTTCGCCATCGATATGGATGCCTCGGCTCAGCCGTTGGAGGGTTTTATCGCTCGGTTCACCTTGGACGGTGACGAGATATTCTTTTTCGATTCCAAATCGGGGGTGGGTGAGGCGGTGGGCGAGGTCTCCATCGTTGGTGAGAAAGATGAGCCCAGAAGTGTGCATATCGAGGCGTCCGACGGGTTTTATGCCGTGAGCGGATCCGGGGATGAGGTGGGCGATGGTTTGGCGTCCGAGATCGTCATCCATGGTTGTGATGACTCCGAGCGGTTTATTGAGGATGTAGAGCCGAGTTTCGGGTGGTGAAACGGGGTTGCCATCTAAGGCGACGATGTCGCCGGGGTTAACCTTTGTGCCTTGCTCGATGATGAGGTTGCCATTGACGGTTATGCGGCCTTCGGAGACGATTTCTTCGGCTTTGCGGCGACTGGCGATTCCACATTGGGCGAGGAAACGGTGGAGTCGGACGGGCTCTGAATTGACTTCTTTAGGCTCTCCACCCCGCACTTTGCGCTCGGATGGAGCGGTGGCGGGACTTGAATCATTGTTTTCGCTGAGCTTTTTTGGTGGTGCCGTTGATTTGGCGACAGCCTTTCCGGCGGTCGGCTTTGCGGCGGTGGGTTTACGGCGCGGATCGGAGGGTCGGGAATCTTTGCGCGTTCTTGCTTGATCGCTTTGGGTGCGTTCGTAGAATTCTTCTGACTTTGATTGAGGTTTTGGGCGAGGCGGAATGACGTCGCCTTTTTCGCGTTTGGGCTGTCCGGTTGGTTTGGATTTAGACCTTTTGACGTAGCCGTCATCCACAGGCTTTCGCTTGTGGAGGGGTTTACGGTTGGAGGTACCGATTGGTTTTCTGCGCGGCTTTGCCATGGGGCTTAACCTAATAGTTTAGCTTGTCGTAGGTTCGGCGGCGGTACCAGTAGGCAGCAGAGGCAAAAAGGATGAGGCTGATGCCGACTGGGTTGCGGAGAAAGTCGCTGATGTTTGGCTTGGCTTCTACGGCGTTTGCGGCGACAAGTTCGGTTTGAAAGGTCGTTCCGTCAGGGAGTTTGACGATGGCTGGAGTGAGCACAGATGTGATGGGGATTGGGGCAGGGAATTCGGTGCGCCGAGGGATGACTTTGAGGTTTTGGAGGTCTTCTTCGCTAACGAGGCCAGGGATTGGTCGGTTGGGGATAGCGGTGAGGAGTTGATCATTTTTTGCGTTGATCGGTTTAAAAGTTTCCTTGAAATTTGCAAGGATATTATCCGTTTGGTGGAAAGATGTTTTGGCCCATTTAGTGATCGTAACTTGATCGGCGGCCCAATCGTTGCTGTTGAGGATGACGGTGATGAGGTTTCCGATTGGGGATTCTTGGTAACCGACAAAACAAAGTCCGGCGGGGTTAGTGAATCCGGTTTTGAAGCCTTTCAGGGTCTTGTCTTCTTTGAGAAGTTTATTGTGGTTTTCGAGGAGGATGTCCTTTTGGTTGATGCTGCGTTGGATCGTATATTTCTCGGTGCTTGTGATTTCAACCAAACGATTGTTTTTCATCGCGTAGAGTGCGAGGATTGACATATCTCGAGCGGTGGTTTTGTGCCAAGGGTTATTAAGCCCGTGGGGGGTAACCCAATGCGAGTGTTTCATGCCGAGCTTTTGAGAGAACTCGTTCATTTTTTTTGCAAAGCCGGTATCTGAGCCGCCAAGTTTGAGGGCGACGCAGTGGGCTACATCGTTGGCCGATCGAAGGAGTATGGCGTAGGCAGCGCCTTCGGCTGAGACTGTTTCGAATGGTTGCATATGAAGGGATGAGCCTCGGATTTTTTTGATGTCTTCGGGGGCTTGGATTTGATCGGTGGGGGAGGTTTCTTCGAGCAATATGAGGCTGGTGAGCAGCTTAGTTGTGCTTGCGGGGTACATCGGCATGTCGATATTGCGGCCCCAGAGGATGCGGCCGGTATCGGCCTGGACGATTATTGCTGCTTCGGCAGTGAGAGGTGGGAATTTTGATTGTCCGACAAACGTGCTCGTTTGCTTGAGGGCGAACAGGATAGCGGCGGGGGTCATGCGAGGGTGGGATGGTTGTCTTCGTTTGAATCTTGATCGAGAAGGGACGGTTGATCGGGATCTTGGTCGAGACCGATAGGTTTGGGAAGTTGATGGGTTTCGAAATTGACGACAGGGAGTTCTTGAAGTGATTGGAGGTTGAAAGCGTGGAGGAACTGTTGGGTGGTGCCGTAATCGACGGGGCGGCCGGGGGTTGTGCGGCGGCCGATTTCGCAGACGAGCCGTCGTTCAACCAATTGGCGGACTCCATAGCCACTGTCGACGCCTCGGACTTCTTCTAGCTCGGCGAGAGTGATGGGTTGCTTATAGGCGACAATGGCGAGGACTTCCATGAGTGAGCGGGAGAGTTTGCTGGTTTGGGGTTGGGTAAAGCGGGCAATGGGTCCGGCGAATTCGGGTTTGGTGCAAAGTTGGTAGCCGCCGGCGATTCGGACGAGTTGGAGGGCGGAGGTGTGGTGGAGTCGCCCGCCGAGTTTTTCGAGGGCTTCTTCGACTTCAAAAGTGGGTACGCCGAGAGCCTTTGCGAGTTCTTCGGGGTTTGCGGGGCTGTCGGCGACAAAGAGCAGGGCTTCTAAGGCTTGAACGAGCCTCATCCAGCGTCCTCGGGGGGGGCATATTTTCCAAACTTCACGGTGCCTTCGTGCATGGTGACCGATGCTTGCCCGAGCCGGATGAGCTCCAGGAGGGCCAAGAACCACCAGACTACCTCGGAGCGGGTGAATTCGGTGGTGATCAATTCTTCTAGGGGAAGAGGTTGGGGTTGGAGGGCGCGAAGTACGATGACCATTTGTTCGCTTATGCTCCGACGTGGTTTGTCCAGTCGCTCGATGGTGTCGGGTTTGGCACGCGCGAGGACGGATTCAAGTGCCTTGGCGAGATCGAACGTTGTTATTGAGGTGGCTTCGAAGGGAAGCTCGTAGAGCGAAGATTGGTCGCCCGTGCGAAAGAACAGGTGTTCGCGCTCATCTTTGCGGTCGAGGAGGGAATCGATTGCGGGGAGGAACTCTTGGACGTAGGGTTCGACTTCGTCGAGGATGTTGTGGCCTTCTGGTTCTTCCTCTTCTTGCTCAAGAGGGATGAGCATCCAAGCTTTGCGTTCGAGAAGCCAGCAGAGGGCGCTGACGGCAACGGCGTGGGATTCAAGATGGGGTTCGACACTTTCGAGGAGGTAGCGGAGATAGGCTTCGCAGATGGGGCCAAGTGGGATTCCGAGGAGGTCGATTTTGTGGTCGCGCACCATCAGGAAGAGGGTGGTGAGAGGGCCCTGGAATGTGAGGGTTTCGACGTGGATAGGGGGTGGTTCGATGACGCCGAACGCAGCGGTTATGTGGCTTTGCTGGTAATTCGGGTGAACCAAGGCGCTCATGGTGCTTTGGTTCAAGACGGGGGGTTGCCTGGTTTAGGGGCGTGAGTTTTCCACCGGATCAAAGTAACGTGGATTTCACTTCACCCCACCCTTTCTCTTCCTCTGAAATGGGAGGGATGTGTCTTAGCTCATCTGAGTATTGAAATATATTTGGAGGCGACGATCGGATTCGAACCGATGCATAAAGGATTTGCAGTCCCTCCCCTTAACCACTTGGGTACGTCGCCTCGTCGGGGTTTGGAATAGTACCTTGGGTTCGTGTGAAGGTGGGCGGGTCCGGGCTGGGAACTGATCAGGAGTTAGAACGTGTTCGCATTGTTATGCGAAAGGTTTTGGTGGCACTTGGCTTGGCGGTTTTGGCGGGGGTTATGTTTGCGGTAGCGATGCCGCCACGGTCGGTGTCGATTTTGGGTTGGGTGTTTTTGGTGCCGTTGATTTTGAGTTTACGTAGGACACGGTTTATTTATGGATTTGTGGCGGGTTTGGTGGCGGCTATTTCGGCGGCGTATGTAAGCACGACTCCGTTAGTTGCGCCGAATGTGATTAGTGGGGATGTGAGTTGGAATTACGTCGGATTTGGGCTGTACGGGGTTGTTTTGGCAGTGATGATGGGAGTAGCAGCGGAGCAGAAGTCGATGACGTTTGGTCGGGCGGCGGTTTTGGCTTGTTTAGGGGTTGTGTTGGAGTGTTTGACATTCATTAAGCTTCCGGCGCACTTGGCGCTGATGCAGTATGCGAGTTCGCCGGCGATGGCTTTGGCGAGCGTGACGGGAATTTGGGGGGTGAGTTGGGTGATGTGGTTTAGCAATTTTGCGCTGGCTTCGGATCGGGATCAGAAGGGATGGCGATTTGTAGCGCCGGGGTTAGCAGGATTGGCTTTGCTGTGTTCGGTGGTTTATTGGCGACCGGGGGGATCTTTGCTGGGGCAGGATCGCGTGGTCGCTGCGGTGCAGACGGACGAATTTGGAGCGGATGAGATTTTGCCTTTGAATCAGGAATTGGTTGGGAAGGGGGTTGAGGTTGGGGTTTGGCCGGAGCTTAGTGTGGGTGATCATGATGTGGCAGCGATTCGGGGGTTTGCGGGATCGAAAGGTGGGTATCCGATAGTTGTTTCGATGCACGATGACCATTCGCCCAAACCGCATAATATGGCGGTTCTGATTGATGGAGATGGGGTTCGGGGACGGTATTTTAAGCGGAAGCCGTTTGGGTCGGAGGAGAATGAAATCACGGCGGGAACGAGGCCGGTTGTGGTTCAAACGCTTTCGCAGAATGTTGGCTTGAATGTTTGTTTTGATAGCTGTTATCCGGCGGTGATGCGGGATACGGCGAATGCGGGTGATCCGGATTTGATTGCTTTGCCCACGCTTGATCCGGCGAGTCCGAACGGGTTCATTCAGGCGGCTCATGCGGCGTTTACGCCGTTCCGGGCGGCGGAACTGGGGGTGCCAATTGTGCGGGCGGAGGCGACGGCGCATTCGATGCTGGTGAATGGGGATGGAGGGATCGTTGAGACGTTGCCGGCGGGGTTTGAGGGAGGGGTATCGAATTCGGTGGGGGTTAAGCGGTGGACGGTCTATCGGCAGTTGGGAGACTGGTTCTTATGGTTTTGCGTGAGTGTTTTAATCGGGGCTGGAGGAAGGATGATTTTGAAGAAGTAATGGTAGGGGTGGTTTGGATGAATCGGCGGTAAATTGGGGGGATGGCGCTCAATAAGAAGACGGTTCGTGATATTGACCTCAACGGCAAAAAGGTTTTGATTCGATGTGACTTTAATGTGCCGATGGAGAATGGGGTGATTACGGATGATATTCGGATTACGTCGAGTTTGCCGACAATTGAATATTGTTTGGCGCAAGGAGCGGGAGTGATTTTGTGTTCGCATTTGGGGCGACCGAAGGCGACGAGAAACATGGAATTTTCTCTTGGTCCAGTAGCGCAGCGGTTGACCGAGTTGCTTGGTAAGGAAGTGAAGTTGATTTCGGACTGCGTTGGGCCGGAGGCAGAGGCGGCGAGTGCAGCGTTGAAACCTGGCGATGTAGTTTTGCTTGAGAACGTGCGATTCCATGCTGAGGAAGAAGAGAATGACTCAGAGTTCGCAGGTGCCTTAGCAGGGTTGGCGGAGATTTATGTGAACGATGCATTTGGGACATCGCATCGGGCTCATGCTTCGACGGAAGGAGTTGCGCACTATTTGCCGGCGGTGGCGGGCTTTTTGATTGAGAAAGAAATTAACTTTTTGGGGAACGCGGTCGAGAAGCCTGAGCGACCATTCGTTGCGATTATGGGAGGGGCGAAGGTGAAAGATAAGATTCAGGTGATTGAATCGCTTTTGCCGAAAGTGGATCAGTTGGTGATTGGGGGCGGGATGGCTTATACGTTTTTCAAAGCGCAGGGTTGGGAAATTGGACAATCGCTTTTAGATGCGGATTCGATTGATTATTGCAAGGAGCTTCTGAAGAATCCAAAAATTGTGTTGCCAACAGATACGATTGTTGCGCCGACTTTTGCTCAGGATGCACCGGCGACCGTAGTGGCGAGCAATGCGATTCCGGCGGATCAGATGGGATTGGATATAGGGCCTGAGACGGCAGCACGCTATCGAGCGATTGCCAAGGATGCGAAAACTGTGCTTTGGAACGGTCCGATGGGCGTTTTTGAGTTCGATGCCTTTGCGAATGGGACGCACGAGGTTGCGCTTGGTTTGACGGAATCCACGGGGGTGACGATAGTTGGCGGCGGTGATTCGGCGGCGGCGATTGAGAAGTTTGGGCTAGCGGATCAGGTGTCGCATGTTTCGACGGGTGGCGGGGCGTCACTTGAGTTCCTTGAGGGCAAAGAGTTGCCTGGTATTGCGGCATTGTTGGACGCGTAGGAGGAGTCTTGATTAAGAGATCATGAAAAAAAGAGAGCGGTTCCTCAACGTCTTGGCGTCTACGGCGATTGGGACGGGGATGGGTTTTGGTTATTTCCTGCTGATGAAGTCGTTTAACTCTGGCTGAATATCGTGCCAAGTGCCGGCGGTGCCGGTTGTTGCAGGATTGGTTTTGGGATTAATTGCGGGCTTATCGGGTCGATAAATTGCATTCAATGTTAACGCGTGTTGACAATGGGGAAAAGTATTCGAAGTTAGACTTAAGGGGTATGTGGAAAACGGTGGGGGAAATGAGGTTGTTAGCCTATGCCGAGCCGATATTCTAGGTTGAGGTCGTTACCTAAATGAAGTGCCCGTATTGTGGACATGAAGAACAGAAGGTTTTGGATTCTCGCCCGGCTCGGGACGGGGGTGCGATTCGGCGCCGCCGGGAGTGTGAGTCTTGTAGTCGGCGGTTTACAACTTTTGAGGAGCCAGAGAAGCCGCGTCTTTATGTGATTAAAGCGGATGGAACGCGAGAGCTCTTTGACCGTGAAAAGCTGCTTAATTCGCTTATGTTGGCTTGTGGGAAGCGGCCGGTGAGTGCGGAGCGGCTCGATGAATCGGTAGCAATTATTGAGCGTGAGTTGCTGGATAATTCTGAACTTGAAGTGAGTTCGAGCGAGATTGGGGAAAAAGCGATGGATGAGCTTTATGGGATTGATGCGATAGGTTATATTCGCTACTCGAGCGTTTACCGCGCGTTTGATTGTCCGAGCGACTTTGCGGAGATCGTTAGGAAAATGCAGAAAGAAGCGCGGCGGAAGCCGACGGTTCGGACTTAATTCGCCGTTGGGATTTGGGAGACGGATTTGAGGATTTTAATGGCGAATTCTTCGGCACCCTCGATTCGAGAATCGATGACGGCGATCACGGCTTGCGCGTCGTCGCGGCGGGCATAGGCTTTGCCGAGTAGCTTGACTTCGGCACCTTGGATCAAGATTTTCCCGGAAATTTCGTAGACGGTTTGTTTTTCTTCTTTGGTGCTTTTGAACGTGAATTCACTCTTTGCACCTTGGACAAATGTTGAGATCCAGACTCCCATTGCTTTCTTGAGTTGGGCTTCGTTTTCGTAATCGATTTCGTCGCTGGTCCAGATAGTGGCGAGGATCATTGCGGGGAAGTTATCAGATTGCAGGACGACGCTGGTCGACGTTTCGCGCGCTTCTGCGGTTTGGGGTAGGAAAGCGACGCCAATATAACTCTGCAGTCCAGTTGCACCAAGGGGGCTAATATTGAAATCGTTTGTTTCGGGGTTTTTGTATTGTGCAGAGCCGAGAATTTTTTCCATTACGGTTTGATCACGTCGATCGCACTGGATGTTGATTTCGTACTCTAGCCCATCGATTCTGACTTTTTGCCAGGCAAAGGCTTTGCCGCCATCGGCATCGACTTCGATGACGAATCCGATTGAATCGGACGCACCAAATTGCGCTGCTTCAAAGACCGGTGATTCGTTCAAAATCGACGTCATTTTACGGCCGTATTGTTCGCGTAATCGGGCGAATTTCTCAGTGTAAGCAGCGCTCAGTTGGCCGGGATCTTGGGAAACTTGCTTAACTGTCAAATCAAACTTTACCGATTTGAATTCGGTGTGAATTTGGGTTTCTTCAAGGGTTTTCGTTGTCTTGGGCTCGGCAGGCAGACTGAGGTTGAGGCCGGATTCTCCCATTCGGTAGGTTTTCCAATGATCTTGGGGTGCGGCGAGGAGGACGAGGGACAGGGCTGTAGTGATCATTGGCTTTGGAATAGACGCTTGATGCCAACCCGTGGTTCGGATTGGCATCAAAGACTGATGTTGTTTTAAGTTTACTTACTGGCGACGGCGGCGCGGGTTTTGGTGGTGATTTCGGACATCATCGCTTCGCTATAGCCATCCCATGAGTCGATGATTTTTCCGCTTCGGTCGATGAGGACGAATTCGGGTACGCCGCCGATTTTGAGGGCTTTGGCGAGGTCATCACCTTCGTAGGCAAAGGCATACGTGTAGTTGTGTTCGTTTTTGTATTTCACGACACCAGCTTTTCCTTTTTCTTCTTCCATGACGCTAACTCCAATTACTCGAAGTCCCTTTGCGTAGAGTTCTTTGTGGAGTTTTTGCATAGTTGGGCTAGCTTTTTTGCACGGTCCGCACCATGTTGCCCAGAAATCGAGAAGGACCACTTTGCCTTTGAGCGAGGCGTTTGTGGCTTTGGTTCCATCGGTGATTTTGAGGCTAAATTTGGGAGCTGCCTTGCCTTCTAAGGTGTTGGTCTTGTTTTGTGCAATGGCGGAGAAGAAGGTTCCGACAAGTAAAACCGCGCTCACGGCACCAATTTTCAGCAGTTTGTTGTTCATAGTCTTGTAAATGATAACGCCTCGGGCTCATAAAGAGTTCAACCGTCCCAGGTTATTGGGGATAATCGTGAGAGATGAAACGCTGGTTGCCGTGGTTGATTGTTCCGCTGGTCTTTAGTGTTTGGGTTGTTTTGATTCGTGCCACGGGGAATGGGTTGTTACTCGATTCTGACACCAAGGTTTTGCTCATGAATATTCAGGAGCGGGGGAATCCTTGGAGTTGGTTTGCGGGAGATTGGCCGCTCTTTAACCATTTTTATCGACCAATTTCGACTTTGTTTTTCGAGATGGATTTGCGGTTTTATGGGATGGTCGGCTCGGGGTTTGGGATGACAAATGCGCTGATTTGCGCGGTCTGTGTTTGGTTGTCGTTTTGGGTGGGGCGGGAGTTGACGGATAAGCCATTGACGGCGGCGTTGGGGACTCTGGTGTTTGGAATTGCCCATGTCAAGTTGGCGGCGTTGAGTTCGGTTTTTGGGTGGATCTGGGTATTGGCGGTATTGAGCTTGTTCGGACTGTTTCGGGGGAAGTTGCGAGATCAGTGGTGGACGGTGGGATTGGCGTTTCTTGGTTGTCTGTTTTTGGCGAGTTTGGTGCCAGGGCCGCTGGACTTTAAGACTCGTATTGTTGATTGGTTGCCGGGGCGAACGGCGAGCGTGATGGCGATTTTTGGGTTGATTTCAGTTGCAAGTTATGCGCGGTTTGAGAGGCTGACGGCGGTTGGGAAATCCTTTGAATTGACATCGACGGATTTACCTGCAACCAAGGGGACAGTGGTTACCCGGGCCAGTCGGTTTGCTTGGATTTGGGTTGTTGTTTCGGCACTTGGTTTGGTTCTAGCGCTGGGAGCTTACGAGCAAGCGGTAGTGATTCCGGCATTGATTACGGGGGTGATGATTCTGTTTTCGTTGCAGGGTCGGCGGGTGCACTGGGCTAATCTGGTTTTGTTTTGGGGGATTTTGGTGGGGTATTTGCTTTTGCGGCGAGTGTTGGTACCGAGCGATGTGAGTGGTTATCAGGCGCAGCAATTTCGAACTGGGGGCGGAGTCATTAATGATTTGATTTTGTATTTGGCACCGGGGTTACAGAATTGGTCGATCTTTAGTGGAAGTTTTGAGGTTGGGGTATTGGCGTTTTTGACGTCGATTCCTTGGGTTTCGGGTGCGCTGATTTTTGGGAATGTGACATCGATGGTTGGGGTTTGGCGAGATCGGAATCGGTGGCTGGGGTTTGGGTTTTTATTAATGGGGTTTGTTGCGTTTTTGCCGATGGGTTGGTTGAAGTTTTTTGCTCATTATCATTATTTTCCGGCGGTGTTTTATTCGCTCTTTTTGGTGGTTTTTGGGCAGATGGTTTTGGGTTGGGTGGTTGAGTCGGTGAGTCCGAGCCGGGTTTTGGCTCCAGCGCGTGAGGGATGAAAAATGAACCGGACGAAATTGGCAGGCAGCATTATTTTAGTTGGAGTGAGCTTGCTCACGATCTTGCTGCTGCCATTGGTTACAACTGAGTCTTCCCGCGTGGCGACATTTGAAGAACTTAAGGAGGCCGGATATGTGTCGGAGCCTTTGGGATATCGAGTTTTGGACGTGAATCCTTTTACTTTTCCAAGTAGTTCATCGCCGATGTCCTTTAGGCGGGCAGATATTGAGGTTCGATCGATTGTCAAGAATTCGGCTGATGCTGAGTTGGTTCAGTCACGCTTTAAGGAGGAAGTAACTGTAGCAAGGCAATTAGCTTTGAGTTTGCCTGTGAAGGTTCCGACAGAGTCGACCAGCTTGGGCTTACGGTATGACAACGACTTTAGATTTCGTTTGCTGAGATCGGCAGAGGTTCTCTATCTCGATGCGATTTGTTTATTAGTTCTAGGTGATGACGAGCGTGCAGTTCAAACACTGAGTGATGCTGTTAAGATTGCAGCATTCTTTGAACAGCTCGGGGATTCTTTGATGTCGGCAACATATTGTCGTTTTTCGGAATTTGTAATCACCGAGACTGTTGGGATGACTCGATCTGATTTGCTGAACCCTGTAAGTTTCGCTGTCCTTTCCGAATTTTGTCTCCAGCTGTCACTTATTGAATTTGATTCGACATCGCAAGTCATTTGTCGAGCAATTGATGCTGCAGTTGTCGAATCAATGAGCATTGGGATGAAGTTACAGTTTGAGTGGCAATACAAGCGGAATCAGGTGCCAGTCCAACCTTATGATGAGTCACTTGCAAAGAAGTTAATCTATCGAAATGGGGTTCAACTCCTTACGATCGATGCACAATATGAAGATCATTCTGCTGAGGAAGTCACAGCCCTTTTGAATTATCTTTTTGAACGGCGATATCGACTCTCTAAGACCGTGGACAGATTAGAAGCGCACGCAATCCTTGAGGAGATGTTGTTGCCATCGATGGGGATTGGTGGATCGGTCGAGTTTAGAGCGAAATTAGAAGCGTTATCACAGGCATTGTTTTCTTTAGGATCGGCAGAAAATTTGAAATCAGGCGATGTGATTGGGCGGAGCAAATTCGCAGGAGGTGTGCCGATTGTTGTGGATAAATTTGAAGATGATCGAGTTGTGATTCGCTTGGCATTGCAAAGTAATCATCGCCGTGAGCCACTCGGGTTTATGGATCAAGATTTTGTTTTTGAGCTTGGAACTGTAACGGAGCGTTGAAAGCGGTTTTACAATCAGGAAGTGAATTGAAATGAGGTAAACCTGGGAGGATATGAGTCGAGTTGGACATCAAGATATTCGCATTGGGACGTTGGCAAAGATGGAGGGGTGCGAGGACTATTTGCCGCAAATCTTGGGGCATGGGTTTGAGAGCTTTCAGTTAACCAATTGGGCGAAATTGGCGGAAGGTCAGGACACGGTTGCGGGGCAGAAGGAGCAAGCGGCTCGGGTTTTGGAATTGCTGGGCGATCAAGCGATTATTAGTAGCATTGGAATTTATGGAAATCCGATGACGGATGAAGTGACGCGCGTTGCATGGGAGACTTTGATTCAATCGGCGGGGGCGTGGGGGGCGACCACGGTTTGTGGCTTTACGGGATGCTTGCCTGAAACGGCAGTTGACAAGACGATGGATCGATTTGGCGAGGTTTTTGGGCCGCTCACGAAAATGGCGGAAGACCATGGAGTGAAAATTGGGTTTGAGAACTGCGACATGGGCGGGAATTGGGACAAGCCGAATTGGAACATTGCTCATGCACCGCGGGCTTGGGAGATGATGTTTAATACAGTGGTTTCTGATCATATTGGGTTGGAGTGGGAGCCATGCCACCAAATGGTGAGTTTGGTTGATCCTTTGCCGAATCTGCGGAAATGGGTAGGGAAGGTTGTTCACATTCATGGTAAGGATGCGACAGTCGATTGGGAGAAGGTGAAGCGCGAGGGGATTCGATGCGGAGAATATATTGTTCACCACCGAACCCCAGGATTTGGGGATACGAATTGGCGGGACGTGATTTCGATTTTGCGGATGAACGGGTGGACGGGTTCGATTGACATTGAAGGTTGGCATGATCCGGTTTATCGCGATGAACTTGAGATGACGGGTCAGGTTCATGGTTTGAACTATTTGAAATGGTGCCGGGGCGGTGAGTTTGTGGAGAATCCGTCGTGATTTTGTCGTTGATGTTGGGAGGAATGATGATGCAGAGTTTTGTTGCGCCGGGGGCGGAAGTTGTGAAGTTGCCGGGAACGTATCGTTTTACGGAAGGACCCTGCTGGATTCAGGGCGACAAACTGATTTTTAGTGACATTCCGGTATCGAAGATTTATGCTTTTGATGGCAAAGAAGTGACAGTTTGGCGTGACGGCACGGAAGGAGCGAACGGGAATACTCTTGATATGAAGGGGAATGTTTGGAGTTGTAAACATGGATCGCGGTCGGTCGATGTGTATTCGGCGGATGGGTCGAAGAAGTCGGTGGCAGTTGAGTTTGGGGGAAAGAAATTGAATTCTCCGAACGATATTGCAATTCATAAGAGTGGGGCGGTTGTGTTTACTGATCCGAGTTATGGGATTCGAGACGACCAGATGGAGCAGGACGGGAAGTATGTTTATGAGCTTCGCGATGGGAAGTTGCGACAGATTTATAAGGGGCGAAATCAACCAAATGGTGTAGTTTTTTCACCGGATGGGAAGACCCTTTATGTCGCAGATAGTGGGGATGGCGGGATTGAGATTTTTGACTACACGCCGGGTGGAGCTTTGAAAAATGGGAAACATTTTGATTTGCCGGGGCCGGATGGGGTTCGGGTTGATCAATCGGGCCGGTTATGGGCGGCATGTGGGGATGGTGTGAACGTTTATTCGCCTTCGGGTGAGTTGTTGGAGAACATCAAGTTTCCGGAGCAGCCGGCGAATTTGTGTTTTGGCGGTAAGGATGGGAATGTGCTCTTTGTGACGGCTCGGAAGGGGGTTTATTCTTTGAAGTTGGCGGTTCGCGGGGTGATGCCGGGGTTCTAAGCTTGTGAATTGCTGGTTCTTTTGTGTTGATTTTGCAGTTCAGTAGAGTTGTGGTTCCCGGCTTTCGCCGGGATGACGGGAGGTAGTCGGTTTGTGGACTAATTGCGGGGTTTTAGGAAGGACAATCCTAGGGATTGCTGGATTGATATGTCAACCCCTCCCGACCCACCGGGTCACCCTCCCCGATCTTCGGTGAGGGGGTTGTTTCCAATCAGCGTGAGCTTTGATGATTTCTGAGTAAAAGAAATGGTGACAATCCTATGAGTAACTCAGCTTTTTCATCGACCCCTCCCTAAACCTCCCCGAGGGGGAGGGATGGCTAGTGGATACGATGTGGGTGACTAATTTTGAAGAATGAGAGTAGGATTGGTTATGCGCGTTTTGATGATGGGTGGGACACAGTTTGTGGGTCGGTTTTTTACGGAGGAGTTGCTTAACAAGGGGCATGAGGTGACTCACTTTAATCGTGGGAAGACAAATCCTGGATTGTTTGAGGGAGTAGAGACGATTGTTGGGGATCGGAATGAATCGCTGGATGCGATTGCGGCGCGGGAATGGGATGTTGTGGTTGATGTGAATTCTTACTATTTGCATCAAACCGAGCGGTTGAATGCGGCGCTCAAGGATTCGGTTCAGCACTTTGTTTACGTGAGCACGATTAGTGTTTATGACCAAGGAGATACTCAGCGGTTGCCGGAGGATGGACCGTTGAAGCCGATGCCCGAGGGCGTTGCGGCGGATGCGGAATTGACGAACGAAACTTATGGGCCGTACAAGGTGCTTTGTGAGGAAGCAGTCTTGGCGCGGTGGGGTGATAAGGCGACGATTTTGCGACCGGGCGTCATCATTGGTCCGAACGACCATACGGATCGATTTGCTTTCTGGCCATTGCGGGTGAGCGAAGGTGGGGAGATGGCGATTCCGGGTGATCAGGATCATGCGGCGATTACGGGATTGGATGTGCGGGATTTTGCTGAGTTTATGGGGCTTTGCATTGATCGGAAGTTGACGGGGATTTACAACGTTGACAAGTTCAATTCGACATTCGGAGACTTGCGAGCAGCAATGCGGGCGTTTGCGGTGGAGAATGGTTTTGATGTGACGGAGGTGGAGATTCCGGTTGATCAGATGGCGGACATGGGAGCATATCGATGGACGCATTTACCGAGCCTGTTGCCGCCGGATGCAAGTTTGGGCGATGTGACGAAAGCGGTTGGAGTGGGATTGATGGAGCGACCCTTGATTGATTCGATGCGGGATACATGGGATTGGATGAAACAAACGGGGCGAACTCGACCCATGAAGGGGGGGATGGACGTCGAACAAGAAAAGGAGATTATTGAGAAGTGGCGCGCGCAATCGGTTTAGTTGGTTTGGTTTTGCTGGGGGCTTTTGCTTCGGCGGATGTCAAGCGGGTGCACTATTCGATGCACTTTGATATGGATTCGGGGACGAGTTCGATTGAAATGAAGTTGCCGAAGGGGAAAACGGCAAAAAAATTCTGGATGAGTGCGTGGATTCCGGGGGATTATCAGCGATGGGATTTTGGTGGAACGATTACCGAGATTTCGTTTTTTAAGGAAGGGGAAGAAGTTAAGTTATCGGGTCGGGATGGGGTGAACGGCTTTGTTGGGGCAGAAGAGTGGGATTCGGTGAAGTACCGAGTGAAGCAGAGTCGGGGGAATTTTAGTGATAATTTGTTGGTTTCGCCAGCGCAAATATTTGTAAATCCGGCGGGGGTTTTGGGGTTTGCGGATGGGATGTTGCCAGATCCGGTTGAGATTGAAGTCGAAGGACCGGCGGGTTGGGATTTTCATGGAGCGATTGAGGATTCACTAAAAGACGGTGAGCATGTGATGCTCGCGAAGAATCACGAGACGATTGGGGATTCGCCGTTCGTTTTTGCGCCAAAGATTGAAAAAGTGAAGTTTGTGGTGGGGGAGAAGCCGCATTATTTTGTTGCGGTTGGGAATACGGCGGGGGTCGATGCTCAGGCGTTTGCAGATGTTGCCAAGAAGGCGGTTGAGCAAGGGCTGATTCAATTTGGGGAGTTGCCGTATGAGCGGTACACGTTTTTTGGAATTTTTGGTGGGTTTCCAGCGGGGCTCGAACACGGGACGAGTAGTCGGCTGGGATTTTGGGGAAAGAATCCGAATCAGATGGCGAGTTTAATTTTCCATGAATACATTCATGCCTTTAATGTCAAACATATTCGACCACAATCTTTGCGGCCGATTGATCCGTTGAAATTGCCGAAAATAGAATCACTTTGGTGGCTGGAAGGGGTGACGGACTATTTTGCCGATTTGTTTATGCTGCGAGCGGGATTGATGACGGAAGATCAATTTTTGGGTTCGATGCAAGGAACTTATCAATCGACATTGCGGAATCCGGCATATGCGAAGATCAGTGCGGCGGAGTCGAGTTTGCGGGTTTGGGAGACTTCGGGGAGTCAGGGGTATGGTGGCGTGAGTTACTACACGAAGGGGAAGTTGATTGGGTTTTTGTTGGATGTGTTGATTCGGAGTAAGACCTCGGGGGGGTCCGATTTGGGAACACTTACTCGACGTCTTTTTGAAGAAACAAAGAATGAGAACGGTTATTACGAGGATCAGCTTGGTGTGCTTTATTCGATTGCAATCAATTGGAAGTATGAGGTGACGCCGGGTGAGTTTACGAAACTGGTGAAATCATCAGATGCGGTTGATTGGAGTCAATTTATCATGATGGCGGGACTTGTTGAGCGGAACGGCCGACTTGTGAAAAATGAAGAAATGGATGCGAAAGCAAAGGTTGTTTATATTTCCTTTTTTGGGAAGAGTTGAGGCATCGTTGGTTTTCTTTTAGAGCAACTGCAAAGCGAGGGGGGCGTCGTTAGTGTAGAAGCCGTCGACTTGGGCATCGTTCATTTCATGGAGTTTTGTGATGAGTGAGTCCATTTGTTTGGATCGCTCGGAGCGTAGTTCGCGTCGGAGGCGACCTGAGAGGTAGTTGAGTTTTTCCTCGCGAGTTTCGCAGATGAGGCGGGGAACTGGTACAGGGCGGCCATCTTGGACGGCGACCATTGTGACCCGGGCGGTGTTGACGTGGCGGGAGGTGTTGGTGGTGAGGTGAGTGGCGTGGACGTCGATTGTGACTTCGACGGAGGTGCGACCGACGAAGCTGACGAATCCGTCGAGCTCAACGAGTTCACCGATCTCGACGGGGGCAAGGAAATCGACGCGTTCGAAAGCGGCGGTGACACAGGTTCTTCCAGCGAATTTTGAGCTGACAGCGCTGGCGGTGAGGTCGATAAGGGCGAGGATGGAGCCGCCGAATACTTTTCCGAGAAAGTTCGCGTCGTTGGGGGTCATCATTTGGGTCATGCGGAGTTTGGTTTCGTCGACGCGCTTTGCTTCCATTGGGGTTTGAGTTTACGGGGTGTGGGTTTTTGGGCCCGTGCCGGATGGTATGCCATATGTGACGAGAGGACAATGCATCAGATCACTCTAACAAGAGCCTCACCCCTCCCTATTCCTGCCCACTTTGATTGAGGGTTCCGGGAGTTGCCTTTGGCAATTCCGGGCCAAGGGAGATTATGTAAAAGGGATTAAGCCGATTTGCGGCGGGATTTGATTGTTTTGTAGACGTAGGCGAGGACTTCGGCGACGGGGCCGAAGAGGTCGCGAGGGACGAAATCTCCGCCTTCACATTGGGCGTAGAGGGCGCGGGCGAGCGGCTTGTTTTCGACTATGGGGATATCCAAATCTTTTGCGAATTCGCGCATTTTGAGGGCGAGATAGTCTTGGCCTTTGGCGAGGACGATGGGGGCGTGCATGGAGTTGCGCTCGTACTTGATGGCGATGGCGTAGTGAGTCGGGTTGGTGATCAGGACGTCGGCCTCTTTCATCTGTTTTGCGAGTCCGCCTTTCATCATTTCGCGGCGTTTTTGGAATTGGGCGGATTTGATTTCGGGCGACCCTTCTTGCTCTTTCATTTCTTGTTTGAGCTCTTGTTTGGTCATTTTGAGTTGCTTATCGACTTCTTTCTTTTGGAAAATATAGTCTATTGCGGCAAGGACGAGCCAGAACATGGAGATTTTGACGAGGAGGCCGTGGAGGATTCCGCTGACGGCGATAGCGGCTTGGGCAGGGACGACTTGGCTGAGGCCGACGAGTTTGCCCCAGTCGGCGGAGATCGCGGAATAGGCAATGAAGCCGAATATTGTCATTTTGGCGGTGGCTTTGAAGCCTTCCATCAATGCGCGGCGAGAGAACATCCGCTTGAGTCCGGCACCAGGATTGATTTTTTCGAACTTGGGTTGCATTGGCTCGGCGGACAGGTGGAAGCCGACTTGGGCAAAGTTTGCGAGGACTCCGACGGATGTTAGGATGCACATGAGAAGAATCGTGCCGAAAATCCATGGCCCGGCGACGCCTTGGGTGAATCCCATGATGCTGAATTCGCTCACGTCGGAGGGGGCTTTGCTGACTTGGTTGTAAAACGCGTTAAGCGCACCTTCGGCGACTTTGCCGAGGACGGGGGGGATTGCCATGGCAGCGGCGACGAGGGTGACGGCACCGGTTAGGTCGGTTGATTTGGCGACGGTGCCTTTTTTACGGGCATCGGTTTTACGTTTCTGAGTCGGTTCTTCAGTTCTCTCGCCGGCGGGTTGCTCTGACACTTGTTACGCTCCAAACATTTGGCCGAGGCCTTCGAAGGTAATGGTGACGCCGTGTTGAATGGCGACAACGAGTGCAGGGAGCCCGAAACTCAGGGCGAGGAGACCGAGAGCAAGTTTGGCGGGGACAGAAATTAGGAATGGCTGGGTTTGGGGGACGGCTCGGTTGATGAGGCCAGCGGCAACGTCGATTACGACGGTGACTGCGATGACAGGGGCGGCAATCTGGATGCTGAGCATGAGAAGCTGCCCGAGCATTCCGGCACCAGCGGAGACGAAATCGGATTTGGGGTTGAGTGGAGCTCCGGTTAGACGAAAGCTGGCCATGAACGCCTGGAACATCATTTGGTGGGCGTTGAGGAGGAGGAGAAGAACCATGCCGAGCCAGAACTTGAATTGGCCGAGAGGGGAGGTTTGTCCGCCCATTTGGGGGTTAAAGAGTTGGGCAGAACCGAGGCCAAGTTGCAGGTCGGAGACTGCACCAGCAACTTGGACGGCGGCAAGGAGAAATTGCATGCACATGCCGATCAGAAGACCGAAGATTGCTTCGCGACCCATCATCATAGCCAGTTCAATGAGTGAGCCAGGATTCAGATGGAGCATCGGTTGGATGACGGGGGTCAAACTAAGTGAGATCACTGCGCAAGCCATTACGCGGATGCTGACTGGGGTTGCGCCACCGTAGAGCGGACTGCTGAGCATCATTGCACTGCATCGAACAAATGTTGCGGCGAAGGCGATGATAAACGCGGCGTCGAGTGTCATTGCGGGTTATCCTCCGACACGGGTTGCCATATCGAAGCAGTAGTGCATGAACGTGACGAGGGTGCTAAGCATCCAACTTCCCATGAACATGATGATGAGACCGGTTCCGATGAGTTTTGGAAGGTAGGTCAGGGTCATTTCTTGGATTTGGGTGACGGCTTGGAAAACGGAGACGATGAGACCGGTGAAGAGCGCAATAGCCAGAATCGGCATGGAGATCATGAGGCTGACAATGATGCCTTGCCTTGCGATATCCATTACGATTGATTGATTCATAGTTTGCTCCTTGGTTTTGTTGGGGTCATGCGTATCCGGCGAGGATGGCGCGGACAAGCACCGACCAGCCATCGGCGAGAACGAAGACGAGGATTTTGGCGGGCAGCGAGACAACGACAGGAGGCATCATCATCATCCCCATTCCCATGAGAATGCTGGCGACGATGAGGTCGATAATGATGAAGGGGACAAAGATGTAGAAGCCGATGATGAAGGCGGTTTTGAGTTCGCTGATGACGAACGCGGGGATGAGGGTCATGACTTTCACATCACTACGGGACATTGCCTTTTCATGTTTGAAATCCATAAACATCTTGAGGTCGCTCTCGTAGGTGTTTTTGAGCATGAAGTCGCGTAGAGGGGCTTCGGCTTTTGAGATAGCCTCATCTATAGACATTTTGCTCCCTTGGGCCATGTATGGTTTGATGGCGTCGTTGTTGATCTTTTCGTATGTTGGACCCATAACGAAAATGGTCAGGAAGAGGCTGAGGCCGATGATGACTTGGTTGGGGGGGATGTTTTGGGTTCCGAGAGCGGTTCGGGTGAAACTGAGGATGATGACGATGCGGGTGAACGCAGTTGTCAGGATGAGGATAGCTGGGGCGATGCTGAGCACAGTCAGCAGGGCCATGATTCGTAGCGAGGTCGAGAGTTGATCGCGGTCGCTTCCGGAACCGATGCCGAGGTTGATGCTGGGGACGGGGATTGAACTGTTTCCAGCGGATTGGGCCAATGCAAAAGTCGCCAGAAATGTCAAGAGGATCAGCAGAACTGGGCGAAACGCTCGGTGCTGAGTGGTTTGAGCGATGGAATTCAGGACTCGGTTCATTTCGATGAGAGTTGTTGGAGTCTTGCGATGAGTTCTTCGCGTGATGGTTGTTTTGTTTCGGCTTTGGTTTGGGATGTGTAGGCTTTGGTTGCGGGGTGAGCCTTTGGTTTTTCTTCTGTAGCTTCTTCGACAACGGCGTGAGTTACGATTCGTTGGGGTTTGGGCTCGACGGATTGTCTGTCAAGGAGTTCGAAGAATGCAGGCGTTGGATCTTCGGGAGCCTTATTTGGAACTTCGGAGAGACAGGTGACGCCTTGGGGGGTGATCGCAAGGAGGAGTGATTTGCCTCGGACGGTGACGACTTGCAGGTTGCCGGTCGCGAAGCTTGCGGTTTCTTCGAGGATGATCGGGCTGTTGAGAGTTGTTGTCAGCCGTTTGTTGAATTTGCCAATCATCTTTGGGGCGACGAATTTGAGGAGTATGAAGATGATTGCAAGGGCGACAAGCATCGGCAAGAATTGGGTGAATCCGATGTTGGGTCCGGTCGCTTGGGCGGTAGCCTCGGGTTTGATGAGGTCGCCCTTCGTGCCGAGATCTGTTGTGGTTTTCTGGGCCAGCAAAAATGCGGGGGCCAAGATTCCAGAAATGGTGAGGGTGAAGCGGTTCATAGTTCCAACGCAATAAAGGGGTTGAGTTAGGCGACTTCGTTGAGTCGGGCTAACCTATCTGCAGGGCTGAGGATTTCGGTGATTCGGACACCGAAGTTGTCTTCGATGACGACGACTTCGCCGTGGGCGACGAGGCGACCGTTGACGAGGACATCGACGGGCTCTCCAGCTGCTTTGTCGATTTCGACTATGGAGCCGGAGCCGAGTTCGATGACATCTTTGACGACCATGCGGACACGGCCGAGCTCAACGCTGACTTCGAGCGGAATATCGTAGAGGAGATCAAGGCCGGAGTCTTCGAGTCCGTTGAGTGATCCGGATGATCCGGAGGCACTAGCGGTCGAAGAACTGGAGTAATCGGTTGAGTTACTGCTCGTATTTTCAGTGTTAGCGAAAATATTCGCAGTGTCTTCATCGGTGAGCCAGGTGATGCTTCCGCTGAGGTCATCGCTGCTGATGCGGACGTTGGTTCGGATGATTCCGCCCGCGGACTGCATATTGTTGGGCAGACTAAAAATTTGGAGTCGGACAGAGAGACCGCTTGCAACCATTGCTTCGTTTCGGATGTTTCCGGCGGCAAGACAGAGTCCTTGGACGATCGCTTCAACGGCATCGCGAATTTCGGCAAGGGTGTTTTCGTCAACAGAGTCGGCAGATTTTCCGGTGACGGTGTTGTAGATATCGACGAGCGTATCTTGGGATACTAGCACCACTTGGTTGCTTTCGGGATTGTTGGCAAATGCGAATTGAATAATGAGCTTAGGGCTCGTCATTTCTGAGTAGAGGTCGCTGGTTTCGGTTGCGAGGGTCATCGCATCACTAAAGTTGATGTTCATTCCCGCCGCTTCTGATACTGCAAGCGATACGTTCTGCCAGATGTTCGACTGCAAGTTACTGAACTTGCTGACGAGGTCGGTAGAGATGTTTGCCATTGTTTGTCCTGTTTAGTCCTTTTGTCTATATCCGTTGATATGGAAAGCGATTGAGTTGCCGTTAAGGCTAGGTGTGCCGTGGAATTTGTCTTGGTTAGCGACGGTGAGGGTCATATCTTGCTTAACCTTTTGGTCGAGTTTGATAACATCATCTTTTCGCAAGAGGAGGAAATCTTTGACATTGATTCGGCTTTTGCCCATTCGGATGGCGACATCAACCGGGGCTGAAGCGAGTTGTCCGGTGAGGGCATGTCGGTGGGCGGGCGTTTGTTTTCGGTTGCTCGTTGCGGCAAACCACTTTTGTGCGCTGAGCTTGGCGGTGATTGGCTTGAGAACCATGTAGGGAATACAAAGGCTGAGCGCGCCATGGGCGTCGCCGACTCGCACTTCGAAGAGAATGCTGACTACGATGTCGGATGGGGGAGCAATTTGGACGAATTGAGATGATGTCTCAATCTCTTCGATTGTAGGGTTGACAATAACGACACCTTCCCAAGCTGACTTAAGGGCGAAGAACATTTTTCCCACGATTTGATGGAAAAGGGGTTCTTCGATATCGGTGAGGTTTTGTCTTTTTACGCTACGACCTGGTCCACCGAGCAATTTGTCGATCATGGTGAAAATAAGATCGAATTCCATTTCGATGGCGGCTTGCCCGCTGAGTGGTGGAATGCTGAAGATTGTAAATACTGAGCTTGAAATGCTTCGAAGATATTCTTCGTATGGGACTTGCTCAAGCGAGATGAGATCGATGCTCACGTTTGTGCGTAGGAGTCCGGAGAGGTTGGTACCGGCGAGTCGACCAAATGTTTCGTGGAGCATTTGGAGAGTTCGCAGTTGTTCTTTGCTGAATTTGTCTGGTCGGCGGAAATCGTAGACTTCGTAAGCGACGGCACTCCGATTTGATCGTTTGTTTGTAGAAGTGACAGTGGTTGCCCGAGCGGACGATTCTTGTTTATCGTTTCCGCCTGTATTCCCTGCTTGATCGCCTCCATCAGAAAGCGAGCTCAATAGGGATTCAATCTCATCTTGTGAGAGGATGTCTGACAATCCAATAACTCCAGAAGAACCAGCCAATTCCGTTAGGCCTGACTGTGGCTCTCAGTTTGTTTATTGGGATTCTTTCCTGTAGTCTTTAGGGGGTTTTGGCGAAAATCTTAAGAAATTACTTCAGGTTTTGGTTTGATGGGGGAAGTGGTGGGTTCTTGATAGTGACAATTTTGCCGGGCTCAGGTTGAATTTTTGCCCAGTTTCCAGATTTTTGGAGGATTTTAGCGTTGGTGACTTTGCCTTTGACTAGTGGGATGTAGAGGGGTTTGCCTTTTAACTCGTCAGGAATGGTGAGTTGCCATGTTTCTCTTTCTTCGGCGGCGCTGGTAATTGCGAGTTCGGAGTCGGCGGCGACTTTGGTGCAGAGGTTGACATAACGAGCGAACAACATTGGAGGGCAAATACGGCTGAGATAAGTGCCGATACCGACCCATTCGAAGTAAGCTTTTTCGTTTGTTTCGGTGAAGAGTTTGAAGTCGGGGCCGCTCGCAGCGATTCTTGTGACGTGGGGTTGAACCTTGGCTCGGTAATAGGAATCGAGGTCAGTTTGGCTTGTGAAGATAATGTCTTCGGAGGTGAGCTTTCCGGCTTTGAGGTCGTCGCGGATGAATGAGAGGAAGATGCGCTCGCCAAGGTCGCCGTTGGGGTAACTTTCTGGTTTTTCGAATCCGGTGGCGTATGGGAGGAGGGCGTGGCCATATTCATGGGCGAGTTCGCGAGAGAGTTGGATACCGCGTTTGGCTTCGCTTATTTTGAAAACGTAGATGTTTGCGCGTGGGGTTGGTCGATCGGCAGAATCAAGGTCTTGTGAATCATATTGATTAATTTGTGCTGAGCCTGCTTGTCCATCTCTTGCCGGATCGCCTTCGTTTGTCAGATAGATGTCGACGAGTCGGCCCCATCGGGCGTTGTGATCGATATCGCATCGGAAATAAAGATAATTCCAAAGTCGGCCCATATATCGGGCGACCCATTGAGAGATGTCGTCAGCGTCTTGACGGTCGCGGGTGTTGCTGAATACGCGAATTCTGGCAGTTGGTGAAGGCTGCTCGAGGGGTTGGCAGAGTGCCATGCTTAAGTAGCTGAACTTCCATTCCTTTAAGGGCGATTCTTTTGGAGCATCCATTGGCGTGAGGTAGTGGATGATATCGAAGTTTGAAATTGGGTTAACTTGAGAAACGAATGTAGCGTTTATGCTCAGGCGATTCAATTGTTGCTGTTGATCTTGAGCGGCGAGATCACTTGAAAACAATTTTGCGGCAAGGATGAGGCTGAGCATAAACTGTGAGTTGAGACGTTTTATAGCGACTGGTCGTTCTACTGACCTTCGCTTTCGAGAAATCGTTCGGCGTCAATTGCGGCCATACAGCCGGTTCCGGCGGCGGATACGGCTTGCCGGTAAACGCTATCGGCGACATCGCCACAGACGAAAACACCTGGGATTACGGTTTTTGTCGAGCCGGGTTGGGGGATCAGATAACCGGTTTCATCGTGGTCGAGGACATCGACGACGAGGTCGCTGTTGGGTTTGTGACCGATTGCGATGAATATTCCATCGATGGGGAGGTGGCGAGTTTCGCCGGTAACAGTGTCTTTTAGTGTTACGCCGGTAACTTTCTTTTTGGGTTCGATGTCGCCGTGAATTTCTTCCAGACCGGCATTGTAAATTACTTCCACTTTTGGATTGTCAAGAACTCTTTGTTGCATGACTTTGCTCGCGCGGAATGTGTCTCGGCGGTGAACGAGATAGACTTTGCTGGCGTGACGGGTGAGGTAGTTGGCTTCTTCCATTGCCGTATCTCCGCCTCCGACGACGATGACCTCTTTGCCACGGAAGAAGAATCCATCGCAGGTTGCGCAAGCAGAAACCCCGTAGCCGCCCCAAGTGACTTCGCCTTCTAATCCGAGCCACTTTGCGGATGCCCCCGTGGAGATGATGACGCTCTCGGCTTGCCAGGATTCATCATCTGACCAAAGGGTGAATGGTCGTTGGGAGAGGTCGACTTTAGTGATGGTTTTTTGAATGACTTCGGCTCCAAATCGAACGGCTTGTTTTTGGAAAAGATCCATCATATCGGGGCCCATGACGCCATCGGGGAATCCGGGATAGTTTTCGACGTCGGTTGTAATCATGAGTTGGCCGCCTGGTTCGGGACCAGCAAAAATAATGGGGTTGAGGTCGGCTCGACCGGCATAGAGGGCAGCGGTGTATCCGGCAGGTCCGGTTCCAATGATTGCAACTTTGTGGCTCATGTTTTGAGAAAGAAGGTTACCTGTGGGTTTGTTCCCAGTGTTCAACGAGAGACCCATGATGGAAAAAGTAAGAATATTAAGATCTTATTCCAATAATTTCCCTAGTGGTTGAAGTTCCACAAGAATCTTCTCATAAACAAAAGCAGTTGTTGACTTGTCTCAGCATTGCTTTTTTGGTTATTCAGGTAGGCATCATTGGATTCCTGCTTTATCGGGGATTTTCGGGCTTTGGCTTTGCGCCTTTGATTGCCGCTGGATTTGGAATTGTGGCAGTTTGTATTGTTTCCTATGTATTTCGTAAAATGTCTAGAGCACTTGCAATCGAACGGCATCATTTGCAGCAGGAAATTAGTTTCTTGTTAGAGCGAGGATCTGACTTTGAGAAAAATATAGTTGAACACACCGAGCGTGCTCAGGCGTTGACTGAAGCCCTTGAGATCGCCGAGATCCAGAAGTCGATGCAGGAGCATGCTTCACGGCGTTTCCAAAGTTTGTTTGAGGGATTGCCATTGGGAGCAACGACTTTTGATAGCGAGGGAACAGTTTTTGAGTGGAATCCCCAGATGTCTGTCGTTATGGGGATTGAGTCGCACTTTGCGATATTGCACCCGTTGATGAATGGTTTGAGAATGCAAGACGCTCCAGAAAAGATAACTGAAGTTTTAGGAGCGGTTTTTGAGCGAAGCGAAATGGTCACTTTCGATCATACTTTTGAGTTCGAAGGTTCGGATCGGACAGTTACTTTAAAGTTTTTCCCCCTGAAGAACCGTGATGGGGCTGTTATTGGAGGAATTGCTTGCGGAATTGACGTTACCGAGGAGTTAGCGACGCAACGTCAAATTGCCCAGATGGCGGCGTTGCAATCCGCGGTATTAAATGCAGCCGAGTATTCGATTGTTTGGGCTGATCGAGAGTGCCGAATAATTGGAATGAATCGGTCAGCAGAGGAACTTTTGGGATATTCGGCTAGCGACTGTATTGGTGAGAAAACGCTTGTCGATTTTCACTTGCATACAGAAATATTCTTGCGCCAAGCGGAAATTGAGTTGCAGTGTGGAATCGAACAATTAGAGCCGATCGATATCTTTAGGCATTCAGTTAACGGCGATGAGGTGTATGAGTCTGAGTGGCAGTACTTGCGATCCGATAACGAGACAGTTGACGTTAGTTTGAGTCTTTCTAAAGTTGTTAGTGAGGACGGTGACGTTATGGGATATCTGACTATTGCGAAAGACATTACTGAAGAGAAAGCGGCGGCTGCTCGTTTGCAAATGTTGAGCATGGTTGCCGAAGAGAGCATGAATAGTGTTTTGATCCTGGATGCATCGGGACACATTTTGTTTGCTAATCCTGCGTTCACAAAGATGTCAGGGTACAGATTTGAAGAAGTGCTTGGAACTACGCCATTTAAATTTCGTTCGGTCGAGAATGTCAACTGCGAGGTGCGAGCTTCGCTTAATGAGTGTATTCGACGTCAGACAGAAGTTCGCGGCGAGTTGCAGCTTCTTCGTCCAAGTGGAGAGACTTACTGGTCTAAGGTTACGATCTCGC
This sequence comes from Fimbriimonadaceae bacterium, assembly GCA_046154445.1. GTDB lineage: Bacteria > Armatimonadota > Fimbriimonadia > Fimbriimonadales > Fimbriimonadaceae > UphvI-Ar2. The sequence goes on along the minus strand of JBJXDW010000083.1, from coordinate 14,018 downwards.
CGGTTCGAAGTGAGAGTGGTCTTTGCTCGCATCTCGTTGTCATCGAAGATGATGTTACTGTTCAGAAGGAAGTTCAGCTTCAAGTAATGGAGAGTGAAGCTCGATTTAGAGATGTTGTGGAATCAGCAGGGGAATACATTTGGGAGACCGATGCTGACATGCGATTTACCTATGTTTCACCCAAGGTTACGGATGTTTTGGGCTACTTTCCAGAGGAAATTTTGGGGCACAGCCCTCTTGATTTTGTCGACCGAGATGATGTTCGGGTGACTCAGAACCTGATTGCTGGATCTCAACTTGATGGTCTTCCAGTCAAGAACTTGCTTTTGAAGTCGACAAGCAAACATGGTGGGCTCGTTTGGCAGCGAATGAATGCTATTCCGGTTTTTGATGTTCATAATGAGTTAAGTGGTTTTAGGGGTACGGGGCTTGATGTTACTGAACAGAAGATGGCTGAAGATGCGCTTGCGGCGGCGAATTCGCGGGTTAAACGGATTTTAGAAAGTATCAACGACAGTTTCTATTCGCTGGATGATGATGGGCGATTTACTTATGTCAATAGTTCGGCAGCGGCAAACAGCGGTGTCGAGCCTATTGAGTTGATCGGAGTCTTTATCTGGGATCAAATGCCCGAAGAATTTTGGGGGCCAGTTCGTCAATTGTTTGAACGTGTGCAAAGGACGGGAGTTTCTGAGAATATGGAATTCTACGTTGTCTCGCAAAGTGTTTGGTTAGAATTTCGGGTCTATAAAAACCAGGAAAGTGGCGTAAGTGTGTTCTACCAAGATATTAGTGAGCGAAAGGACACTGAGCGTCAGCTTGAAGAACAGATGTCGGCAATCCATGAAGCTAATGTTCAAATGGAGATTCAGCAAGCGCAGCTTCAAGAAGCGAACGAGAAGTTGATGAGTTTGGCTTCAACAGATGGTTTGACTGGTTTGAAAAATCATAAGACGTTTCAAGAATTTTTGGCAGATCATATGACATTGGCTGATCGGGCCGGAATCTCAGTTGGAGTATCGCTAATGGACGTCGATAAGTTTAAGTTGTTCAATGATGGATTTGGGCACGTTGCAGGCGATGACGTGCTAAAACGTGTTGCGGCGACTCTGCAACGATGCGTTAAAGAGCCGCATTTTGTTGCTCGTTATGGTGGCGAAGAATTTGTAATTGTTGGAGTTGGAGTTACCGAAGATGGAATGTTTGAACTCGCGGAAGAGTGCCGTGCTTGTCTTGAGGATCAGGACTGGCCCCATCGGCAAGTGACGGCGAGCTTTGGGGTTTCGATGTATGTTTCCGGGGTTGAACGGGCTGAATTGATTGACCAGGCGGATCAGGCACTTTATGTGTCGAAGGAAAATGGGCGGAATCGTGTGAGTCGGTATTCGGACATAACCGCGAAGAAAGCGGCTTAGTTTTCATTTGTTATCTTCTTTTTTTTCATCCGGACTTCGTGATTTCTGTTGTGAAACTTTTGTAATTCAGTTTGCGGTACAACGTTATCATGAACGTTGAGCTATTGAAGGAGTTGACCGAGGCGCACGGAGTTCCGGGGCAAGAAGACAATATTCGCAAAATTGTGAACCGCGAGTTGAAAGGGATTTGTGATGTATCGGTTGATACGATGGGGAACGTTATTTGTTTTAAAAAGGGTAAGTCTGGCGGTAAAAAATTGATGTTAGCCGCTCATATGGATGAGATTGGGTTTGTTGTAAAGTATATCGATGAAAAGGGATTTTTGCGCGTGCATCCGGTTGGGGGATGGGATCCACGCATGATGGCGGCGCAGCGTGTGTTTGTACATGCCAAGGGCGGTGTTCGTCATGGTTTGATGATGCTGGGAACAAAGCCGAAGCACCTTTTGAGCGCAGCTGAAGCAGGAGCAGTTGCTAAGCACGAAGACTACTTTGTTGATACGGGGTTGAGTGGCGATGAGGCGAAAGATCAAATTCGGATTGGGGACATGGTGACGATGAACCGTGATTTCCAGACGATGGGTGACCTTTACACTTGTAAGAGTATGGATGACCGCTGCGCGGTCTTTGTAATGATTGAAGCGGTTAAAGCGGCGAAGGATCACGACGTAGATGTTTTTGCGGTTGCAACGGTTCAGGAAGAGATCGGTTTGCGGGGGGCTTCGGCGGCCGGTTCGGGGATTGCGCCGGATTACTGCGTGGCTCTGGATGTGACATTGGCGAACGATTTTCCGGGGATTCCGGCGGAGTATGCGGTGACGAAACTTGGCGATGGAACGGCAATTAAGTTTATGGATTCATCGCTGATTTGCCATCCTAAGATGGTAGAGCACTTTACGGATTTAGCGGTGAAGAATAACATCAAGCATCAAATTGAGTTGTTGCCAGCGGGAGGTACAGATGCAGGTGGCGTTCAGCGCTTGAATGGCGGGATTCCAAGTTTTACACTTTCGATTCCGACTCGTTATATTCATACAGTGAACGAGACGGTTCATAAAGATGACGTGCAGGCGTCGATTGACTTGCTGGCTCGTTACATTGAGGATTGCGGGAGTCGGGATTATAGTTGGTCGCTGGAGTAATTATGTGAGCTTGGTGCGGCGATTAGAGTGATTACTCTCCGCATGATTTGCGGTGATTAGGATAACATGAGTCAAATACTCATGTTAATTGACTCAAAAAGTGATTCAATTAGGGCTATAATCGAATCATTGGCGCGATACATCCATCAGCTTTCTGACTGGCCAGCATTCAAATATGATTCTGCATTTCTTGCCATGAAGTGTTCGGAGATTGATTTGTTGCGGGGGAGGCTATTTGATCGACTCAGTTTTTTGTCCGAAGAATCGAGGCAAGCGGTGGTTGCCGAATCCCTGGCGGAGGAGGTCATCCAAACCAGTTCAATTGAAGGAGAAGAGTTACCTCCGGCGTCAGTTCGTTCGAGCATAGCAAATCGACTCGGGATAACGGTGGGAGGCACTCCCGCCGAGGACAGAAGGGTTGAAGGAGTAGTTGATATTGTTCTTGATGCAACAATCCGATACGGCGAACAGGTTGATGCGGATCGGCTCTTTGGTTGGCACTCTTTGCTTTTTCCTACAGGGTTTAGCATGGGGAAACGGATCACCGTTGGAGAGTGGAGGAACGATGAAGACGGGCCAATGCAAGTCGTTTCATCTCGGCTCGTTAATCCCCAAGTGCACTTCGAGGCACCGCGGGCCGACCGCCTTCCCATTGAAATGAAACGCCTCATTGAGTGGGTTGAGCAGCCGGTATCGGAGCATCCGATCATCAAAGCATTTATCGCTCACCTTTGGTTTGAAACGTTGCACCCATTTGACGATGGCAATGGTCGAGTCGGAAGGGCGTTGATGGAATTGATGCTCGCTCGCGCTGATCAAGCTTCATTGCGTCCGTACAGCGTTACGGCAGAGTTTCAGAAACATAGGGGCAAATACTATGATGCACTCGAAGATGCACAAAAAGGAGCCCTGGAGATAACGCCTTACTTGGATTGGTGTCTTGATCACCTTAAGAGTGCGGTCGAGTTAGCCTTGGTCAATGTAGAGCAAGCTTCCAAAATTGGAGCAGTGCGGGCGTTTTGGGATCGATCCGAGCTGACAGGTCGGCAAAAGAAGTCATTAGAGAAGTTCTTCCAATCGGGCGGGAATATCACGAATCGATCTTGGGTTAAGGTGACGGGAGTGTCGCGACCAACCGCGATTCGCGACTTGGGTGAGCTGGTTGCAAAGGGCGTGCTGGAGTCTTTTGGGGAAGGTCGGAGTGTGGAGTATCGGTTGAATTTGACACCATTCTAAATAGGCTGAATGTGGGGTTGGGGATGGGGTGATTTTCAGGGATAGTCGCCGGTAATTTGCGGTCACTATTGTGGTAAAAAATTACATAATGTGGTGCAAGCATACAAAGTTCATTGGGCTGCAGATGAAGCACAATTATTCAGTGATGTCCTGCCAATCGTTGGAGAAATATCTCAGAATGTGACTGTCTGATGTTAGAATAATTATCTGTTCTGTAGCTCGTGAGGCTGCGACATAAAGTAGATTCTTCATCGAGTCATGATTCGTATTTCCACGATGCCAAACAACAATTACCTTTCTAGATTCCCATCCTTTAAAGCTGTGGATAGTTGTGACTTTATATCTTCCTGTCATACTGTAAAAAGCATATTTCTGTTTCCTTTTGATCGAAATGGCCTTACCACGATCAACTTCCGCTTCTTCCACTGATTCTCTCAAATCTCCAAAAGTGTGGATTACTGAATTATTACTATTCCCAGAGGCATTGCATATTCTTCCTACAACCTTCTTGCCGATATCCTCGCTTCTAGTCAACACAACCCAGTCGCTAGGATGACATTGGCCCCCGTACTTTCTAATAACTTCAGGAATGGCATCAATCATTGTTCCGTCGTTTTCAAAATTCTGCCAAATCATTTCATTATCCTTTGAGAGAAGCAGTTCTCCTTGCTCTACAAATAATGGCAGTTCATCTACTTCGCCTATCTGGGCTAGACTATCGAATTCGTTGAGCCATTTGGCCAATTTTGAGGGTACGCGTTTTGAAATGCCACCGATTTCTCTTGTTGTATATTTGAAAGAAAGTTCATCTTTCTTGAATCGCTTATAGATATCTTGTCTGGAATCAGTAGTGAATATCATTTCACCATTGTCTGAACAAATTGAATAAAAAAAATTTAAGCGTGAAGGGGACATGTCTTGTGACTCATCGATAAAAATAGAATCGAATCTATTGAATGTAAAGTTGTTAGAGGCTATCAATTCGACTGTCCCCCTTAAGATGTGGTCGCCAAAGCTATCCAACTCAGAGTGTGAACTTAATTTGCCCTCAGATGCCAGAATTTCAAAAGGCAGGCTGTCTACGTGTCTAATAGTGATGTGTTCACGCTCAAGTTTGTTTGTGCATCGTCGAAGCTCTGACGCTAGGCGGTTCACCATGGTTATATTGTAACAAGTGAGTAATACATGCTTTTGTTGCCTCTCTGCGTTTCTGGCTCGCAAACAAAGGAGGGCCGTCTTTCCGGCTCCCGGCGGGGCTTTCCAGAGCTCTATTACTTGCTTTTCAAGTACCTTAAGGTCGTCCGATTGCCACTTTGATTTGGATCGCAATTTCTGTTTGCCTTTTGCTTCAAGAGGCAAACCCTCAAATGAGGGGGCAAGTAGCCACCTTTTCAAGTGGTTGACACTGTTTTGAAAGCTCGGTTTTTTTACAAGTATAGTGTCGATCTTGCGTGTTACAATTGCTTCAATTCCACGGCTAACTAAAAAGTCTCTAGTGATTGCAATGCTGAAAGGATTAGTGAAGAGTGAATTCGCGAAGGTGGTTGCTGTATTGTGGAGGTAGAGTATTGAAATGACTGGTTTGTAAAGTGATCCATCAAGTGCCAGTTCTGCAAGAGGGCCAGTTAATAGGACATTTCGCATTAGATTCAATTGCAATACTGGATTCTGCCGTAAATTATTGTGCTTTGCGTTCGAGTCAATGAATAGCCCTTTTTCAGTGAACTGGTATGATGAATAATCTGTGTCCTTTACTTCGATATGGATAATTTTGTTGTTCGGATTAAGGAGTAAGAAATCAGGTCGCTTGCCTAGTATGTAAGGTTGTACAAAAATTTGCCAATTTTCATCAAGCTCGCGATCAAGGAATGATAAGAGAAAGACTTCACCGGGTTCCAACTGCTGGGCGGTAATTGAAGGCGGGTATACGATTCGTTGATCGAAGGATACAGATTTTGAGGGAGTACTCTTGTTGCCATTTTCTAATTGCGGTGTCGAGCTCAATGCAGCATAGAAGCAAGAAAGAAGCTCACGGCATGCATTTGCAGTTAGTGATGCTTGTTCCGTTGTGAAATCCTCTGGTGTGTGGGCTGCAGCATTTCGAGCTTGTCTGATCAAGTGAGCGTAATCGCCTTTGTGAGACAGAGCCCTGGAAACAATAGGATGTTCAATTTTTTCAATTAAGTCCATATATTTTTCTATCCCTTCTTGTTCTTCAAGATATGAAGTAATGCCTAGTTCGAGAGCCTTTCCAGAATTTGCAATTGAACAAGCTGGATATCTGATTGCGAGTTCTTCGGCTTCGGATAGCAGGCTTTCTAAGTAGTCGGTATCAACGTTCATAGGTTAAATCATCTTACATCCGGAAAAGGCTGAATGCGGGGTTGGGGAGGGGGGCGTTGCGGGCGGCTTCGATCCCGAGTGCCAGTACGCGGCGGGTATCGACGGGGTCGATGATGCCGTCATCCCAGAGTCTTGCGCTGGCATAGTAAGCGTTGGATTCTTCTTGATATTTGGCGAGGGTTGGGGCTTTGAATTCGGCGGCCTGATCGAGGGTCATTTCCGGTTGACCTTGGTAGGTGAGTTGTTCTTGTTTGACGGTGAGGAGGACGTTGGCGGCTTGCTCGCCGCCCATGACGCTGATGCCGGCGTTGGGCCACATCCAGAGTTGGCGAGGGCCGAAGGCGCGGCCGCACATTCCGTAATTTCCGGCTCCATACGATCCACCGACGATGACTGTGAATTTGGGGACGTTGGCGGTGCTGACGGCGGTGACGAGTTTGGCTCCATTTTTGGCGATGCCCTCGTTTTCGTATTTTCGGCCGACCATGAAGCCGGTGATGTTTTGGAGGAAGACGATGGGGATGCCGCGTTGGCAGCAGAGTTCGATGAAATGAGCACCTTTTAGGGCGGACTCAGAGAAAAGGATGCCATCGTTGGCGAGGATACCGACGAGGTGTCCGTGGAGTCGAGCGAAACCGCAGATCAGGGTAGTTCCGTAGCGGGCTTTGAATTCTTGGAACCGAGATCCATCGGTTATGCGAGCGAGGACGGCACGCATGTTGATTGGGGTTTTGCTATCGGCGGGGACGAGGCTGTATAGTTCTTCGGGGTTGTAGAGTGGGTCTTCGGGGGCGATTGGTTCGCCGAGGGAAGAGGTGGGTTTGGGGCCGAGGCTTTCGACGATGTTGCGAACGATTTCGAGGGCGTGGTGATCGTCATCGGCGAGGTGATCGGCGACTCCGCTGAGGCGCGTGTGGACATCGGCACCGCCAAGGTCCTCGGCCGTGACTTCTTCGCCAGTGGCGGCTTTGACGAGGGGTGGTCCTCCGAGGAAGATTGTGGCTTGGTCTTTGACCATGACGGTTTCGTCGGACATAGCGGGTACGTATGCGCCTCCGGCGGTGCATGATCCCATGACGGCGGCGATTTGAGGAATTCTTCGAGCAGAGAGATTAGCTTGGTTATAGAATATGCGCCCAAAGTGGTCTTTATCGGGGAATACTTCGGCTTGGAGGGGGAGGAATGCGCCGCCGCTATCGACGAGGTAGATGCAGGGGAGGTTGTTTTCGAGAGCGATCTCTTGGGCGCGAAGATGCTTTTTTACGGTGATGGGGAAGTAAGTGCCGCCTTTGACGGTGGCGTCGTTGGCGACAATGACGCACTCGCGGTTGTGGACGCGCCCGATTCCGGTGACGATTCCGGCGCCGGGGGCGGCGGAATCGTACATGTTATGGGCGGCAAAAGTGGAAAATTCTAAAAATGGTGCGCCGGGATCGAGGAGGGAATCGATCCTTTCGCGGGCGAGGAGTTTGCCGCGTTCTTTATGTTTTTCGACATATTTGGGGCCGCCGCCTTGGAGGGTCGTGGCGAGGTTTTGGCGGTAGGTCGCCATGATTTGATCCATTGCGGATCGGTTGGCTTTGTGGGCGTCGTCGTTGACGTTGATTTGGGATGGGATGACTTCCATTGACCGTGCTGTGATGTTACTCCGTGGAACTGTTGAAGTCGGCGTGTTTTGGAGTCGATTGGGCAGTTTTGAGTTTTGTTGCGGATACCGGATAAAGTTTGATTTTTTGGTACCAGATGAGTGGCAGAAACGCCGAATCTCTGATAATATGGGGTTTATGAAATTGGTATTGATTGCGAGTGGAGTTGGTTTGGCGGCTTTGAGTCAGGCGACAACGTTGACATTTACTGGCGTTGCGGATGACTTTTTTGATGCTTATGTATCAACGAATGATTCGGTTCAAGGGACACTGTTTGCCCAGCAGACAGCTACCTGGCAGTCAGGTGGTGCAACGGGTTCGATTACATTGACGCCGTTTGTAACGAATTATTTGCACGTTAAGGCACGGGACGCATTTGGTGCGCCTTCGATGTTTATTGGACAGGCATCGTTGGATAATACGGATTTTGAGTTTTTGAATACAACACAAAGCATTCTGACAAATACTGCGGATTGGAACTTGAGCTTGACGGGCTTTGGTTCCGGCTACTTCACGCCTGCCGACCTTGGTCAGAATGGAACGGGGCCTTGGGGGACACAAGGGAACGTGAATATTAATGCTCGTCGCCTGTGGTCAACTCCGAACGGTGGTGGGGGCGAACAGTACTTTAGTATTGCGATCCGGTCCAATGCCGTTCCTGAACCTATGACAATGGTTGGTCTTGCGGTGTTGGGATTGGTGGCTTCGCGACGAAAGCTGAAGCAATCTTAGATCTTTGTTGATTTAGCCGTATCTTTATCTATCACTGCGCGTTCAGAATCCTCTTGTGATTTTGAACGCGCTTTGTTTTTTGCTGGCAGCTGAGCCTGATGTTCGGGTTTTGGAGGAGCGGGGGATTGGGTCGCCGATTGTTTGCACGATTACGCGAACAGCGGTTGAGAGTGGTGGTTTGATTTGGGAAGAAAAGTCGGTTGAGGACAGGAAGACTTCGTGGCTTGATCGACGTGAAATTGACGGAAAGGGTGGGTTTGTTTCGCAATTGATTGATTGGCGATCAGAAGGCGGAGACTCACTTTGGCAAGTGGGGGTTGAGGCAGATCAGCTTTCGGTGACGATGGTTAAGTATCGGGGCGAAGTGATGGGAGGAACGACGATTTTTAAGAAATTGGCGATGGAGGGAGGTGATCCCTCACTTCTTTGGTGGAACGGGGTTAATCCGGAGAAGGGGACGAAGGTGAATGGGGCGGTTTATTTGGCTTTGAACGGGGTTTTTGATTTGGAAGTTGAATATGTTGGTGATTTTGAAGTTATGGTTAAAGGGAAGCGGTATGCGACTCATAAAGTTGTTCGGCGATTGAGTGCACGGAATGAGACTTGGTGGGTTGACGACAAAGGGCTGCCGGTTTTGCGCTATTTTTGGACGAAGAGCGAGGATAAGCCTCATCGGATCGATGAAATGAAGTGAATTATTCGCAAAGCGAATCTTTGGCCCGGATAGGTAGGATTGTTGCGTTATGGAGTACATGGTTATTGGTCCAGACGGAGCAGAATATGGTCCGGCTAACGTAGATACATTGAAGGTGTGGGTAAGTGAGGGTCGGCTTACTGCGGATTCTCAGCTCAAGAATTTTGCGACGGGACAGATGATGGTGGCGAATTCTGTTCCGGGATTGTTCGCTGCCGTCCCTTCGGAGGTGCCTTACGCGCATGTTCCGCCTCCCACTGCACCAGCGGCTTATCCGCGGACTACCGGTAATGGATTTTTTGATAGTATTGAAAGTTCGGGTGTATTTTGGGGGATTGTCGCTCGCTGTGCGGCTGCCCTCATCCTGTTTTTTGTTTTCCACGGGCTTGGGATGATTTTTGCCATTTATGCGATGGTTTATGCGGTTCAGTTGAAATCGGCGGGGAGCAAATATGGAGTTATTGCCTTGATCTTGGCGGGGATTACACTGGTAGCCGTTGGCATTGGGTGGATTCTTCGGTTGCAAGGTGCGCCGGTTTAAGGACAAAGGAGGATAGCGACTTCGGAACAGAAGTGGCGACCTTCTCTTGTGAGCGTGAGCTTTTGGTTTGACTGGTCGATCCAGTTGCGTTCGAGAGTTTTTTGGAGGCCCTTTGGGTCGAGTTGGAGATCGGTAGTTGGTAGGCCTTCGTTGAGCCGGAGGCCCATCATGATTCGTTCAAAATTGTTGTCTTCTTCAGTGAGGGTTTCTGATTCGAAATGGAGAGCTTGACCGTGTTCCATTGCAGACGAATATCCTTCGGGATGTTTTAAGTTTGTGTAGCGATACTTGCCTTTATCGGTTTGATAACAACCGACGGCGCCGGGGCCGAAAGCAAGATATTCTTCGGAGTGCCAGTAAGCGAGGTTGTGGCGAGATTCGAGGCCATGGAGGGCAAAATTGGATATTTCGTATTGTTCAAGATTGTGCTCCTTAGTTAGCTTTATTGCGAGGTCGTACATTTCGGTTTGTTGGACATCGTCGGGAAGATGGAGCATGCCTTTGAGGTTGTGGCGGTAGAAGCGGGTGTTGGGTTCGATTGTGAGGCAGTAAAGGCTGAGGTGTTGGGTTTTTAGTTCGAGGGCGGTGCGGAGGTTTTGTTCCCAGGCGAAGAGGGATTGTCCGGGGAGGGCGAACATGAGATCGATGTTGATGTTTTTGAATCCGGCGGATTTAGCGGTTTGCACGGCTTGGACGATGTGAGTGGGGGCATGGATTCGACCGAGTTGGATGAGGTCGTGGGTTTGAAATGACTGGGCGCCGAGGGAGAGTCGGTTGAATCCGGCTTTGAACATGGCATCGAATTTGGGAAAGTCGATTGTGCCGGGGTTGGCTTCGGAGGTGATTTCGCAGTCTTCTGTAGGTGGATGGCTTTCGGTGACTGCCTCTAGGATGGCAAGGAGTTGGTCGGTGGGAAGATAGGTGGGGGTGCCGCCGCCGATGAAAATGGTTTTGGCTTGTCGACCCTTGTGGGGGCTGGCTTTGATTTCTTTGATTGTGGCGGCGGTTGTTCGGGCCATGATGTCGCCGGAAAGGGCGTAGCTGTTGAAATCGCAGTAGCCGCATTTGCTGGGGCAGAATGGCGTGTGGATGTAGATGGCGACCGGATCGCTGATGTTAGTAGTCAGCATTCAACCCCTCCCGGACCTTGCGGGCCACCCCCGCATCGAGTGCAGGGCAAGCTCTCCCCAGATTTAGGGAGGGAAATTGGGATGTAGTCCGCGAATGCGTTTTTCAGATTCACCATGAGTTGGTGGAGTTTAGGATGAGTTGGTGGCCGCCAGCGCCGGGAGTGGCGATGCCTTCTCCAGGATCGACCGTTGACGTTGTGGGGAGGCTGTCGAGGAGAGTGGTGGCGTGGGAGAGGTGTTCGGCGAGGCGACCGTGAGTTTCACCGATTTGTTCGAGTCGGTCATCGGAGCCTCCGAAGAGGGAGTCGATGAGGTCACTGATGTGGTTTGAGTCAAAAACCCCTTCGGAGGGTTCATCGCCGCGTTCGATGCGTTGTGTTCTCTCGTACCATTCTTGATAGGTTTCAATGCGGTCGTGGAGATCGCGGGCTCTTTCGACTCTCCCCATCCAGTCTTGGAACGGGGTCGCGCTGAAGAGGCGGAGTTGCAGGGTTTTGAGGCTGAGATCAGCCTTTTTCTTTTTAGGGATTCCGGTGAGAACGTAGTCTTCTTTTGTACTGACGATGGGCTCCGACGAACCGGGCATGGTGATTTTGACTTGGCTGACGAAGTTGACTTTTAGATCGGATTCTCCGGAGATTAGTTGGGCAGGTTTGTCGGAATAGGCGATTTCGATCTTCATGCCGTCGTCCCAACTTACTTGGGTGACTCGGCGGATTGAATCGCGGGTGAATTGGGCGATTCTGGGGACGATTACTTCGACATCGGTTTTATTGTAACCGTGGGGTTGATAGCGGATCATGTAGCCTTTTGGTGAGATATTCCACACGCCTCGGGCGATCTCGGATTTGAGATTTTCGGGGGCCTGGAGGACTGATAGCCTTTCAAATTCCTCGTACGATGCGTTCGCTTGTTGGCTGAGTCCGCGGATTTTGTTATCGTATTCGAGGAGGGGTCGGAGTTCTTTGCTGGCGCGTTTGTAGAGTTCGTCGGCCATTCTGCCGGTCAAATAATCGGCGGCCCCATCTTTCAGGACGTTCATGCCATCTTGTCCGACTAAGGCGAGGAGTGCGGATTTAGCTTCGTTGCTCATGTCTTGGGGTTTGACGCGGGCGAGGATTGACCAGATGAGGAGTTGGACATTTTGTTGCGGGACTTCGGGTTTTGCATTGTATGCCTTTAAAAGGGTTTGCAGGAATTTTGCTTTTGATCCCTTCCATGGCCCCCAAACATAACCTTCGCCTTGGGTGGGGCCGTAGGTGTAGCCTTTGCCGCAGAACGACTTGATGGTCATTTTGTAGTGACCGGGCTTGAGGGTGAAGAGGTTATTATCGTCACGATCGGCGTCGGTGAGAATTGTGGGGTTCGAGAGATTGACCTGGGCGAGGTTGGGCCAGCCCCAAATTTTGGCGTCTTTGATGGTGGTGCTGAGGGGAGCTTCGCCTTTGAGGAGGTTGTCGAGTCCAGGAATGGGGATTTGTGGCTTGGGGAGGGAAATTTGGGCGTGGGCGGCGAAGGTGAGGGCGAGGAGGGTGGTGGAGAGAATAGGTTTCAGCATAAGGATATTGTAGCGGAAAATCCACTATCTGCATGGCCTGGATGGCGACACCCAGGGTAAATTTATGCGATGGGTAATCGTGTGTCTTATAATGATCCGGGTCAACTGCATGAGTTAACATTTTCAACATTTGGAAGAGTTCCCGTTTTGTCGAACGACCTGTGCGCAATGGAATTGCTCCAGATGATTATAGAAGCAAAGATACGACATTCCTTTTTGTTTCTAGGTTATTGCTTTATGCCTGATCATGTGCATCTTCTGATTAATCCTACGGAAACTGTTTATTCGATGAGCTCGATATTGCATTCTATCAAATCGAGAAGTGCGATTGGTATTAAGAGAATTTTGAAGGCGGATCAATCAATTGGCTTTCTTGACCGACTTAGTGTTAATGAGGGAGCAGTGCGTATTTGGCAGCAGGGAGGAGGTTTCGATCGCAATGTGTATAGTGTTGAACTTGCTACTAATTCGCTTAGATATATCCACAACAATCCAGTCAAGGCTGGAATTGTCCAAGTTGCAGAAGACTATAAATGGTCAAGTGCCTCGGCTTATCTTCAAGGGGACGACGAGTTTGTTGATTTTCTTGAGTTAATGTAGATTCGCCGGTATTGCAGTGCTTGTATTGCAAGTCGGAAACATCATTAGAGTTTCCCGGGTGTTGCCACCCGGGCCACGCAAAGTGAGGGTTTTCAATCCAGAGCAGTTCGGCAGGCGGTGAGGACATCGTTGATGTCTGGCAGCGCGGCGTATTCGTAGATTGGGTTGTAGCCGATATGGACATCAGGGCGGGTTACGAATTGCGGGCTACTGTAGAGGTAGCTAAACGTTTCCGGGTTGGACGTGATTTCGCTAAGGATGTGTTGCCCGTAACCACAGGTTTTGGTGTCTTCTTGGATGACAACGAGCCGGCCGGTTTTTTCTAGTGATTTGGCGATGGTTTCGACATCGAGGGGCACGATGGAGCGGACGTCGATGATTTCTACGGATGCTTGTCCGGCGAGTTTTTCGGCGGCTTCGACTGCGAGCTCAAGGGTGTTGCCGTAGGTGACGATGGTGAGATCGCTGCCTTCGCGGAGGATTTTAGCTTTGCCAAATCCGAGGGGTTCAACGCTATTCACATCCACGCGCTTGCGGAATATATGCTTAGGGACGAAAATGAAGCATGGGTCTTCGGAGTGAATTGCGGTCCAGAGGAGGCCGGCGGCGTCTTCAGGAGTTGAAGGGATGGCGACTTTGAGTCCTGGAGTGTGGGCAAAGTAGGCTTCGTTGCTTTGGCTGTGCCAGAGCGACCCTCCTGGGAGATAGGCGCCGTACGGCGCGTAGATCGTCATGGGGGTCGGCCATTCGCCGAAACTGCGCCAGCGAGTTGTGCTGACGTTGCTCATGATTTGGTTCATGGCGGGGCAGAAGAAGTCGACAAATTGGAGTTCGAAAACCGGGCGTTTGCCGTACATTGCGAGCCCGACAGCGACACCGATGATCGTGGCTTCGGCGAGTGGGCTGTTAAAGACTTGCTTGGGGTATTTGTCGCTGAGTGATTCAGTCAGTTTGAAGACGCCACCCTTGGGGTCTTCGATA
>JBJXDW010000082.1:0-28833 GCA_046154445.1 Fimbriimonadaceae bacterium | reverse complement strand
GACGCCAAATCAACATCAAAAGGCACCGCCGCTTGATGATAAATCCGCCGAAACCAACGCTGACCCGGCTCAAGCTCCCACTCCGGCGCATATTCAGGGTTCAAAAAATAAACCGGCTCAAAACCCTCCCACCCCGCCGCCGCATACCGCTCCACCCAAACCGCCGCCAAAATCGCTCCCTTAAATTCATGCACGATCCGCGAAAACGGCGACATCAACCACCGCACGCACCAAGCCGCCTCCACCGCATCCTCACAATGCGTGTGCCACCGCTCGCAGCTCACCATCACATCCTCCCCCTCGTCAAAAACCCGAACATCCAATCCCCCCGCAATCCGAACTTCCATCGAACTGCTCCGCCGCTCACAAACTACCCCTTCGTTCTCATAAACCGCCCCCGTTGCCGCCAACAACCCTTCAACCGCTGCAAACGACTCTTCCGCTAACTCCGATAACGCCACCAAAAAAGTATAACGTCAAACCAATTCCCTCCCCAAGGCTGGGGAGGGTTAGGGAGGGGTTGCCAAAGTGAACGGAACTTACAATGTCCCGCGCAACGCCTGCTCGCGCTCAATAGACTCGAACAACGCCTTAAAATTGCCCTTGCCAAAACTCTGAGCACCCTTCCGGTGAATAATCTCATAAAACAAAGTCGGGCGATCCGTAATCGGCTTCGTAAAGATCTGGAGCAAATACCCCTCGTCATCACGATCAACCAAAATCCCAAGATCCGCGAGCACCTCAATGTCTTCATCAATCTTGCCAACCCGGCCCTCAAGCTCATCGTAGTAGCTCCGAGGAACACTGAGGAACGGAACACCACGTGCTCGCAACCGACTCACCGTATGAACAATGTCGTCCGTCAACATTGCCACGTGCTGAACCCCCGGACCACCAAAAAACTCCAGATACTCATCAATCTGACTCTTCTTCTTGCCTGGCGCGGGCTCATTAATCGGGAACTTCACTCGGCCATTTCCGCTCGCCATCACCTTGCTCATCAAGCTCGTGAACTCCGTCGAAATATCGTTGTCGTCAAAGCTAATCAGGTTCTTAAACCCAAGAACATCCTCATACCACTTCACCCACTCGTTCATTTTGCCCAACTCAACGTTCCCCACGCAGTGGTCAATCTCAATCAATCCAATCGGATCGCCCGGCTCATTGCGCTCAACAAACTCAGGCAAAAAGTCACCGGTGAACTCGTCGCGATTAATCAAACTATGAACAACATCTCCGTATGTCTTGATGGCCGCATGACGAACCTTGCCGCGTTCGTCTTCCATCCAATAAGGTGCAACCGAACTTTCAGCTCCGCGCTCAATCGCTACTTTGTAAGCCCAGTCAACATCATCCACTTCAAAGGCAATGTCCTGAACAAAGTCGCCGTGCTGCGCCACTAATTGCGCCATCGGATGACCAGGGCGTGTCGGCGCACTGAACACCAACCGGATATTGTTCTGCTCCAAAACATAGTCCACCTGATCCTTTGCCCCCGTCTCCAAACCCCGGTAACCCGTGATCGAAAATCCAAAGGTGTGCTGATAGAAGAACGCCGCCTGCCGCGCGTTGCTCACCCAATGCCGAACATTGTCTACTCGTCTAATCGGAAATGCATCTGCCATAGTTGTCTCTGCTTTTATTATACGGCGGCAAACACCCCATCGAATCACCCCAACCGGCCCCAAGTCCCCGATTTTCCTCCAGACTTGACCCCAACCCACCAAAATCTTCCATAATGCCAAGGCTAGAGGGCCACTTTAGCTCAGCGGTAGAGCAGCTGTTTCGTAAACAGCAGGTCAGAGGTTCGATTCCACTAAGTGGCTCCATTACACTCATATTCAATGAGTGAGAGTTTGTGTTGATGTTGAGTAAAAATTGTCTTCGCGCATAAACTGAATGTTTCATGGAAATGGAACATGGAACGGCAAGTATCTAACTTACCGTTCCCCTCGTAGAGGAAAATCGACTCACGTGAAGTCACTTCACTTCCGATTTCGACGCCTTCGCATCATTGGAATCAATGCGAAACTTGCAAATAGTGCCATTGAAGGCTCAGGAACAGATTGGAGCGCCAATCCCGAATAGATGCCTTGCGTATTGTTAAAAGTGCTGACGAGAGTGGCTGTAGGCGATCCAAATGTCGTTGAAACGCGGTACAACGAATTCCCTGAAACAACTGTCAAATTCCCTGCTGAATCGACATCAAAGCCCGCAATTACACCAGCCGCACTAATTCCTAAATTGCCGTAGCTAACTGGTGTAGAACCCTGCAATTCATATAATTCCATGTTGTTCGAACCATTACCGTTCGACGCCAAAATCCAAATTCGTCCACTATTTTCTACCGCAATGCCAGACACATCATCAATTCCTGTCAAAGGAGAAATGGAATTGTGAGCAAAAGTTGTCATGTTCACTTCTTCAATGCCTCCAAACCCTGACGCAACAAGAAACCGGTTTTGACTCGGATCATAGGCAGCTGCACCTTCAATCCCTATTCCAAAGGCACCGCGCAATGTCAAATCACCCGTAGCTGTCGCAACTTCATAAAAACCTGAAGACGTCATCGCGAACAATCTGTTCTGATTGTCAAAATCCATGCCTGACACCATCAAGCTCGCCGTGTTTCCACCAAAATTCAGAGCGCGACCGTTCGTTGCCGATGCATTTCCTTCCGTATAGTCAAACAGCCATGTTCCGTCTACTTGTGGCCACCCAGAAACAATCCATTGATCTCCAACCGCTGCAGATGCAGACACCACCATTGCTAAGGCAAACGCACAAGATGCGCAAAATCGACTTCTCAAAAATCTCATTCAATTTTCCTCTATGTCAAAGACACAATTAAAATATACATGGGATCACTCCCGAATACTAGTTGGTCAAATTACTTTTTAAAGCAGACATAGATCATCTGGGCACAAAGAAACACTTACCCCCCGAAAACGACCCTTCCTAAAAACCGGATTCCAAGTATTTCTACTGGAAAACTAACAAGGGAAACATTTGCTTAACAAATTTATTCCATAATTTGCCGAACCGATTAATTTGGCATCACTGGATGTCAAGTCGGGGAGGAGAAAGAAATGAACAAAATATTCATCACATCGCTTATGGCGAGTTGCCTCGTCGTGAGCGCACATGCCGTCACACTTCACATCAATGGTATGGCTAGTGGCCTTTACGAGACCGTCACAATCAACCACAACGCCCAAAATGTAACCGTCTATGCGGGTGCTCAAAGCGTTTCAGTCGATGGTGGATCCGCAATCAATCTTTATTGCATTGATCTCGATCATTCTAACCAAGCAGGCTACAACTACAATGCAAATATCGTTGGTGCCGGTTCCGTTGCGAACAGTGCCATGATTGCGAACTTGTTTTCCCATGCGTGGACGACTATCAATGACTCGACAGAAGCTGCAGCATTCCAAATCGCCCTGTGGGACATCATCACTGATGGCGCAGATGGAATTTCAACCGGAAACTTCAAAGTAACCAGTGCTTCTTCCGCCATCACAACTCAGACCGCAACGTACCTTGCTCTTACAACAGGTGCCGGCCCAGAGTCACTAAACCTCGATGTTTATGAAGCAACGGAGCATGGCACAAATGGCAACCTCTACCAAAATCTAATTGGTGCTAATCCGGTTCCAGAACCAATGAGTATTTTCGTCATTGGAACTATAGCTGCCGCCGCTATACGCCGAAAGCGCAACTAATCAAAGTGAGGCAGGCTAAAACTATCGTTAAACCAACGAAGAGTTTAGCCTGCCTTCATTCAAAGATTCTCTCATCAACAGCAACCACTTCCCGGCGAACAACACTCCTCGCTTACCACACGTAGAGTCGTCACCCCACACCGATCCGGCGCCAAACATGCCGTTCGCTTCGAAGTCAAAACAAAATCCGTTCCGTCAAAATCCAACCCAAACTTGCCAATCGTATCCTGTTGATACTCAACCTCAATCTCCAAATCGTCGTTCTCACCAAGAATTTTCGTCGATAGTTCCAAGATGCGCATAAATTTCTGCGGCGCAAGCCGATGATCAAAATCATCCGCCTCCCAAAGCTGAAAATTCGCGACTACATCCTTTCGCTCAACGCCCCCGCAGTCAATAAAATGTTTGGTCACAAGCCCAACTTCTGTTACATGGAAGTGAGCGGGCAAGTAACTCTGATCCGGCAAGCGAAAGCTGATCGCCTCAAGCTTCGCAAGATGTCCTTTTAGTTCTGATATTTTCATTTCTTTATTTCTCCGACTTTGATCAAATTGACCCCGCAACTTCCCTCGGATTCCATCCTCACACAGCAATTTGCAATTAAAAAGTCAACTAACCCCTTTGCCACATCGCAATCCGCACTATAAATCACCGTGCGTCCCTCTTTGCGCGACTTCACAAGTCCAGCTTGATTCAAGTGCGAGAGATGAAATGAAAGAGTATTGTGAGGAACCCCCAATCGTTCTCCCAATTGCCCCGCCGGCAATCCCTCCGATCCGTATTCAATCAAAATGCGAAAAGCATCAAGCCGCGTTTCCTGAGAAAGTGCCGAGAGTGCAATCAAAGCGTGATTCCTTTCGATATTTCCATAATACTCGACGATTTTGATATGTCAATAGTTATGGACAGTTTCACACAAAGAAAAGAATAGTAATGTCTATTTCTGTGGCAAAATTTGGCAAACTACTTACCTAAGGAGCAGAGTCTTATGAAATTTCTCGTCGCAATCCACCACGCCGACAACTACGACCCATCTACTGAAGGGAAAGAAATGGGCCAAGCAATCGATGAGCTCAATGACGAAATGGTCGCCGCAGGAATCAGAATCTTCGTCGGTGGACTGCACCATGCCAGTACCGCGAAATCAATCTCCATCAACCAAAATGGAGAAACATCAACAAGTGACGGTTCTTACCTAAAAACCGACGAACACGTCGGTGGATTCTGGGTTCTTGAAGTCGCTTCAATGGAAGAAGCTCTCAACTGGGGTCGCAAAGCCGCATTGGCCTGCAAAGCACCCGTCGAAGTCCGCCAATTCCACTGAAAAAATGCATGGAACCGCACCCTCAGCTGCTCCATGCTAATTTCTTTAACTACTTTCCGGCGTAGGGGTTACCCTGAGGCTGACTGGCGACTTCCTGCGCCTTTTTATCAAGCCCCATGCGCTTCTCATCCGCCTCAATCTTTGCCCTTTGCTCTGGTGGCAGGGATTGCAAAATGTAGTCGGGCGTTTTGCCTGTCACTGGTGCAGGTTCAAACTCGGTGCCACTCTTACCCGCTTGCATCAAAAAAAAGATGCCAACGGCAAGCACGGCGACAACGGCAGCAATAACGGCGGGAAGCGGAAGCTGTTTCTTCATTTTTTATTCTAAAGTCAAGGATGACGAGACCCTAAACGAACCTCGCCATCATGATCATCAATTTATTGTTGCGGTACCGGACAGTCGGTTGGCGCTTGTGTAAACGGATCAGCGTCAAGGCAAACGCCTTTCAATGTAAGGTCAATCGCCTGCCCAGCCCCTTTACGCTGCTCATAACCAGGGAAAATGTAGCCCTTAGCTTGACTCTTGGTATGAGTATCAGCATAGGTGTAATTCGCCCGGTTTGCATGCGCAAAGTCAATCCCGCTTGCATATTTGGCCAGACCAGTACTCGCACCATAGGCAACCGGATCATCGTTCGACAGGGTGTTCGTAGATCGTGCTTCCCATACTCCACATTCAAAAAAGGCCGCACCAATCCACCACGTACAATTTGTTGAAGAAGCGTTGCGCTGCTCTGTGAGCAAAATCGTCGAAGCTGGCGCTGGTATGGAGGTAGCACTTTTAGGCTTAAATCCATAGTCTTGGCCATCCCAAGTATTGATCCCTGCCCAACCGCCAATCACGTTGGCAGCAACACGGAAACTCCGGCGCTGTTGACCAAACGGGCTGAAAGTACGAGGTGCCAAATCGAAGTCGCTGGAAAAAAGTTCAAACGTCTTCATATAAGGCATCAGCAAAGTATCCCAACTCGGACAACCAACCGAAGCATTGCAAGCGCCAGTTCCCCAAGAAGCACCATTACCATTCATGGTTCCCGCTTGTTGGTAAGTATCATCATAGTCACCAAGATAAAGCTGTTGGGCAGTGCCTGTTTGCTTCATGTTACTAACTGATTTGATATTCTTTGCCGCAGCTTTAGCTTGAGCAAACACTGGGAAGAGGATCGCTGCCAAAATGGCAATGATCGCGATGACGACGAGCAGTTCAATGAGTGTAAATGCACTTTTCTTATGTTTCATTTGTTTCTGTCCTCCTTTGGACGACCTGTGGAATCTCGAACGACGAGTTCCGTTTGAAAATCTGTCTTTTCATTCGGTGTTCGACCTTCAATCAGTTCGAAAAGTGCCCGCATTGCTGCCGCCCCCATTTCGCCTATTGGTTGTCGAACCGTAGTCAAACTCGGGAAAATTTGCAGTCCCGAAGGTGAGTTATCAAACCCAACAACACTAAGGTCGTCGGGCACCCGAATTCCAAGCTCATGAGCCTCAGCAATCACCCCGATTGCCATCTCATCATTCGCGCAAAGCACAGCTGTCGGCTTATCATCAAGCTCCCAGAACTGACGCATTGCTTTGCGACCCCCATCAATAACGAATTGCCCCATCGCAACCCAGTTTTCTTCGTACAAAATATCTGCGTTTCGAAGAGCCGCTTGATAAGCTTGCATCCTAATCACTGAATCCTGCATATCAAGCCGCCCAGCGACGTGAGCGATCTTACGATGTCCTAATTCAAATAAGTGATTCATCGCACTGTGAATACCGTTCTCACTATCAGCCGTAAAACCAGCAACCCCATCCAACTTTGCCCCAGAGACTGTCACACAAGGAATGTGCAAGCTCGTCGCCAACTCAACAGTTTTATGGTTAAAGTGCGGAGCAATAAAGATAACCCCATCAACCCGACCGTCAACCAGGACAGAAATCATCTCTTCGCACTCTGTATCATCGTGACGAGTAAAAAGCAACATGTCTTGTTGAAGAACTCGCGCCTGGTTGGCAATTCCATTGAGTGCTAGGTGCAGATAAGGACTCAAAAAAGCATCTTCGGTGATTTGCGGAGGAACAATACCAATCGTATCCATCCGACCAGTCACCATTGATTTGGCTAAGCGATTAGGACGGTAATTGAGTTCACGCGCAACGGCAAAAACTCTCTCTTTCACTTCATCTGGCACAGATCGTGGCCCACCATTGAGCGCATAGCTCACCGTGCTAACGGATACGTTAAGAGCTTTCGCTATATCCTTGATTGTTGCTGCCATTTGAGTACTTGCGAAACGTTTCTCACCATCGCGATGTCGGTATTGTACACAAATTTGTCCAAAATGCCAACTTTTTTATAACTTTTTTAAAAGCAACACTGTTTTCTGATCATTTTCGCGTACTATTACTTGAGAAACGTTTCGGACACAGCCCATGATTTTTCCTCTCCTTCTCATGACGATCTCAAAATCCACATCCACATCTACCCTTTCGAATAACGCTCCCTCCGTAGTTCGGATAGTGAACACAGATGGTAAATTTAGCCTGACCGTCAACGGCAAACCATACTTTATTAAGGGTGCTGGAGGAACGGGATCAATGAGCTTGCTTGCAGAATGCGGTGGCAACTCAGTTCGAACCTGGGGGGCTGACCAACTCAAACAAACCCTCGATGAAGCCCAAAAGCACGGCATAAAAGTTACTGCAGGAATTTGGCTCCAACACTCAGGTTCATTCGATTATTCCGACAAAGCCGCCGTAAAACGGCAATTTGATGCATCCCTTGAAGCGGTTAAAGAATTTAAGGATCATCCGGCTCTTCTTATGTGGGCTTTCGGCAACGAAATGGAAAGCTACGGTAATGCCGATGACCCAAACGTATATATAGCGATCAACGATATCGCAAAAGCCGCTAAGGAAATTGATCCAAACCATCCCACAATGACCGTCACCGCAGAAATTGGTGCTGGCCGCGTGCCTGGAATCAACAAATACTGCCCAGATATCGACATCATGGGCATTAACAGTTATGGTGGCGCCGCATCAGTCGCCGAGCGATACGGCAAAGCCGGGGGCAAAAAACCGTACGTCATAACAGAGTTCGGACCGCTTGGCCAATGGGAAGTCGCTAAGACCGAATGGCAAGCACCAATCGAGCAAACCAGCACTGAGAAAATGGAAACCTATCGAACTGCATATAAGAACGCCGTTCTGTCCAACCCAAATCTTTGCCTCGGTGCTTATGCCTTCCTTTGGGGGAATAAGCAAGAAGCAACCTCGACCTGGTTTGGGATGCTCCTCCCCGACGGCACAAAAGTAGGCCCCGTCGACGTCATGACAGAATTCTGGACTGGCAAACCACCCGCAAATCTCTGTCCACTCATAAAAAGTCTAAAAATCGATACGACAACCCAGTTAAGCAAGGGTCAAGTTGTTAACGCAAAACTTGAAGCGACTGATCCTAACGGCGATCCTCTCACCGTAAAATGGGTTCTGGTCGGCGAAACCGAGGTCTATCTATCGGGCGGACAAGATGAAAAAGTACCACCCAAGCACCCACAGGCTCTCCTCAAACATTCCCAATTAGACGCCACATTTAAAATGCCGAATGAGAAAGGCGGATACAGAATTTTTGCCTACGTCTACGATGGAAAAGGTGGCGCCGCTGTCGCGAATATTCCGATCAACGTCAACGACTAATTAACCTTAAGCTCAATTGAGTCTCCGCAAATCACCTCGGAGACTCATTTTCGTTTTCCCTAGAAATTCTTGAAATTGTTTGAACTACTACCGGAACGGGCAACACTCACCCTGCATGGATCCAAAAATCAACAAGCCATGCCCTGCTGACTGGAACGACATGACCGGCGGCCAACAATCTCGCCACTGCGATAAATGTAACAAGTCCGTCCACAACATAAGCGAACTCTCCGCCGATGAAGCCGAACAAGTCCTCTGTCACTCGAGCAATTCTGTCTGTATCCGCATTCAACAAGCAGCGAACGGAGCGTTCAAAACGCAATCAGGCTGGATGAAACGCGTCGCGATAGCCGGTGCAGCCACGCTTACGCTTATTCCAATGACTGGCTGCGAATCCCAATCCCATCTCACCGGTAAGGCTTCCGTCCCTTATTCCCAACCCAATAACCAAACAACAACAGGAACCCCGGCCCAACCAGAAAACATTGTCGGAGAGACAGTCGCACCCGAAGCCCAACCAGAACAAGCCGAACCTACAATGGGAAAGGTTGCTGCCCCGGAAGTAATGGGTGACATCGCCCCGAGTATCGGCAATGAAGTCGTTCCGTCTAAATCCTCCGAAACAGGAGAAGAAAGTGGCCGTACTTCCAAAACAAAATCCAAATAACGGGGGCTAAACTTTCTGAAACTCCGTCCTTAAGGGCGACATTCCTAAAGTTAACCAGGAAGAATCAGGGAAGTCGCCCGATTATCTCCCGTGTGGGTTCTGGTAATCTCTTAAAAACGCCAGCATCCAAACGAACTTATGTCAACCCGACCATCCTCGAATAAAAAACTCCTAATTCCTGCACCTTATTTAAGGGGTGAAATTCGAGCACGGGGCAACGTCGAAAAACTATTTTCCGCCGTTGCATTCTGTATTTTTGTTATCATGCCCAGCGCATTCATTGCCGCTTCCTATCTCGGCATGGATGTTGAAACCACATTTGTTGCAGTATGGCTTCTCGTTGCGGTTGTTGCAATCTATGCTGAATGGCAAATTAAACCCAAAACTGGCATTTTTGGATTTCAAGTTTTTGCCCTATCCCTTGCATTAATCGGCGTTCCTGGCCTCTATTTTGTGGGCCATACATGGCGAACATTGCCTGAAATCATCGCATTCGTAGGTGTGACCGTTTTGCGCCTTGTGGTCGTTTTTATCATCGTTCCACGATGCATCATGAAGAGTAAAGTACCGCCCATAAACCAGATACTCAAATGGCTTGTCTATGGCTCGCTTATCATTACTATCGCTTCCGTTATCTTCTTCCTAGGCAAAGGGATTACGCCATTCTCCCCGCGACGGGTTTTGTTCGAAAACTGGCTCCACCCTAACCTCGTTGCGCTTTTTGGATGTTTGAGTGTTTACGTCGCCGTTCTTAGCGAGGATATCAATAAGGGGCTCAAATGGACATCAATCGGCTTCGGAACTTATGCACTCTTAATGACCCAAGGACGATCTGCCATCGTTGTTTGCCTAGCCGCACTCATCGTCATATATTTTCTAAATCTACTTGAAAATCCCAAAAAATACTCTCTCCGAGGATTCCTCGGCGGTATTTCAATTGTCTTGTTGATTGTTGCTTTTGGTACGGCATTCCGGGATATCCCGGCCGTCCAAAATATAGAAAAGCGAACTTTCGACACAAACGACCCAACTGCTGGTCGCCTGAACTTTATCGAAGCAGCGCTTGATGCGTGGCAAAATTCGCCAATATTTGGCCTCGGTTTCCGATCCGGAGGAATTGATAACGTATACGTGACAATGCTCGTGCAGACTGGCATTTTTGGCCTCATTATCTACCTGGTGTTCTTCGGCGCAATTATGGTTCGTGCGTATCGTCATTTCAAATTTTCCGAGGGTCACGCTCGACTCCTCGGCAAGGTACTTATCGTTATGGGTGTTGCAATCTTCCTACGTGGCTTTGCTGAACGAACCAGCTTCCTCCAACTCACCGACCTCCAGTCAAATGCATTCTGTATCGCTGCCGGAGTTGCCTACCTCACTCCGATTGGTCACGGTCGCAAACCAAAACAAGAGCAGCAAGTCATTCGACCCGCCGTCAGCTATAAAAAGAAACCGCAGGCATGACCCTCATCATCCTCGCAGCTGGGCTAGGAACCAGATTCGGTGGACCCAAACAGTTCTTCCCACTCGGGCCGAACGGTGAATGCCTATTCCACTACTCGCTCTTTAACGCAATTCAAAACGGGATTGACCAGTTAATCCTTGTAACGCGAATAGAAATACGCGATAAAGCTGAACACGCAATCAAAAACCTGCCAATCACCACACAAATCGTTCTCCAAGAAACCATCAACAACAAGCCGCGAGGCACCGCCGACGCCCTGCTCACCGCAATAACAGCCTCCGACGACACCCAATTTATCCTTATTAATGCTGACGATTATTACGGGCCAGAATCATTCGCTGCCGCGCAAGCACTGGCGAAGCAACACCCCCAAATTGGAGCAATTCCCTATCTGCTCCAAAACACGCTTTCGCAATATGGAGGAGTTTCAAGAGCCATATGCGAAAACCAAGATGGACTAATCACCTCAATTAGTGAGACTCATCACCTCGAGAGAGTCGGTAACCACGCAACCGGTACACAGAATGGTACGGATATTTCAACTCCACTCACCACCCCGGTGTCAATGAATATCTTCCTCTTCGACAAATCAATTGAAGAAGACCTCAGAGATTACGTTAGCACCCAA
The DNA here is from genome assembly GCA_046154445.1 of Fimbriimonadaceae bacterium. Lineage (GTDB taxonomy): Bacteria > Armatimonadota > Fimbriimonadia > Fimbriimonadales > Fimbriimonadaceae > UphvI-Ar2. The sequence goes on along the minus strand of JBJXDW010000082.1, from coordinate 17,340 downwards.
ATTAAAAACAAGGGTTACGCCGAAATCACTCTCCCCGACTACATCAATGAGAAAATTCAAAGAGAGCAACTCGCGGTTCCCTATGCCAATTCCCAGTCTGAGTGGTTTGGCATGACCTATGCAGAAGATCTAGAGGCTGTCCGCGAACGTCTCAACGACATGCACCAATCAGGTCAGTTCCCAAGCCGACTCTGGTAAGGTATTCAAAAGCAAAACATCATGGCATTGCTCAGCCCTGTCACATCGCATTTCTTAGCGAATAGCCAGCTTCTCGAACACGAAGTGATCGAAAGAGGCCACATCAACAGAACTTATATGTCTGTTATCCGGAAGGATGGCGAAACTCACCGCTACATCCACCAACACATCAATAAATTTGTCTTCCCCAACCCAGAAGAAATGACCAAGAATATTCGCCGAGTTCTTGATCATGTCAACGCTAAAAACACTGGGAGACCCGGTCTCCTCGAAATCGTTCCCAACGAAAACGGCCTCGACTTTCACCTTGACGAAGACGGCGAGTTCTGGCGATGTTTCAAGTATGTCGAGAATTCCACTTCGTTCGATATCGTCCCCAACCCCGATATCGCTTATAAAGCCGCCCACGCATTTGGCTCATTTCTCAACGACTTAAGTGACCTCAACCAAGATAATTTCCACATCACCATCCCTAATTTCCATAACACATTGTTCCGCCTCGAACAACTTGATGATGCCCTTGCCAATCCTGCTCCCGGCCGCATCGATCTTGCACAAGCCGAACTAGACTTTGTCAACCAAAATCGCCAACTTGCCGGCCAATTGATGAAAGTCATCCAAGATCATCCAGAAGCAATCCGCATCGTTCACAACGACACAAAAGTCAATAACATCCTTTTCAACGAGCACACACTCGAAGCAATGACCGTGATAGATCTCGACACAGTCATGCCCGGAACCGTCCTCTTCGATATCGGCGACCTCATCCGCACTGCATGCAACAATGCAGCCGAAGACGAACGCGATCTCACAAAAGTCGTTTTCGACAAAGATAAGTTTGCCGCGATCATCAAGGGATTCGCCGAAACCACTGGCAAATCACTCCATCCCGCCGAGTGGGACGCCATGCCCGCCTGTGGAGCGATCATTACTCTGACCATTGGCATCCGCTTCCTCACCGATTTCATCAACGGCGATAAATATTTTCAAGTCCACCGAGAAAACCATAACCTCGATCGGTGCCGCACCCAAATCGAACTCGCTAAACAAATGCTTGCCCAAATGCCCGAACTAGAAGCAATTGTCGCAACCGCAAAAGCCCAAACCGTCTAAAATCTTTTAATGCCCGGGCAAATACTCCACCAACTCCACGTCGGGAGTTCTATGCCCAAAGATTGGGGTGGAATCGAGCGATACATCGTCTACGTAACCACCGAAATGGTTAACCGGGGACACCAAGTCACAGTCACCGCCCCGAAAAATTCACCACTCTCAAATAGGCTGACTGCCACTCAGATTCCTGCCCGACTCCTGCACAAATACGACCCATTAATTCTCGCCAAATATCTACGAATTCTCAAAACTCAAAAGCCAGATATTCTTATCACCCACTTCTCCCCCGATTACATCATGCCAGCCTATGCTGCGCGGCTCACCCAAACCCGCACTTGCATGACCCGGCATGTCACCGCCCATTTCAAACCTAGCCGTACCAAACTGTACGAAAAACTCTACGACGGATACGTTGCCATTTCAAGGGCTGTTCAAGACCATTTGATTGAGGATGGCATCCCAAAAGGCAAAGTTCACCTCGCCTACAACGGATCCCCTCCCCTCATTCCAACAGGTACGGTTGAACTCCAATCCCCATCCATCGCCGTTTTCGGACGCCTTGTCTGGGTCAAGGGGCAAGACATCGCCATCCGCACCCTAGAAGACCTCCCTGGAGTCCATCTCCATCTGTTCGGCGACGGCCCATTCCGAGGCGAACTCCAACTCCTTAGTCAGGCTCTAAATGTCTCCGACCGCACTCACTTCCACGGACACATCAACGATGTCGCAAACGCAATGCAAAGTGCCGACGTAGTCCTCATCCCCAGCATCTGGCGCGAAGCTTTCGGTTTCACCGCCGTCGAAGCAATGTCCCTCGGCAAACCAATCGTCGCCAACAACTATGGCGGACTTTCCGAAATATTTACTCACGATAAGACTGCCTTACTCTTCACGTCAACCGACCCTGAATCCCCTGACCCTAAAGTTGTTGCCCAACTTATCAAGTCCCTCTTGGATAACCCAAGCAAGGCAGAAAAGCTCGGCATAGCCGCAAAAGCTTACTACGAGGCCAATTTCACTGTCGAACTCATGGCCGACCGTCTTGAAGTCGCCTACTCCAAAATTGCCCACAAATAAACGCCAGAAAACCAATATCTTATGGTCGTCATTCTGGCGCGTCTTCTCAGCTATAGAAGAGCAATTTAACCACGCTAAAAGGCTAATCCCATGCTTCGTCTTCCCAGCGAAAGCCCGGAACCACAACCCTGCCAAATTATGAATAAACAACTAGAAAGTATCACACCCTCAAACGCCAGAAAACCGACCCTCCAGCCTAGGGGGATCGGTAATCCAGTTGAGTTATGAGAGAAAGTGTGTCTTCTCGACTAAGCACGTTTGCGAGCAATCGCAAACGCTATCGAGGAAAGAAGAGGAATCGTCGTAAAGGAGGAGTTCGTAACCTCAATCGATCCCACAAGGCTACTCGCCTGCGCTGCGACCGCTGATCCCACGAGGAAAACAACAAGGCCGACAGTTAAGATAGATTTTTTGTGATTTCCGTTCTTCATTTTGCTCGACTTCCCTTTTAGTGACAAACGCCAGATATGCAATCCCGAGGCCAATGACTTTCAACCGCCAAAAAACCCGCCAACTTGCTAGGAAATGCCCCATTTGAGCCATACTCCTACCTTCAATGGAGCATCAACTCGTTTCCGTAATCGACTTTGGTGGGCAATACACCCAACTCATCGTTCGGCGCGTCCGCGAACTCGGTTGCTACTCCGAAATGGTGCCATGGCAATCCGCCGCCGAGCACATCCAAACCCGCAAACCCGATGCTGTCATCCTCTCCGGTGGGCCAAAATCCACCCTTGCTGAAGACGCCCCCGACTTCGATTTTGATCTTGTCAAAGACATTCCTGTCCTCGCCATCTGCTATGGACAGCAACTCATGGCCAAAAACCTCGGCGGTGAAGTCCATAAATCGAGCGAACGCGAATACGGGCGCCGCCATCTCGGCCCCCGACTCCGAGGATCACTCGCTGAAACCATTCAAATTGACACCGTATGGATGTCCCACGGCGACAAAGTCACCCACGTACCACCTGGATTTATCATTACGGCATCAACCGAAACTTGCCCCGTCGCGGCAATGGAAAATGCGGCCGAAAACAACTACGGAGTCCAATTCCACCCTGAAGTAACCCACACGCCAGACGGTCGTAAGTTGCTCAAATCATTCCTCCTTGATCGAGCCAAACTCAAAGGCGATTGGACTGCCCAAAACTTTATTGACGACACCTTAAAGTCAATCCGAGAGACTGTTGGCAACGGCAAAGTCCTCTGCGCTGTCTCCGGTGGAGTTGATAGCAGTGTTGTCGCTGCACTTCTCGCCGAAAGCGTAGGCAACCAAACCACATGTGTCTTCGTCGACCACGGCCTCCTCCGCAAAGGTGAAGCAGAGCAAGTCAACGACACCTTCACTCGCACTTTCCACCCCAATCTCATTACTATCAACGCCCACGATCAATTTTTCAGCGAGCTGAAGGGCGTCACCGATCCTGAACAAAAGCGCAAAATCATCGGCGAAAACTTCGTCATCTGCTTCGAACGAAACAAAGCCGTGCTCGAAAATCACGACTTCCTCGCTCAAGGAACGCTCTATCCCGATGTCATTGAATCCGGCTCCCCGACCGCCAGCAAAATAAAAACCCACCACAACGTCGGCGGACTCCCCGACTGGATGAAGCTCAAAGTCATCGAACCCCTCCGCTGGCTCTTCAAAGACGAAGTCCGCGAAGTCGGCCGTGCCCTTGGCCTTTCATCCGAAGTCGTCGATCGCGAGCCCTTCCCTGGACCAGGCCTGGGCGTCCGTATCCTTGGCGAAGTCACCCCCGAACGAGTCAAAATCACCCAAGATGCCGACTGGATTTTCCGTGAAGAACTCAAAAAATCAGGGCTCAACAAGGGAATATGGCAATCCTATGCCGCCCTTCTTGATGTCCGAAGCGTCGGCGTCATGGGCGACGAACGCACCTACGAACAACCCATCGTTCTCCGCGCCGTAACTAGCGAGGATGCCATGACCGCCCAGGCATTCCCATTCGCTTTTGATTTCCTCGAACACGTTGCCCAGCGCATCGTTAACGAAGTCGATGGCGTCAACCGCGTCCTCTACGATCTCACCTCAAAACCCCCTGCAACCATCGAGTGGGAATAAATCCAGCAAAATTCTCACAACCCCATAAACAGTTCCGCCGTAAACCTCGGTAATCTCCAATGAAGATGGTCGGTCTGCTCGGTGTTATCCTTTTCACCTCAATCCCAAGTCATGAAATCAGGCTTGATGACCCTCGTCTGACTATTAGCTTCAAAGCCGAACAATCAATTTTCCCAACTGCTTGGCAAACTCCAGAAATAAAGCCCGCTGCCATCGCAATCAACCCAAGCGACGAGTCCTCATCTGTCCAAGCCATTAAACACGCTCTCGCCAAGTACCCCAACAAACTCACCGAAACCAACCTCAAAACCATCTATATCTCTCAAAATCTTTCCTTTTACGGACTCAACTATGGCGGCACCAACTACATCGATTCGCTCTATCTCACTCTCATTCCCATTAAACAAGATGATATAAATCTCAAATTTCTTGAACGCGCATTTCATCACGAACTCAGCAGCATTCTCCTCCGTAACCACAGCCAACTCTTCCCCAACTCCGCCTGGATCGCCGCCAACCCTCCTGACTTTAACTACCGCGGCGACGGAACCCAATCCCTCCGAGAAGGCACCGCCAGCACCAAATACAACGATAAACTCAACGAACAAGGCTTCCTCGCCGAATACTCAACTTCAAGTGTCGAAGAAGATTTCAATATGTTTGCCGAAGCCATCTTCTCGGGCGACCCCGATTTCTGGCGAATTTACAATAGATTCCCCGCCGTCGCCAAGAAAGCCGACCTCGTCATGAATTTCTATAACAAGCTCGATCCCACATTTAGCAAAACCCTTTTCACCCAATTTGCCCAGGCCCACACCCAATAATCCGCCACAATTCCAACCCCCGATGAGCCAAAATCAGCCCATCACAATCACGAAGGAATACCGCTGGGAAATGGGCCACCGCCTCTCAACCCACACCGAAGGATGCCAAAACCTCCATGGGCACTCCTACCGCCTTGTTGTGGCTCTCACCGGCACCAACAACTCCGATGGCATGGTTTTCGATTTCGGCGATATCAGCCGGATCGTCCGCCCAATCATCGAACACCTCGACCACTCCACAATGCTCCACCAAGACGACCAGCCCCTCGTTGAATTTCTCCAAGGCCAAGGCATGAAACTAACTCTCACGCCGTTCCACCCAACCACCGAAGAACTTGGTCAATGGCTTCTCACCCAAATCGCCGACCAAATCGGCACTCCCGCCAACATCCAAGACCTATCCATCACCCTTTACGAAACCGCCACTTCAACCGTCACCCTTTCCCGCACACTCTCATGAACGAAACTCTTGAAACCCTCCTCACCGCCGAACAAATCCAGGTCCGTGTTCAAGAGATCGCTGCCCAAATCCGCCAAGATATTGGCGACGGCCCTATTCTCCTCCTCTGCGTCCTCAAAGGCGCATTCCCATTCCTTGCGGACCTTGCCAAAAACATGACCGGTGATGTTCTCTTCGATTTCATCCAAGTCAGCTCATGGGAGGGCGGCCGCCACCAAACCGGCTCTGTCCGACTCAAAAAAGACCACGACTTCGATATCCAAGGGATGGATGTCGTCATCGTCGAAGATATTATCGACAGTGGCATGACAATTTCCCACCTCCGCGAACTCCTCATCACCCGCCAACCCAACTCTCTCCGAGTCGCATCACTCCTCAGCAAACCGGACGCAAGGACCCACGAAGCCCAGGTTGAATATATCGGATTTGATATTCCAAACAAATTTGTGGTAGGTTATGGACTAGACGACAACGAGAAGTACCGGAACCTACCTTATGTAGCGGCTCTCGTTCCCTCCAGCGAACCGGAATAACCTTCCAATACGTCTGGATACTCACTTCCCCTTAAATTCACGGCTCACTTCGTTTGAGCAAAAGAAACTCCTATGAGTCACACATTCCGACCGCGGAAATCCGACAGCGGATCTCGCATGAGACGACGAACACGTTCAGATCGTCCCCGAGAATCCGAAACTATTGACCTGAGCAACTTGCCTGAAAAGGACTACAACTTTTATGACCAGCTCAGCCCTACCGAACTCGCAAAACTAGCGAAGAAACAAAAAATTTCTATCGACCAAGATCGATCACGAGTCATCGAAGAACTCATGATCCTCGAAAATGGCGAAGAAGGCGCTTATTACAAAAAAGGCATTCTCGAAATCCTAAACGAAGGATGGGGATTCCTCCGCCAACCAAGCTACCAACCGTCCAACGACGACATCTATGTTGGCCAAGCGATTGTCAAAAAGAGCAATCTCAAAGCTGGCGACCGAGTCTTCGCCCAGGTTCGGGCTCCCGGCGACGGCGACAAGTACCAAGGTGTTCTCCGCGTGGAAAGCATCAACGGACACGCCACCAAGTCACCCGAAAACCTTTCTCGGCGCGACTTCGAAAATCTCACTCCCCTCTTCCCCGACGAGCAACTCAAGATGGAAACCGTCCCCGACCGAATCATCGGACGGATCGTAGATCTCATTGCTCCCATCGGTAAAGGCCAGCGCGGTCTCATCGTTGCCCCGCCAAAAGCTGGGAAAACCACCATCGTCAAGGCAATCGCACAGGCCGTCGCTGAAAACGATCCAGATGTCGCCCTCATGGTACTCCTCGTCGATGAACGACCCGAAGAAGTCACCGACATGAAGCGCTTTGTCAAAGGCCAAGTCATCAGCTCAACCTTCGATGAACCCGCCGAAAACCACATGCGCGTCACCGATCTCTGTCTCGAACAAGCCAAACGCATGGTCGAAGCCGGACGTGACGTCGTCATCCTTCTCGATTCCATCACCCGACTCTCCCGGGCCAGCAACCTCACAATCAACCCGTCTGGTCGCACCCTCTCCGGTGGTCTCGATCCCGCCGCCCTCTACCGTCCTCGTCGGTTCTTCGGTGCCGCACGAAACATCGAAGAAGGTGGCTCGCTCACCATCATCGCCACCGCTCTTGTCGATACCGGATCACGCATGGACGACGCAATCTTTGAAGAATTCAAAGGCACCGGCAACATGGAACTCGTTCTCGAACGCGAACTCGCCGAGCGACGCATCTGGCCCGCTATCGATGTCCGCAAGTCCAGCACCCGACACGAAGAAAAACTCTTTGCCGGAGAGGAAGCGCTTCAAGCCGTCTATCACCTCCACCGGATGCTCGCCAACGCAAAAGACAACGTCGATGCCACCGAGAGCCTCATCAAGCTCCTCAAACGCACCCCCACGAACGACATGTTCCTGGAAAGCGTCATCGCCAAAACCCGAACAACTGTCTAATTACAAATCCCCCCTCTCTGCATTAAAGGGGAGGGGGATTTAGGTGTGATGTTATTTTTTTCCTTGGATCCACGGGTATTCGTACAAATCCACCGACACAACCGCCAAATTCGCCGCCTCGGCCAATACTTCAAGGTATGCATTAGCATCTGCAAACCGCACATCTCGGATTTCTTTCTCGATCTTCGCAATTGTTGCGAGTGATAGTCCACTTTCTTCTGACATCTTTTTCTTAGAAAGACCGCAGGCCCGCCTAAAGCGAGCCAAATGCTCAGGAAAAATATCAGTCCTAATCAGAGGTGTTCGTAAATCGACAAATGGAACAGTCCGTTCTTCGTCATTTTCCCTCAAGTCTCCCCATCTCACGTTCACTTGATCTAAAAAATCTTCGAGAGCGATATGAAAGCTTTCCCCCTCACCCATAACGTAGTCGATATCAAGTGACATCGCATTCCATCCAGTCGGATGATAATCCACATAAATCCTCGCCTTTCGAAAATTGTTCTTCCCATAAATTCTCATAGACCACCTTCAATACGACTCCACTATACCAAAACAAATTCCCCCTCTCCGTTTTACTGGAGAGAGGGACTAGGGGCGTGAGGTTCAGATATCTGCTTACTTCTTAAGCCGTCGACGAGCCGCAACCGCGCCAAGACCCGCCAAAACCAGCATCGTTCCCGGCTCGGGAACCGCCGTTGTCGATGCAATCCATTGCTGATTCCAACTTACGCTCGTATAGCCTGATAAATAACTATAGCCCGCAAGTGGAACCCCATTTGGTCCAGCAACAAACGAGTTAATCCCTGCCAATTGATACTGTCCGTTTGACTCAATGAACATCGCCCCGCCGCTATCGCCACCAGCCAAGTTCCCCTCAAGGTCAAGCCAATTCGGAGTACCAGTCTGATTTGCGCCAGATGTGTTGTTATCAAAATCAGAAAGGATTGAACCAGTTCGAGTCGTCGAACCATCAATATTGCCACCACCAAGATTCACCGTGTAAAGATCAAGGCTATTGCGCATCCCGCGCTTAACTCCACCAGATCCTCCGATTGATCCGCCTGAGCCAGTCCCAAAATTCCCGAAGCCAATAATCGAAGCCGTGTTTCCAATTTCAGAACTACCAGTATAAAGCTGAGCGGGATTCACACCGACAACCGCATTTGTCAACCTAACCAATGCCAAATCTCTTCCATCAACCAAAACATCATTGAAGTTCGCGGCAGCATCCGCTAACAGACGCACTTCAGAAGCCTGATAATCAGTGCCGCCAACTCGAAAATTCAAACTCGAAGGGTTCCCCGCCGCACCGACAACTACGTGCCATGCCGTCAAGACCCACTGATCACTAATCAAAACCCCGCTTGCCCCGTTAATCTCTCCAACAGATGCAAACTGACTTTGAGAAGCAAAGGCAATCGACTGAGCTTCCGTTACGTTATCTCGAACGGTAATAGCTGATCCAACAACTGGCAATGCGAGCGCAACCGCGCCCAAAATCAAACTTTGGCTTTTCCTCATACGACTTCAATCCACGCCTGATCTGCAATCAAATCAAGACCGTCCTTCTATTGTAACGGAAAGTTTCGTGCCAAACGTTCAAGTTAGCACGGTATTTTTAATAGTTCTTGAATTATCTGCCCGGAATACCAGGTTCCGTCAGCAAAGCCGGATCAAGTGCCTTCAACAAAGTTTCTTCATCCAGCAAACCTTCCTCGCGCACAACCTGTGGAATCGACTTCCCGCTCGCTAAACTCTTCTTAACAACATCCGCCGCAACTTTATAGCCAACAAACGCATTCAACGCCGTCGCCAAACTCGGGCTCGTCTCCGCATAATGCTTGCACCGATCCGCATTTGCCGTAATCCCAACAATGCAATTATCAACATAAGTGTCAATCGCATTCGTTAAAATCTGCAAACTGAACTGCGCGCTAAACGCCATGCTCGGCATCATCACATTAAGCTCAAGCTGACCCGCCTGAACGCAATAGTCCAGCGATTGGCATTGCCCCAACACCTGGAACAGCACTAAATTCATATTCTCCGCCATGCTCGGATTCACCTTTCCCGGCATAATCGAACTCCCCGGTTGAACCGGCGGCAATGTAATCTCTGCCAAACCCGTCAACGGCCCCGAACACATCAATCGCAAGTCATTCGTAATCCGTGTCAGTTCCAAACAGATCACTCGCAGCCCACTCGCCAACCCCGCCATACAAAGTTGACTCTGCATCGCTTCGCGCATATCCTCCGTCGCCCGGAACGGCAAGCCCGTGTACTCTTTCAGCAACTCAACCACCCTGAACCGATAATCCGGATGGGTGTTCAATCCCGTCCCCGCCGCTGATCCCCCAATCCCCAGATCCTCAAGCTCCCAAGCCGCAAGTTCAAGCCACCGCCGAGATCGCTTAATCGAAGCCGCATAAGCCGCAAACTCCTGCCCCAACCGAATCGGCACCGCATCCTGCAAGTGCGTTCGACCACTCTTCAAAATCCCATCAAACTCAACCCCCTTATCCACCAATGCCTTCTCGAGCCGGTCAACCTGCACAAAAAGCGGCTCCATCATCAAACGCGCCATCACCCGCATCGCCGTCGGGAATGTATCGTTTGTACTCTGACCATAATTCACATGGTCGTTGCTCCCAACCAGTTTATAGTCACCCTTAGACCCCCCCAAAATTTCCTCTGCCCGGTTCGCCAAAACCTCATTGCAGTTCATATTAAAACTTGTCCCTGCGCCCATATGAAAAACATCGACCGGGAATTGATCCCGCATCTTGCCGCCAAGAATTTCATCCGCCGCCTGAGCAATCGCATCAACTTGCGCCTTCTCGAGCAACCCAAGTTCCCCATTCGCCACCGTACACGCCTTCTTCAGCATGATATAGGCGTCGATCATTGTCGGGTGCTCCGTCAAACCGCTTATCTGGAAAAGTCCTCTGCTCCGCTCCGCCTGGCTCCCCCAATAAGCGTCAGCCGGAACCTGCACATCACCCAAACTATCTTTCTCAATCCGCGTGGACATGGCGCAAGTCTACATAATCACGCGCACGTTCCCTGCGCCTAAAAAACAAGCCATAATCAATAAACATGCTCGTACCCCAGTTCGCCGATGTCAGGGCCATCTACTTCGACCTTGATGACACGCTCTGTGGCTACTGGGACGCCGCAAAGATCGGCCTCCGAACCGCGTTCAATGACCACCCCGAACACGGATTCACCGCCGATCAACTCCTCAAAGAGTGGTCAACTGCATTCCGAGAATTCGTCGAAACCATCGGCAAAACCCATTGGTACGAAAAATACTGCGAATCCGGCGAAGTCACCCGCGTCGAACTCATGCGCCGCACCCTTGAACGCCTCAATATCTTCGACGAAGAACTTGCATGGCGACTCTCTCACACCTACCACGTTGAACGCCAAGCCGCTCTCGAACTATTCCCCGAAGCCATCGAAGTCCTCGAATCCCTCAAAAAAGATTATCCGCTCGGCATCATCACCAACGGCCCCGCCGACATCCAACGCCAAGAACTCCAAAAGTGCAACATCACCCAATACTTCGACCATATTTTCGTCGAAGGAGAACATAAAATCGGCAAGCCGGATGAACGCATTTTTCGAATGGCCGAAGAATCCGTTGGCCTCAAACCTGAACAGCTCCTTTTCGTCGGCAACAGCTACGGACATGACATCAAACCAGCTCAAGCCTACGGTTGGAAAACCGCATGGATTCGCCGCCCATCCGATGTCGCCCCATCAAGTGCTTCTGGTCGCCCTGACGAACTCCCCGAATCATCAATCCCCCCCGACATCACAATTTCTAACCTCCGCGAACTCCTAGCCTAGTTACTCAGAACGTCCCTCCCACTCGGGAAGGGGTAAAGCAAATTGTTTTTTCTCTTATTTGAGCAAGGAGTGAGATACTTCTTTTAGGTTTTTAACGCCACCTCTACCCGAACACTCACCAACTCCCCATCCTCCAATCCCTCCGCCTTCCGAACCACCACCTTCAGAGGCACCAAATAGGAACCATCTTTCGGAATCAGCGCCGTATAAAATGTCGTCCCCCCAATCGTCACATCGACCGGAATACACCCCCAACCGTAAGTCACCCGGTTTGATACCTCTTTCAAAGCCGCTGCCTCCGCGTCCGCCATTCTCACAAAATAAAACGGCGATGGCCCTCGCCAATAAAAAATCTCGCCACTGAACTCCAAGAGCATTTACAAATTCTATCCAATGAGAACGCTTAAAGCGTAGAGTCAGATAAACTAGTACCATGAAGTTCACCGCCATTATCCGGCAAGAAGGGCAACTCTATTCTTCACTCTGCCCCGAACTTGACATTGCAAGCCAAGGCGTGTCACCAGCCGAAGCAAAGTCAAATCTCATCGAGGCCATTGAGCTCTTTCTTGAAGTCGCAGATAAAGAGGAAATCACCGCCAGATATAGCAACCCTCCAACAATAGAGTCACTAGAGGTCAAGGTTGGGTAGTGTAAAGAAACTATCTGGACGCGAAATTGGCAGAATATTAGAAACTCAGGGCTTCATGTTTATTCGTCAGAAGGGTAGCCACCGTATCTATAAACTAGGCTCAGCCCGAACAGTAATTGTTCCTAATCACAAAGAAGTTACAATCGGCACGCTCCAGTCTATAATTCGCCAGTCCCAACTTCCCCGTAACTTGTTTGAATCACCCTAACCAACCTCGCAAATCTACCAATACTCTCCAATAGCGGGCAACTACGCCCAAAAAGCCACTCAATGGACATGCTGACGAAGATCTTAAAAAACACCGACCTCGTGCTCGGTCTCGGAATGATCCTCATCGTCGGGATGCTCATCCTCCCCCTCCCCGAAGCTGTTCTCGACTTCGGACTCGTCATCGCGATGGCATCCAGCGTCGTCATTATGTTGACCGCGGTCAACGTGAAAGAACCGCTCCACTTTAGTGTTTTCCCATCTCTCCTCGTCGTCACGACACTCCTCCGGGTCGCGCTCAGTATTGCTGCAACCAAACTTATTCTCGGCAAAGGTGATGCCGGGCACGTCATTAAAACCTTCGGTGAATTTGTCCTCGGCGGAAATTTTGTTGTCGGATTTATTAGCTTCATCATCTTGATGATCGTGCAATTTGTGGTCATCACCCAGGGTTCAACCCGAGTCTCCGAAGTCGTCGCAAGGTTCACACTTGATGCTATGCCCGGTAAGCAAATGGCAATCGACGCCGACCTCGCATCCGGACTAATCGACGAAGACCAAGCACGCGCCCGAAGAAAACAAGTCAAAGCTGAGGCCGATTTCTACGGGGCAATGGATGGGGCATCAAAATTCGTAAAAGGCGATGCCATCGCCAGCCTCATGATTATCATGGTCAACATCATTGGCGGAATCATCTTAGGATTCATGCGCGCCGAAGGTGACATCATGACCATTCTCAGCACATACGCTATGCTGAGCGTAGGCGAAGGCATGGTCAGCCAAATCCCCGCCTTACTTATCTCAACCGCTTCTGGACTACTCGTCACAAGAAACGGACAAGAAAGCGGAATGTCCGCCTCCATGTTCGGGCAGCTTCTCAACCAACCCCGCGTCCTTACGACCGCCGGTGTTGCTATGTCCGCATTCGCTTTCGTCCCTGGATTCCCAACTCTATTCTTTTTGGCAGTTGGTGGTGGCCTAATCGCCATTAGCCGAATCAGTGATAAGAACCCCAATATCCGTCGACTCATCGCAGGCGAACCCGAACCAGCACCGGTTGCCGATATCCTCAACGAAGCTCCGCTCCCAACCGGACCCGAGCAAGTCATGGCCCTCGTCAACGTCGATCCAATCGAAATCGAAATTGGCTACAGCCTCACAAAACTTGCTGACGTCCGAGCCGGAGGAGACCTCGCCGACCGAGTCGGAGCAACGCGAAGACAAATTGCAACCGAACTTGGCTACGTCATGCCCAGCGTACGAATCCGAGATAACGCCGTCCTCAAACCAAACGAATACGTCTTCAAAATCCGTGGTGAAATCGTCGCTCAAGCCACTGCATTCCCCAACGAATTCCTCGCCATCGATAGTGGCACTGTAATCCAACCTGTTGCCGGAACCCCAACCACCGAACCCGTCTTCAAACTTCCCGCACTTTGGATCGAGCCTGGTCAACGAGAAATGGCTGAACGTAACGGCTACACCGTCGTCGAAGCCGCGGCAATGATGACCACCCACCTCACGGAAGTCATCAAAAACCATGCCGCCGAACTCCTCTCACGGCAAGAAACTGCAAAACTCGTCGATCACACCAAAGCCCTTAACGAAAGTGTTGTCGCAGAAATCGAACCAGCAGGCCTCGGCACTGGCGATATCCAAAAAGTACTTCAACATCTTCTCCGGGAGCGTGTTCCTATCCGCGACATGGTATCCATCCTCGAAACCATGACCGAATTCGCCGGACGAATCAAAGACATGGAGCAAATGAGCGAACTCGTGCGATCCGCAATTTCCCGCACTATCACCCGCCAATTCTCCGACGACAGCGGCGCCCTCCACTGCATCACTCTCGACCCACCTCTTGAGCAAGCAATTACAGAATCAATCCAACATACCGCCGCCGGGTCAACTCTTGCCCTCGAACCGAACCTCTCCCGCCAACTCGTCGAAGATATTCAGGGCGCTACCGACCAAGCCAACGCTTCTGGAGTCCAGCCCGTGCTGATCTGCAGTACCCAAGTTCGACTTCCTCTACGCAAGCAACTCGAACGAAACGGTATCTCCATTCCCGTCATGGCTTACAACGAAGTCGCTTCCACAGCCGAAGTCAACTTTGTCGGACAAATCACCCTCGATTCCGATCAATCCTCTGCCGCCATTGCTTAACTCTCCCCAGATACCCTCCAGTCTGTAGAATTCTCAACAAATTGCCGAATATTCAAGAGAGTCTAATGAGGAGTGCGATCCGAAATACCACCAGTTCTCGAGTCAGTTGATGACCTTACATCGCCAGATCTAAAATGCATTATATTCTCTCGAAACAGTTGTCATCAGTTGGCATAGATCCTAAGAATCCAAATCTAGATTTACAAGCATTTGCACTATTTCTAAAGACAGTATCAGATACCTATGGAACTTTTGATCTCAAAAAATCTGCACTAGAAGATTCACTTGCCACTTCTTCATCCAAAGTTGATTTCCTTGATTCTCACGACAAACTCACTGGCCTCCCAAGTCGATACATAGCCACTAAGTATCTTCAGAATGCGATTGAATTAGCTAAGAACCAAAGACTGGGCAACGCCGTATTGTTTCTCGATCTTGATGACTTTACCAAAGTAAACGATTCCTACGGGCATGAACGGGGAGATGAGATTCTCAAACTCATCAGCAAAAGGCTCCAAAGTTGTGTAAGAGCGAACGACAAAATTGCTCGAACCGGTGGGGACGAATTCATCATCACGTTGGGGAATCTTCGTCATGAATACGAAGCGAGAGAGGTTGCAGAAAACATCCTTTCTGCTTTACAAATCGGTTCTCCCGTTAGCGGTACCGAGGTCATCTGCACCGCCAGCATTGGAATGGCATATACAGAGGAAGATGATGAGAACCCAGATGAACTCATTGGAAACGCTGATCTTGCCATGCGTTCGGCAAAGCTCACCGGAAAGTGTCGAGTCATTCAATATCATCCTTCCATGAAAGATGCCGCCATTGAAAGGCTCACCATTGAAAACCATTTAAGAAGCGCAATCGAACAAGAGGAACTCTCAGTCGTTTATCAACCTCTTTACAATCTTCCGACAAATGAACTTATTGGCGCAGAAGCACTCTGCCGCTGGAAATCGCCAACCCTTGGACACGTCTCACCCGCGCACTTCATCCCAATTGCCGAAGAATCTGGTCTCATCATCGACATTGGATACTGGGTTTTGAAAAAGGTCTGTCAGGAAATGGCCGAGTGGAGAAAATCTCACAAAGCTGATCATCTCGTGATCAGCGTTAATCTTTCAGGCCGCCAAATCGCTCAAGGAGATGTTGCTGATAGAGTCAGCGCAACGCTTCTCGAAACCGGACTGCGGCCCAAAAATCTTAAACTAGAGATCACCGAATCTTATCTCATGTCTGATAGTGAAGGCACAATTAAAACCCTTGAGTCACTCCGCAAATTGGGAATGAAACTCGCAATTGATGATTTTGGAACTGGCTATTCCTCACTCTCACTTCTCAGCACACTTCCCGTCGATACCGTCAAAATTGACCAATCGTTCATCAAGAATTTAGACCAAGATCAATCCGCCCGAGTCGTTGTTAAAGCGATCGTTGCTATCGCGCAGTCGATGAATCTCGACGTTACTTGCGAAGGTATCGAAACCGAGTCGCAACAAACTTTTGTCAAGGAAGCCGGATGCGCTACCGGTCAAGGCTACTTCTTCTCGACTCCGTTAGAGTCAAAAGACTTTGAGGAACTTATCATCCGTTCACAAAATAGCAAGTTCCAAGAAGTCGCTTAAAAAGTAGACTGTTTAATGTTTTTAGAGCTACAATAATTTTGGCATACAATTGTACGAGGAGCGAAAATGACACGCATCCTCTCTTCTTCAGACCAAAACCAAGACGACCTCGAAGCCAACATATTTGCACGCCGTACAAATGGATGTTTGATCTGGTCGTTTGCCACTTTCTGTATCGCCATTATCGGTGGGATGCTCTTTGTCTTTCTCTTCGCTACTAATTGCCAACCATCAACTTTTTCCCCATCACTATCTCAGATAAAGCAACTCGCGACCGCAACGATAATCTACACATCCGATTACGACGATGTCCACCCACATGCAACCTCGATGCCATCTGTGCGAGCCATGGTTAACCCATATTTCAAGAACCGTAGACTATTCCTGCCGATACCCCAATATTCCACCTCCCCCTCATTCAATTTCAACACCGCAGGCGTTTGGATATACGAACAGCCCCTCGGACAAAAAGAACTTCTGCAATCCTTCCAATCCGTCGTCTGGTATGCCCCAATCACCTCTTCAAATTCTTACGGTGTCGTTATGTCCAGCTTCGATAGTAGTAGCCGCCATGTCTCAACTGAAAAATTCCTCCACTACATCCAACCCCAATTCCCCCGCAAAGCCACCCTCTCCCCCGCCAACTACCTCGCCGACCAAGACCCTCTCAAAGAAAACTAATCATGAAAAAATCCAAGATCCAAGCCGTTACCATTGTCGTTATAATAATCATCTTCATCATCGTTGCGAATCTCTATCCGTTAATAACCCAATCAGGGGGCTATGAGCGCCGAACTCCCGGACTATCCAACATAAAACAACTTGGAGTCGCAACTATAATCTACACGACTGACTACGACGACCGCTACCCTCACGCCACAGCCATGCCTGGACTCCGAGCATCCATCTTCCCCTATTGCAAAAGCAACTCACTCTTTCAACCCACAACCCAATCCGCATCCCCCGAATTCAATTTCAACTACGCTGGAACCACTTCAACCCAAGTCCCCATCGGCTACACCCAACCACTCAATCCTAGCGATACCACCGTCTGGTACGCCCTTTCCACAATGAAATACAAACCCGGCGTCTTCC
>JBJXDW010000081.1:0-6111 GCA_046154445.1 Fimbriimonadaceae bacterium | reverse complement strand
TGTCAGGGCCAGTTACCTGACCCCAAAACCGAATCCACCCAATCTGCTTCACCGGTTTTTTTTGCTCTTCTCGTTAGCTTGGGCTCATCGCCCTTCGCCCTGAATATTAAATTCAAGGCAAATCGTTGCCAAACCCAGCACTTATACCAGCATCTTGCTCTCAAAGAAAGCAAGAATTCCGGATATAATGAAACCGATGGATCAAAGGAAGCAACCTGTCGAGCCATCGGTTTGAGTTTGTGCTAATTGCTGGAGTTCTGAGTCCAGCGCTTAAGAGTGGAGGTTGAGAAATCATCCTCCAATTTTCATTTTCTCCTAAAGCAATTTCAGGAAAAAATGACCGACGACGAGGAAAACGATCGTCGGCCATCGGAGAGGTTTGTGCTCTTGCTCACGCCCTGTCTTAATGCGCTCCCTGTGGGAGCTGCGCAGGACTCCTGAGCAACTAGTGCTCAGAAATCCCTACAAGTGCGAGACCATACAAATCTCAGCGCGAGTCAACCGATCTGATCGGGGCGCCCAAATGGGCCTTGCTCCTCTCTCCACCAACCGGTTCGGTCGACTCATCCACTCTAGTTTCTTTTGTCAAGGTAGTCGTTAAGCTCCTCCCAACGACACAGTCAGTATCTAACATTCTCGACGGCATTGCAACAGGCAAAAACCCGCTATTTTCACTAATTCTTGATTACGATTTGACTGATGAAAACTGCATGCACACCAATTCAGCAAATTCACTTGCGTAAATTCACCTATAAAACCACCTTTCACCAAAGGTAAAACCATAACCATGTCCAGACCCTTCGAGCCAACCATCCAGCAAGACTTCACGAATCGAATGGATTACACCGGATATCTTCACCTCGAACAAGTCCTCAGCGCCCAAGAACCCCTCTCAAATCCTAACCACCACGACGAAATGCTCTTCATCATCCAGCACCAAACTTCCGAGCTCTGGATGAAACTCGTGATCCACGAACTCCGCGCCGCCATTGATTACGTCCAGCGAGACGAACTCGGCCCCTGCTTCAAAATCCTCGCCCGAGTCAAACACGTTCAACGCATGCTCTTTGAACAGTGGTCGGTCCTCGAAACCCTCACACCGTCCGAATATGTCCAGTTCCGCGGCGTTCTCGGAAACTCTTCTGGATTCCAATCTCATCAATACCGAACCATTGAATTCCTCTTCGGTAACAAAGATCCGCATTCCATCGGCGTCTTCAAGCACCATCCCGAGGTTCACGCCGAACTCACCGCCACTCTCAACGCACCGAGCCTCTACGAAGAATTCCTTCGTTACCTACATCGCAACAATTTCCCAATCCCAGACGCCTCAATCAATCGCGACTTCAGCCAACCCTATGAATCTAACGACGGCGTTACCGCCGTATTCAAAACAATCTACACCCATCCCGATGAAAATTGGGACGCCTATGAAATGGCCGAAAAACTTGTTGACATCGAAGAACAATTCACCCTCTGGCGAGTCCGCCATCTCCTCACCGTCGAACGCATTATCGGCTTCAAAACTGGAACTGGCGGCTCCTCCGGCATTCCATTCCTCCGTAAAGCCGTCAACATCCGACTCTTCCCCGAACTCTGGGCCGTCCGAACAGAATTATGAAAGCAGTCCGTCATGCCAGAATCAAGGAGCTGGTTTTCAAATCTAAAAACCATCCCCATCGGGAAGGCATGAAGAAAGGGATCAAATATACAATTCCACTCACCCCCAAAGAGATCGCAATTCCCTCACCAAAACTGGGGAGGGTGACCCAAAAGATCGGGAGGGGTTGACGAATATGAAAGAGTCAATCCGCAAAAAATCATGACCACCCCACTCACCCCCCAAGAAATCCAAACCCAAATCGCCCCTCTTTTCTCCCGCCATAACCCAAAAGGCATCTACCTTGCAAACCACAGCCTCGGCCGTCCTCTAGACGCCACCCAAGACCGCATCAACGAATACCTCAACCACTGGTACGAAGACCTCGACGACGCCTGGACCCCTTGGCTCGCAACCCTCGAAACCTACCACTCCAAAGTCAAATCGCTACTCCGCATCCCCGAATCAGGATCCGTCGTCCTCAAAACCTCCGCCGGCCTAGCCCTCCGCGCCGTTCTCAATTGTTTCTCCGACAAAACCCTCACCATCGTCACCTCAAGTCAAGAATTCGATAGCATCGACTTCATTCTCCGAACCTACGAATCCAAAAATCTCGCCCAAGTCACCTACGTCGAACCTGAAATACCTAACCCAGTTCCCCTATTTAATGCCGACCGCTTTATCGCTGAAATCACCTCCGAAACTGATCTCGTCATCCTCAGCGTCGTCAATTTCACAACTGGCCAACTCTTCCCCAACCTCGATCAAGTCATCGATCATGCCCATAAAAATAACGCCCTCGTAGTTCTCGACACTTATCACAGTTTCGGCGTTATTGATCATCCCTGGCCAAACGCCGATTTCGCTATCGGCGGCTCCTACAAATACGTTCATGGTGGCCCCGGTTCCTGCTGGCTCGCCATCAACAACCAAGAAAACCTCCAAACCCTTGACACCGGCTGGTTCGCCAAAAAAGAACTCTTCGGCTACGAACGCAACGCCGACCGCGCAACCGATCACCGCGCCTGGTGGGAGTCAACGCCTCCCGTCATCCAAGCCTACCAAGCCCTCGCCGGACTCGAATACCTCGAGAACTTCACTGTCGAAAAACTCCGCGCTACCAATCTCGCCCGACAAGCAGAAATGCGTGATATTTTCCGCCAACACAACATTCCTATCTATGAACCCAAGGACCCTCACCACTTTGGAGCATTCTCCCTCCTCCCCGCCGAAAACCATAAAGAAATCGTCACCTTCCTCAAAGACCAAAACATCCGAGTAGATTCCCGAAACGGCTTCGTGCGATTCGGCCCTCACCCTCTCAACATCACAGAGGAATTCCAAGCTGTCGCCGAAACCCTTCGCGAATCCGGCCTCATACTAACTGTTTGACCCCGACAAACGCCAGGGTCAAATGAAACAAGTCGCGAGTGCCAATGGCGTCGGACTAGCTACCCATCATCTTCTTCAAAGTTGGGCGAACCATTTCTGCCCAAACCTCATAACCCTTCTTGTTTGGGTGCAGTTGATCCGGCATCAACCCTTCAATCATTCGATTGTCTTCATTCAAAAAACCGTCCCAGCAAGGAACATAACTCACATAGTCACCCCATTTCATCTTCGCCAACATATCGTTCGTCGCCTTCACTTTCTTACGAACCGGCCCATTTTCCCATTCTCGCGGCAAAATCGAACACAGCAGTATCTTTGCTTTCGGGGCTTTTTCATGCAATTTCAAAACCACCGCCTCAACGCCCTCGGCAATTTCCGCCTCTGTATTGGTGCCCATATTATTAGTGCCGATCATCACCATGCATGCTTTCGGATTCATGCCATCCATAACTCCGGCATCCAAGCGGTACAAAACATGCTGCGTACGATCCCCGCTAATCCCCAAGTTGATCGGCTTATACGGTCCAAAGAGCGAATCGTAACCTTCCGGATCTTGTCCCTTCCAGTTGTCACCCGGCAAAGGCATCCCACCCCAACCATGCGTAATTGAATCCCCAATCAACGCCAGCTCAAATTTTTCGCCACTCTTCGCCAACTTCATCTGCGCCGCATGACGGTCAACCCATCCTTGATCCGTCCGCGCAACCGGCACCAAAGCCGAATTTTCAACCAACGCCAATGCCAAACAGATCGAAGCAATCATAGATCGGAGTCTACACCGATCTGGGCGAAAAATAGATTGTAAGTCTCACTCCTTGTAAAATTCTGATCGATCAGTTTGAATTGCGCGTCGCATCAATCAATCGCCGAATCCGCGCAGAAGTCAGAGGATCTTCATCCCCAATGCCACCTTGCCAACGTACAATGCCATCACCCGATATCAAAACCAATTGTGGCAATGTCTGTATTTCTAACTCACTCGCCAACTGGTGCGTTTCGTCAGAAGTCAAAACGTATTCGATGCCGTTCCGAGATGCAAATGTTGATATTTTTTCAGCTGGCTCATCAGAAATCCCAATGATCACCAAGTCATCGCCAAATTCTCTTTGCCACCGATTGAGCTTGGGCATCTCTTGAACACAAGGCCCACACCAAGTCGCCCAAAAATCGAGCAGAATCGTCTTTCCTTTCAATTCCTTGGGCAACTTTCCCGTCACCACCGACCCAATCTTTAACTCAGGGAAAGGCTCACCACGTAAATCTTTGGCCGACAGTGGTTTTCCGATAATCTCCGGAATGCCATCAGATGTCGCAATCTCATTTTTTCCGTCTGCAATCTGCTTCTCTGCAACCTTAGTCCAATAAACCGGACCACCAGTCTCCAAAAATCCCGACTTTCCTAACAAATCCCCCTGACCGCTCAAAAACAGAATCGAAGGATAGCCACCAATTGAATACTCCCGAACCAAAAACTCATTCTGCTCCATCAATTTCGCTGGCAATACCTTCTTGCGTGGATAGTCCGCTTCAAAAAGTACAACATGATCAAATGCCCAATCCTTAAACAAGTCCGTATCAAATACCTCTCGCTTTAAGCGCAAACAAAACGGGCACCAATCTGATCCTGTAAAGTTCGCCAAGATCGGTTTCCCCGATGCAGACGAATACCGTTTCGCTTTCTCAAAATCCGTCAGCCACTCACCCCGCGCCATAACCGGCTGGGGCATCACCATAAATGTTGCAATGAGAGCAGAAAGCATTTTCTAATCAGAACTCCTTTGAAGTCAGTTCGTTCCCCAATCCTGATGCAATTCTCGCACCTTTCGCCGGATTTCAGGCAAAAAGTCCATCACAGCCTTCCCCGGGCAATCCGTCTCCCCTGGCGCATAATCCATGTGCCCCTGGATGCGATCCGACGGAACCTGATATTTATCCGCTAGCCACAACACCACTTTCATCAACGACTTACGCTGATCATCATTAAACAATTCATCCGAAAGCGTCCCCTCAACCACAACCAACGCATGCCCGCGAACATCATAACTCGTGTTCGTATCCCCCGGAATCTCAATCGGTCGACATTCCGCAATATCACCATTCCAATCAATATAATAGTGATAAGGAATATCCGCCCACTGGGGCTTCGGCTTTCCATCAGCCAACTCATCCGCCCGCTGACTCCAAGCCTGCAGTCCCTGCAATTTGCCAAAAAACGAACGCGTTTTGTCCTGCTTCACACCCGTGTGATGAACCGTGATGCGGTCAATTCTGTGCGGCGTTAGCTCCAGAACCACCGGCTTCGCTCCCCAATCCAGCCGCGAGTACATCGCCGGCTGCTTGACTTTCTGCTGAGAGCCAGGTTCGAATTCAACCGACAACAGCAAGAGCGAAGCCATCAAATTGATCATCATTTCTCTACTCTACCAATTCTCCGCGCATAGCCAAAACCCCTAACCACACCAACCCCACAATCCAAGTCGCCCCACCCAGCGGCGTAATCGCTCCTAAAACCCTAACCCCACTCAACGCAAGCCCGTACAAACTCCCACAAAAGAAAACCAATCCCAACGGAAAAATCACCCGAGCCACCCGCCAACCCCGATCACTCAACGGCGCAAATGCCATCGCCAACCAAGCTAGCCCCAACCACATATGATAATCCCTCGATGTCTTATAAACCCCCATCGCATACTCGCTGAGCGACGCCTCCAAAGCATGTGCCCCAAATGCCCCTAACGCCACCGCCAATGCCAAATTGAACAACGGCCAAGCCAATCTCTTATTCACAATTCATTGCCTCCGCAATCATACAATGGAACTGATGAACCCCCGATTCCCGCTCCGGCGAATACCGCCCCCGATCATAAAACCGCGACCGAACCCCCCGCTGAACCATCTCAACAATAGCCTCATCCTCCCTTTCAACCCGATCCAAACCAGCTCCGGCCCCCGAATCCCTCAGTTCAGGCTTCCAAACAAACGGCAAAAACGTCACTTTCGTTCGCCCCTGACCAAGTGGTTGAACTAAATTCACACTCAACCCCCAAGGATAAAAGTTCAGCATCAAATTCGGGAAGAACCAAAAATAATAAGCCCCAATTCTTTGACCATAATCCGGA
>JBJXDW010000080.1:0-9276 GCA_046154445.1 Fimbriimonadaceae bacterium | reverse complement strand
CGTTAGCCGTACTATCAGTTTGTAAAATCGTTGGTCTGATCGGCACAAAATACTTTGGCCAATCGCAAGTTACAATGGAAATGGTGGCCGGCGTGATTCTCGGCCCCTCCGTTTTCGGAGCTCTTGCTCCCCAGGTTCAAACATCGCTATTCCCAAAAACACTCGCGCTTGCATCTGGCGAAGTTATCAAACATCCAAGCATGGCTATACTTTATATTGTCGCCCAAACCGGACTTGTCCTTTATATGTTCGTAGTGGGATTAGAATTTGATCCAACACATCTTAAATCAAGAGCCAAATCCGCAATCTCCATCTCAAGCGCAGGAATTATTTTCCCATTTGCTCTCGCATGCATCGCGTTTTTTGCTATGCCACAAATAGCTACCCTCTTCACAGAAAAAAGTAAACCATTTGAAGAAGTCATTTTTCTTGGTGCCGCAATGTGCATCACAGCATTCCCAATGTTAGCGAGAATCATTTATGAACTCAAACTATCAAAAACTGCCGTCGGAACAATCGCGCTAAGTTCGGGCGCAGTCGATGATCTCGTCGCATGGTTACTCCTTGCATTCGTACTCTCAGTTTTCAATCAAAGTCAATCCGGTTTCATAATTGCACTCGGAGGAACCGCATTCTTCATCGCATTTCTTTTAATAGCAGGAAAAAGGCTTTTCAAAATCATCGCACCAAAGGAAGGAGAAGACCTCACCCAAAATAATCTCACACTGATTCTCCTAGTCCTTTTTGCCGGCGCCTGGTTCACCGATACAATTGGCATTTTCGCCGTCTTTGGAGCTTTTGCCATCGGTGCATCATTTCCAAAAAATAAAGGAACAAAACAACTGCAAGAAAAAATTGAACCGATCACCGTTGGACTGTTTCTGCCATTCTTTTTTACATTCAGTGGACTCAACACTGAAATCGGCACACTCAATAATTCTTCCCTCATTGTTGTGACGCTTGTGCTCTTAGCAATCGCAATTCTTGGCAAATTGGGAGGATGTTATCTCGCCGCAAGATTAAACAACATTGCCCATCCCGATGCGCTTAAGATTGGAATTCTGATGAACGCGCGTGGACTTATGGAACTCATTATTCTCAACGTCGGATTGGAAAAAGGAATCATTTCAAAGGAACTCTTCACCATGATGGTGATCATGGCAATCGTAACAACGCTGATGGCAACACCAATTTTCAAGGCCGTTCTCAAAAAATATCCACTGGATCATACTGAAGCCGCTGCAACATGATGACCTCACAACAGAAGATTGTTAAAACTCATCCCGCAACCACTGGCGATCAAACTCTGCACTTGCAAAAAAAAGTGTCTGCA
The DNA here is from genome assembly GCA_046154445.1 of Fimbriimonadaceae bacterium. Lineage (GTDB taxonomy): Bacteria > Armatimonadota > Fimbriimonadia > Fimbriimonadales > Fimbriimonadaceae > UphvI-Ar2. Next base: position 7,943 of record JBJXDW010000080.1, on the reverse strand, counting down.
CTTAAAATAACCCTCCAAACCGTCGGATCATGGCCGCTTCCAAAATGATTCAATAGATCACGGAAACCAAATCGAATAGAACCGAGTAGAAAGCTTCAGCTTGAGTTCAAAGTTGCAAATTATTAAGGAAACGACGTCAGAGTCAGCGCGCATCACCCAGGTCGTAATCCATCCCGATGATGAACACAACCGCCGCGACTGTCCACAAATTCAATCCTGGCTCATCAAATCGGGTTCCTGGATGATTGAGAACAAACAAGACCAATCCCAAATTACGCCCGGAAGCTTCACCACATTCCAACCGTTCCAACCATCAAAACGAAGGCGGGCAATTTATTGATGCCGGACTCGTAACGGTCAAACCAGGCTAATCGTCAACCCCAACACTCGCCCCTACAGATGCCGGAGTTGGCTCAACACCATCCGCATGCGCCAAGTCGCGAGGCTCCTTCCGGATCATCCGGGCCAAGTCATCAAAGAATGTATAAACTACTGGCACAACAAACAAAGTCAAAATCGTCGAAGTCGTCAAACCCCCAACAACAACCGTGGCCAACGGAGCTTGCAAAGCAGACGCAGATCCTGTCGCCAATGCCAATGGCATCATCCCCAATACGGATGCAATACTTGTCATTAAAATCGGCCGCAGACGAGTTGGCGAGGCAAGCAAAATCGCATCATGACGGTTCATCCCTCGGCCCCTCAATTGATTCGTGTACTCAACAAGCAAAATCCCGTTCTTTACCACGATCCCCACCAACATTAAAAGGCCAATAAATGCCGTCAGTCCAAAAGAACGACCCGAAAGAAACAGAGCCATCACAACCCCAATCACACACAGCGGAACCGTCGTCAAAACCACTAACGGATAGATAAAGCTCTCAAATTGACTTGCCAATAACATATAAACCAAGGCGATCGCCAGTAATACCGCCATCCCCATCCCACTAAACTCGTCCGCCTTACGAACTTGGCGCTCTCCAAACGCCCACGTAATCCCAGTCGGCAATTCCAACTGATCCATCCGAGCCTGAACTTCCTTCAAGACCCCCGATTCCGGTAAATCCCCATATCGCCCCCCAACCGAAATCGTCCGTCGCCGATTAATGCGGTTGATGCCATTCGGTCCCCCTGTCAATGCAGGCGTCGCAACTTGACCTAAATAAATCTGCGTCCCCGTCAACGGATTCTTCTTGATCGGAATCCGCATCAAATCTTCAACCGACTCCCGACTCTTCTGCGGAATCTGAACATATATCGGATACTGAAACCCCTTGTCTTGGAAATATGTCGATAACGTTCCATTAGTACTCGCATTAATCGCCGAAGCTATGTCCTGATAGCTCACCCCCAAAGTCTGAGCCTTCTGACGATCAACCGTCCATGTCAACTCTGGTGTCGCTTCCTCAAAATTAACATCGACACCCTCCAACCCGGGGACGTCCGAAAGCGCATCCTTCACCTGGTTCGCCGCCAAAGCAATTGTCTCCAAATCAGTCCCAAAGACACTAATCTCCATACCCTGGTTGTTCCCCCCAATAATATTTGAAACCAAATCAAAAGGACTAGATGTGGCTCTAATACCTGAAATGCTTTGCATTTTTTTGTCCAGCCGCTTCGCAATATCCTCCGTCGAAGCCGTTCGATTCGGCTTCAAATGGACATTTGCTGCACCAGAATTTGCCTGCTCACCACCTACACCTCCGCGAAACGAAATTCCCGCCCCAACCGAAACAAACACCGTGTCAATGTCAGGATCAGCCAGCAATATCTCTTCAACCTGACCCATCTTGTCAATCGTCGTCGAAAGCGCCGTACCAACCGGAAGCCGGACTCGAACATTCAAATCTCCCGAATCTGTCTTCGGCAAAGTCTCCGATCCTACCTTTAACCACAGAGGATATACCGCTACTGTCAAAAGCAACACTCCCGCCAATACAAGCCACCGCTTACCCAGAACTTTCTCTAAAGCGTTCCGGTAACCAGTGTCAACTGCATTAAAAACCAACCCCATTCGGCCCGAAATTCGCGCCCCTATTCCCTTCTTTAAAACCTGTTCCTCCGGATGCTCAAGATCATGAACCTCGCGTGCCTTGATCAGCCGTGAAGCCAACATCGGCACAACTGTCGCCGCATCCAGCAAAGAAACTGCCAACGAAAAAATAACCACGAGCGCTAGCTGAGTGAAAATTTGACCAGACTGGCCCTTAATCAAAAATAGCGGGACAAAAACAATCATGACCGTAATCGTCGAGGCAACTACCGCCTGCATGATTTCCTGAGTCCCAGTCACCGCCGCATCAACCGGAGTTCGCTTATCACGCTCAATATGTCGAAAAATATTCTCCAAAACAACAATTGCATCGTCCACAATCAAACCCGTCGCCAAAGCCAATGCACTCAACGAAATCGTATTCAACGTAAATCCACCAAAATACATCAAAGAAAACGTACTCGTAATAGAAATCGGAATCGACAACGCAACTACAAATGTAGATCTAAAATTCCGCAAGAAAAACAGAATCGCCAAAATTGCTAAAGTCCCCCCGATCACCGCATGTTCTTGCAGCAAATGAACCGAATCTTTTACAAACCCTGACTGGTCATATCCAACCCGGAAACTCAGTTGTGGATAAGCCTTCTTAATCTCAGCAACAACTTTTTCAACACTCTTAGCCGTATCAATCGTATTTGCTTCGCGCTGCTTGGTAATCGCTAGCCCAACTGCATTCTCTCCGTTCATCCGAGTCCAAACGCGCTGCTCACGAGCCTCATCCTTAATCGTCGCAACTTGCTTCAAAAGAACTTGACGACCATCCGTCGTACGGATCGGCATGTTCTCTGCATCAGCAATCGATTTAAAATATCCGGAAGACCGGATCACATATTCTTTTTCTCCCGCCTTTGCAATCCCGGCTGGCTGACTGATATTCTCCGCCCTAATCCGAGTCACAATCTCCGGCAACAGTACGTTGTAAGCCTGCATCTTCACCGGATCAACATTGATAATCACCGCTCGCTCACGACCGCCCGAAACACTTACCTGGGCCACCCCACCCGCCGACTCAATCATCGGGGCAATCTCGTTTACCAGCAAAGTCCGCAATTCAATCGGATCTTCAATTCCCGTAACCCCATAAATCAGAACCGGAAATGAGTTGGGATCAAACTTAAAAACCGTCGGAGGAGAAATATTCGGATCATTTGGAAACTGACGATATGCCCGCTGAACATATTGCAAAACGTCAACCGCCGCCTTGTCAATATCGACCCCATAATTCAATGTCACCCGAACTGATGAAGACCCCAAATTTGAATTACTTGAAATCGAATAAAGCCCCGGAATTGTCGAGACCGCTTGCTCTACCGGACGAGTGATCTGAGTCTCCATCTCCTGGGGTGGTGTATTCGGCCAACTCGTATTCACCGCAACAATTGGCAAATCAACCTGAGGCAACAAATCAATCGGGATGCGAAAAAAACTGATCGCGCCCAACAACACCAATGCGGCAATGCGCATCGTCACTGCGACTGGTCGGCTAACCGACCAACGCGCAACACTCACTTGCCACCCGCTGGAGGAGGCCCGCCTCTTTCGTCCTTTTTCTTAGGTGGCTCCACTACCACCCTAGATCCATCGAGCCGACGCTCCGCCGTCACCGTGACCGCCCCACCTTCTTTAACTGGACTAAACGACAACACTACTACCTTCTCCCCAATCTCAACTCCGCTCAATATTTCAACATTTTTGTCGTCTCTCTCGCCCAAAACGACCCTCCGAGTTTCCGCCTTTCCATCCGCCCTGATCACCGTCACAGAATCTTTCTTAACCGCATCAAAGGGAATAACAATCTTGGCCTCAATTCGGCGAGTCTCAATCTTCACTTTCGCAAACATCCCCGCCTTAATCAAATTCTCCGAATTCGGCACTCGAATACGCACCAAAACCTGTCGATCCTGTGGATCAGCCGAAGGCACGATCCGATCAATGTGTGAACGCACCGGAGAATCTGGCATGCCATCAAAAACCATATTCACCGCGTCGCCATCCTGAATCTTCGCCGCATCAACAACCGGAATACTTGCATCAACATAGAGTGAATCAGTGGACTCAAGCGTCAACACTGCCGTTCCCGGACTCGCAATCGAACCAACATCCCCCGTCCTCTTCGTAATCACTCCCGAAATCGATGACCTCAACTCAGTATCCGAACGCTGCGAAGCCGCTGACTTCAATTGCGCATCCGCCGCATCTACTCCCGCCTTCAAAGCACTGATATTCGCCTGATTTGCTGGCAATTGAGATCGCCCCGCTTCCGCCGATCTCAATGAAGCATCTGCCTGAATAAGTCTCGCTTTCGCCGAATCAATATCTGCCGCCGCAATTGCTTTCACCGATCTCAAGTTCGCCTGATCCGCCTCATTTCTGGCCTTTGCTGTATTCAAATTCGCCGTCGCTGATTCAACTTCCCCGCGTTGAACTTCCAAGTCCGCCGCCGCACTCGCCTTCGCCGCCACCGCATTGTCTCGCTCTTGAGCCGATACGTATCCCTTTTCATAAAGGCTCGTCATTCGCGATTCTTTTAAATCCGCATTCTTCAAATTCGCTTGAGCCGCAAGAACCTGTGCCCTGCGATTGCGAACCTCAACTTCCGCTGCTTTGACAGCCTCGCTCGACTGCTTAACCGTGGCTGTAGCGGCCGCAATTCGCGCCTCTGCCCCTTTTTCAGCCTGGACCAATGCCGACTTGGCAAACGTCGCTTCGGCCCGCGCTTGCTGGATCGACTGCTCAACCTGGATACTATTCGACTGGATCGTGGCCTCGGCCTGTGCCAAGCGACTTCTCGACTCATTCACACTCGCGCTTGCCGATAAAACTCCCGCATTGGCCTGCTCCGGATCAATGCGCACCAAAACTTGACCGGGCTTAACCCGCTCCCCTTCTCGAACTTCCAGATATGTTATTCTTCCAGCAACGCGAGGGGCCAAATTAACTGAAAACTCCGGCGTCACTGTCCCGACGGTCTCAATCACCTGAACGATGTCTTCCTGCTGGGCCGTTGCAATCTCAACACTCGCCGCCCCACCCCTCCGAGCGCCCGCCTCTTTCTTCTGGCTCGCTTCCGTTCTCTCAATATCCTTCAGGCGATCATTAATCAAAAATCCCAAGAGAGCCACTGGAATAATCGCCCATGCCCATTTAGCAGAAACCATGCATCTGTTTATACGCTTTTTGAACCCGTTTGCTCACAAAAAAACTTTTAAAATTGTGATTCTTACCTCGCAAATTCAGTCCGTTCGACCAATCTTCGCTTCTACGACTTCTCCCGACTTCACCTGAACCTCCCATATCCGGCCCTGCAACGTCACATCGTCACGATTCCACCGCCAGTCCTCGTCCCGGATTTTCAGAACTCTTAAAACACCATCCTGCGTCGCCTGAAACTTCATAAACTGGCCATGCTGGTCACGAAATGCCGTAACAACATATCCTCCTTCGGCCCTCAAATTCACAAACCCAACATTATCCCAACTCTTAGGAATTGCCGGAAACACCCGAATCACTTCGCTCCCCAAAACCCCCGGCGTCGGACTCCAACTCTGCAAGAGCATCTCATGCACCGCATTCATCGCCAACATATTCCCCTCCAGAGTAAACGGCCGGTAATGCATGCTCGAATACCCCTGATCCGTCTGGTCACCATTTGCATGGAACCCGTTCCGCAACAAAAACGCCCGCCGATAGATATCCAGGTACTTATAAGCATCGTCTCCCCGTCCCACCCGAGCCATCACAGCCGCCATCCAACTAAACGAATATCCCGTCCAACCCTGAGTCCCTTTCGATTCCCACTCCTCCAAGGACCGATTGATCATCCGAACATCGCCATACCCCCCATCCACTGTGATCAAATTGAATGGATGGATTCCCATCAGATTCGATAAATGCCGGTGCGATCCCGGCAAATCTTCAACTTCGTTCAGCTTCAATGTCCCATCCACCCGGACGTGATAATCCCCCAACCGAGCCGACAAATCACTCCAATGATCAGACTCTTTCAGATCACCAACCGCCTGCGCCATCTCCGCCAAACTCAAAAACTGCATCCGCAAACTCATCAAATCATAATTACTATTCGGCTTCAACCATGCTCGGTCCGAATTGTCAAAGATCTCCGGCGAACTACTGAGCGGCAAAACCAACCGACCATCTCGCTCAACCAGCAATTGCTCCACGCATTTCCCCGCTTCTCGACACCACGGATACGCCCGCAATTTCAAGAACTGTTCATCACCCGTATACCGCCAATGCAAATAGAACAAATGCGCCGACCAACTCGTCATCGTCGGCGACAAACTGTACTGCACCCATCCCGCCAGCGGCTCACCCGCCAGCGTCATAACCCCAGGAACTGCCAGACCATCCGTCTCATAAAACTCTTTTGCAAACCGCTCAAACCGCCCCTTCCGATCCCACAAAAAGTCCAGATAACTCAACCCCGAGTCAAATTCCCCCGCCGCTTGATAACCCATATAAGTCATCTGTGTATTCAAATCGTTATGATAATCCCCCTTCCAAGGCGGCAAGTTCCCCGCATCTGCCGTCCAAACCCCCTGCAGCGGCAGAGGCGGCGCACCTCGTCGACTCCCAGCCCCATAAAGATATCGCACAAAATCGTAATGCAAGCCCAATGCCTTGTCTGGCAACAATACCGTCGACTGATCATTAAACTTAGACCACCATTTCTGGTGCGGCTTCTCAATCGACTCCCTCGATTTGCCCAGAGTCTTCTTGATCCGCGCCTTCGCAATCGCCACCGGATCCTTCCCATCCGCCGTCGAGGTCACCGTCACTACCAGCCGCTGCCCATCACCAACCGTTTTCCACCCCGCCGCAACCACATACCGCAGCCCCAAAGCCGCCGTCTGCTCATACCATTCCAGCCCCGGCTCATGCCCAAATTTCGCTTCCGGATAACCCAACTTCCCGACTCCATAACTATCCGGTCCGCCATCTGTCGCCCCGTTCAACTTCGCCACCATCCCCGGTGTCAAAAACTTCACTCCCACCGGCTCTATTCCTGGGATCTCAAACACTCCCGCTTTCTCCTCCCCACTCCAAATCGCAGAAATAGATTGTCCTTCCTCGAATTGAACTTGTCCCTCTGCCATTCTCAAATCGAGTTCAAAATTCTTGATCTTTCGCCCCCTCAAATCCAAAACCATTCGCCCACCGGGCAACTTTGTAGGATGGACATCATAATAAGCCCTCTCAAAAATATCGTCTATCCCTGCCTGATCTTTCCTTTTCACCATATCGACCAAATTCCGATATTTAAACTTCTCCCACTGCATCCCCTTTGCCGGACGCTCATCCCACAAATCTCCCCGATCCAACGACACATTCAGTGTCGAATCCCCGCCCCAAAGCAATCCACCCAACAACCCGTTTCCCAGCGGAATCCCCTCATCCCAAGTCGAAATCGGGGCTGATAACTTCACCTTCTTCTCTAAATCAACCATGGTATCAAATTGAGTCTGCCCAAACAACCCTGCCACCATCAAAGTCGCAATCATTTCATCTCCTTCGGCAACCATTCCGGATATAGACCCGCTTTCGAAGCCGCTTCACCCGAAACTTCTATCCCCCACATCCTGCTATATCGAGTCAAATCTCGACCAATTATCCGGCTCATTTCCGCCACAAACGCATCCTTCTTGCTCTTCTCACCGCGAAGGTTTTGTCCCTTGCACCATGCAAAATATTCCGTCAACTTCGCAAAGCCAAACTCCCGCCGAATCATCGTCCAGAACGTCAATCCAAACCACGGATCTTTGTTATAAAACTTCTCCGATCCCGGAGCCGCCTTGACAATCGCCAATCGCTTCGACACTTCCTCCGCCGTCATAGCCCCGTGACCAATAACTTGTTGGTTAAAATG
>JBJXDW010000079.1:0-16930 GCA_046154445.1 Fimbriimonadaceae bacterium | reverse complement strand
GGGAATGACGAGGGTCTGGATTGATTTTGCACTGGTTTCACATGTGTCACTTTGAGCAGTGGTAGGGAGGGACAGATTCCTGCCTCCGCAGGAATGACATGTGTATGCATGACATAATCTGAGGCATGGCTATCTTGAGGTGCGAAGGGGAATGATTCAGAAGGTATTGGTAGCTAACCGGGGGGAGATTGCGGTTCGAGTATTTGCGGCTTGCCGTGAGATGGGGGTGCGGACGGTGGCGGTTTATTCGGAAGCGGATTCGGGGGCGATGCATGTGGCGCACGCGGATGAGGCGGTTTGTATTGGGGGATCGGAGCCGGGGCAGAGTTATTTGAATATTGAGGCGGTTTTGGATGCGGCGCGGCAGACGGGCGCGGATGCGATTCACCCGGGATATGGATTTTTGAGTGAGCGTCCGGAATTTGCGGAAGCGTGCGAAAAGGCGGGGGTGATTTTTATTGGGCCGCCAGCAAGTGCAATGCGCCGATTGGGCGAGAAGATTGACGCGAAGATATTGGCAGTGGAGTGTGGAGTTCCGATCACGCCAGGGTTTTTTGAGCCGGGGGCAAGTGTTGAGAGGCTTAAGGAAGAAGCGGGGAAAATAGGTTATCCGGTGATGTTGAAGGCGAGCGCGGGTGGGGGTGGACGTGGAATGCGGATTGTGCGGGAGGAATCGCAGATTGAGCACGAGTGCAAGCTGGCGATGGACGAGGCGCGGAAAGCGTTTGGAAGCGATGCGATGATGGTCGAAAAGCTGGTGGAGCAGCCACGGCATATTGAAGTTCAGATTTTGGCGGACGGGCACGGAAATGTGGCGTGTTTGTTTGAGCGGGAGTGCAGTTTGCAGCGAAGGCATCAGAAAGTTTTGGAAGAAGCACCTAGCCCGATCATGTCGGAGGATTTGTGGGCGCGGATGCAGGCGGCTTGTCGGAAGTTAATTCTGGCGGCGGGTTATGTTGGGGCGGGGACGGTAGAGTTTATGTTTGATGAGGCGAGTGGGGAGTTTTACTTTTTGGAGGTGAATGCGCGGTTGCAAGTTGAGCATCCGGTGACGGAACTTGTTACGGGATTGGATTTGGTGCAATGGCAGATTCGGATTGCTTCGGGGGATGCGTTGGACTTGCCTATGGGATTGATGACGGGGGATCGATCGATGATTCGGGGTCATGCGATAGAAGTTCGTTTGATTGCGGAGGATCCGGGTAACGGATTTTTGCCTTCGATCGGCCAGTTGTTGAGGGTGGTGGGGCCCAGTGGTAATGGGGTTCGGTTTGATGTGGGTTATCGGAGCGGGGATGAGGTGAGTCGGTTTTATGATTCGCTTTTGGGTAAGTTGATTGTTCATGGAGCAGATAGAGATTCAGCGATTCGGAAGTTGGATGCGGCGTTGAGAGATACGCATATTTTGGGGGTGAAGACGAATCAGAATTACTTGCTTGAAGTTATCGCTGAGCCAGATTTCAAGGCGGGCCACTTTGATACGGGCTTTTTGGGCCGGGTGATGGGAGATTGGTCGCCGGATGATTCGGTGCCGTATTATTTGCCGGATTTACTGGCTTTGGCGCGCGTGGAAGCGGTTTCGGGGGGCGGAATTGCAACCGCAAGTGCCAGCCCAGCGTGGGAACTGTCAGATGGGTTTAGGAATGCAAAGGTGATCGCTGGTGGATGATCGCAAAATTTATAGTGAGCAAGAAGCGGCCAATCTGATTGTCGCGGCAGCGAAATTGCAGGAATCTGATGGGGATGGTTCGAGTTATTCGGCGGGAGTGAGCTGGGAGGAGATGCAACGGATGGCGGAGGATGTTGGGGTTGACCCTGAATATTTGCGCAAGGCACTTTCGGGGCAGACGGTTGGTTCGGCTAAAGTTGGCAACAAACCGCGGAGTATTTTGGGAATGCCGATGGCTCAGGATTTTGAACGGGTCGTCGATGCAGAGTTGCCCCCGGAAAGTTTTGATGTGATTACGAGTGAATTTTACAATCCGGGTTATGGCGGAGGAACGCAAGGTGGAATGGGTGGTCCGAGCGTGATTGGTCGGATGATGAAAGGGCAGTTCTATGAGGGGATCTTATACGGGACGATGGAAGTAAGTTCCCGCCATGGTCGGACGAGGATTAAAGCAACGACGAGTAGTAGTATTGCGGGTTGGGCGATTTTTATGCCGATTATGCTTTTGACATTTATTATTTGTATGGGGATTACTTCGAAACGCGCGCCAGAAATGGCCCCTTTAGTTTTTAGCTTGTGGGGTGCGTTTGGGGCTGCACTTTGGGCGGGACTCGTTGTTGCGGTCAAGGCTGGCATTTCAAAAGTTCCATCGAAATTGGATCGCATTGCGGGGGCAGTCGAGGATGAAGCAGATATGATTCGGCAGAATTTGGGGAGTGTTCGGTCTGGGTCGGTTGAACCAGACCGCGAATTGCGGGAAAACTTGAGGTCGGATTAGTCCGTAGCTGAATCAAAGTGAACGAACGTCGATATACGCGTGAGGAGGCGATGGATGCAATGATGGCCGCAGCTTCTCAGGCGGATGGAGGGTCGAGTGATGATTCTGTATCGGAGAGCGAATTATTGGCGATGGCAGGGGAGATGGGGGTTGATTCTGTTCGCCTGCGCGAGGTTTTATCGCGGGGGACGGGGACGATTCAAGTTCGTGATGAAGTTTCGAAGGGATGGGCATGGCCAGGAAATGAAACATTTGAGCGAGTGATTGATGGCGAATTGACGGCAGGTCAACTTGAGGAACTAGCGGATTTGATAGGTGCGCGCTATGAAGATGCGGGGACTCCTGGAGTCAGGGAAACTCGGGAGTTTTGGGAGGGATTTCGTTATGTAACGGTTGATATTAGTGTTCGCGACGGAAAGACACGTGTATTGGCAAGGTCAAAGATTTCGACTATGCGATTGGCTCCTTTTTTCCCAATTTTAATGGTGCCCATGATGATGTTCTTTGCATTTGCGATTAAGAGCGACGTTGGAAATTTGGAAGAAGCGATCCAAGGGGTTTTAGCGATCGGATTGTTGGCTTATTTTGGGGTTGGATGGGGAATGAAGGGGAGTCGGACGCGAATTGTTGAGAAGGTGGATCGACTTGCTGGTGCTACGCAGGATCAGATTAAGGAATCCAGAGTTTTTCATTCGCCGACGGTAGAGGCAGAAATTTTGGATCGGGTGAGAGAATGATTGGTATTCTCGGGCTAGGGATTAGTTAGTGGAGAAGAAGTACTTTAGCGAGAAGGAAGCGGCGGATTTGGTCGTGAAGGCGGCGAAGCTCCAGGAGAAGGCGGGTGGAAGTGATTATACGCCGGGGATTAGCTTTGATGAGTTAGCAAAGATGGCTTCGGAAGCGGGAATTGATCCGAGCTTTTTGAGTCAGGCGATGCAGGGTGTGCCGACCGGAGACGAGGAGGTTCGGTCCTTTTTGGGAATACCGCTGAGTACGGAATTTGAGCGGGTTGTTGATGTTGAGTTACCTCCAGAAAATTTTGATGTTGTTTCGGAGATGTTCCCCCCTCGTTTTATGGGCCAGGGACCCCATGGAGCGCGAATGACGAATGTTGGCCAGCAAGTCGGTCGGAGTTTGATGATGCAACTCAATCAGTGGCCAGCCTTTGGTCAATTGAAGTTAACGAGTCGGAATGGCAAGACGCGCATAACGACTAAGTCGACCGCTTTTTTGGCTTATTTTGTGGGATTGCATGCTCCGTTAATCCTTTCATTCGTTTTGACGATGATGATGTTGCCGGGCGAGCGGAGTGCGAATGTTAATCCAGCAGTTCTAGTTCCGATCATTGTTTGTTTGATGACGGCGGGGATGGCGGCGTTTACTTGGATTTCGAAAGCGGGGCAGAAGAAGATGCGCGAGTTGACGGATCTTATCGCGGAGCGGGTTCAGGAAGAAGGGGCAAGTTTGCGGGCCAATTTGGAGTCTGCTTCGGAGCCGATAGAGGAACGTTCGGATGTGAAGTTGGAAGATCGGCTCAGTTAATCGAGATTGATTTTCTTGGGTTTTTTCTTTTCGGCTTTGGCGGATTGGATGTCTTCGGGGGTTCCTTGGATAAAATCGACGCCTTCTCCTCCGACTTTTTCCCAGGTTCCTTCTTGGGCGCGTTTGTAGGTGGTGAGTCCGTGTTTGGCAGCTTTATCGGCGTTGGTAGATGTGTGGATTTTTATGGATGCTTTCGAGATGACTTTTTTAACGCGGAGTCCGCAGGTGGGGCAGTGAGTGATTGGGTCTTCGTTGATACCCTGGATGACGGCGAATCGGCCAGGGCAGATTTCGCAGGGCTCGTCGAGTTTTTCGTATTCGTATTGAGGCATATCCCTCTTTCACCCACCCACAACCCCCTTTGTTCCTCCCTCTCCCAACCTTTAGGGATGGATAGCTGGGAGAATAGCGTTATGGACTTGAGTCATTTTGACGCATTGAACCGGGAGATTGTTGCATGCGAACGCTGTCCTCGGTTGCGGGCGTGGTGCAAGCAGGTGGCGGTAGAGAAGCGAAAGAGCTTTTTGGCGGATGAATATTGGGGGAAGCCAGTGCCGAATTTTGGCGATCCGTCGGGGAACGGGTTGATTGTAGGGCTGGCTCCGGCGGCGCATGGGGCGAACCGGACGGGGCGGATGTTTACGGGGGATCGGAGTGGGGAGTGGCTTTTTCGGGCGATGTTCCGGGCGGGTTTGGCTTCGCGCGCGGAGGCGGTTACGGCGGGAGATGGATTGGAATTGAAGGGGTGTGTGATTACTGCGAGTTGCCACTGTGCGCCGCCGGATAATAAGCCTACGGTTGAAGAGTTGGGTAATTGTCGGGGTTGGTTAGAGGCGACTTGGGGGTTGCGGGAGTGGCGGGCGGTTTTGTGTTTGGGGGGGATTGCGTGGAAGGAGGTTCATGGGCTTTTGGGAGTTCGGGCACCGAAGTTTGGGCATGGGGTGGAGCATGTGATTCCCCGACCTACACCCCCCTGCCTCCCTCTTCCTACCCCGGGGCAGGAAAATGGGGGTGAACTAGTGGTGTTGGGGAGTTACCATCCGAGTCAGCAGAATACGTTTACGGGTCGGCTGACGGAGTCGATGTTGGATGATGTGATGGGGCGGTTTGGGGAGTTGTGTTTGTGAGCAAAGACTTAATTTCTCGCCTGTTAGGAGGGCAACGATGGGGGCTCATCTATGAGTATTCGCAGCTTTTGAAGCAGGGGAAATTGACTCCAAAACTGCGGCAAGAGGCACGGTTGGTTGCCAGGATTATGCTTTGTGATTCTGATTCTTCAAATAGAGATAATGCGGCGGGATTATTGGAAGATGTGGGGAATGGAACTGATGTTTGTGCTTTGAAAATTGCTTGTCGCGATCAGGAGTGGGTTGTTCGGTGTTCGGCGTACTCTGCGTTGGCTGTAGTGGGGAAGAAACGCCAATATCGTTTTTTGCGCGATGCGGCACTTGGGGAGGAGAATCCGATTGCGCGGCGGTGGGCTTATGTGGCGGCGTATGATGCGGATTCGGAGAGGGCGGTTCCGTGGTTGTTGGAGCAGTGGCCCTTGGAGACCGAGGTTGCGGCGGAAGTTGGGATTGTGAGTTGTTTAGCGGCGGTGCAGATTGAGGGGACGGTTGATCGGTTACGGGAGATGGCGTCCATGTACGAAGGTTGGGTTTATCATTGTGCTCGGGCGAGTCTTGTGGAATTGGGATTGGGGTGAGTCATTCGGGGCGATGTTTCATGCCTTTCTGAAGAGTCGGCCACCTGTCGACAAATCAGATGGTTGTGAGAATTTGATACCCCACCCCTTCCCCTCCCCTAAAAAGGGAGGGATGGTTTGTCTTGAGTGTTTCAAACTGTCTTCTCACGTATCAATCATTTCAAAGTAAACGAACTCAAATGAAGAGTGACCTGGGTCGGGATTAAGACCTTTCCAGCCAATCTGCGAAAGCGCGGAGGACTTTGCCGCGGTGGGAGATGGCGTGTTTTTGTTCGGCGGTGAGGTCGGCCATGGTGCAGTTTTGTTCAGGGAGGTAGAAGATCGGATCGTAGCCGAAGCCGCCATTGCCGCTGGGGGATTGGGCGATGACGCCTTCGCAGGTGGCGGAGAAGTGTTCGGTCGGGAGGCCGGGGCGGGCGAGGGCGATGTGGCAGTTGAAGCGGGCGGTTCGCTGGTCTTCGGGGGTGTTTTTGAGGCGGTCGAGGATGATCGCCATTTTTTCGGGGAAGGGGGTTTCTTCTCCGGCGAAGCGCTTGCTGTAGACACCGAGTTCGTTGGGGAGAGCGTCGATTTCGAGCCCGGCGTCGTCGGCGAGGCACCATTCACCAGTGGCTTGGCAGGCGGATTCAGCTTTGATGGCGGCGTTTTCGGCGTAGGTGGTGCCGGTTTCTTCGGGTTCGGGAGCCTCTGGGTAATCGGCGAGGGAATTGATTTGGAGGTCGGGGAACTTTTCTTGGAGGATGGTGAGCATCTCTCCGGCTTTTTTGGAGTTGTGAGTAGCGATCACGAGGAGGTTGGGATTTGGCATTTTCTTATGCTGATTGTGTAATGAGCCTCTGGTTTACAGGTCGAAGAATTTAGATCGTTAAGTTACCGCAATGATGCGCCGAGCTTGGTGAGGGCGGAGACGATTTGGTCGCGGAGGGCGTTGGATTCTTCGTCGTTAAGGTTGGCGTTCATGCGGCGGAATTGGAGGGCGATGGCGAGGGAGTGGTGGCCATTGGGGACGCCTTGTCCTTCGTAAACATCAAAGAGCCAGTGGCGTTCGAGATCGGTGCCTCCGGATTGGACTATTGCAGAGTCGATCTCGGTGAATGGGACCTCCTTTTTGATGAGGATGGCAATGTCGCGGCGGGAAGCCGGGTTGCGGGAAATTGGGTGGTAGGAGGGGACTCCGAATTGTTCAGATTTGAGGCCATCGAGGGTGATTTCAGCCATGACGGTTGTGGGGGGCAGGTTTGATTCTTCCGCGATGGTTGGGTGGATTTGTCCCATAATGCCGACTTCGGTTTGTCCGAGAATGACCTTGGCTTGTCGGGTTGGGTGGAAGCGGGGGTCGGTGGTGCTTCGTTTGTAGGAGACGGGGAGGTAGGTGGCGGCGGCGATGGTTTCGAGGCTGCCTTTGAGAGTGAAGAAATCGGCGGTGGTTGAGTCAGTGGGGCGCCAGCCGGGGGAGTCGAATTTCCCATTGCTGAGCAGGGCGATTTGGGTGAATTCTCCGGATTCGGTGTGGACGCGTCCGACTTCAAAGATGTGGATGTCTTCGAGGTTATTTTTTCGCTGGGCGTCGGCGAGGGATGGAAGGATGCTGTTGCGGAGGTAGGCCATTTCTGGGCTGTGGGGTTGCCGGACTCGGATGCGACCAGGTTCTTGAACCCGGATATCACTGACCGGGGCACCCGATTCCTGCCGACCATCACCGGTCTGAGCACCCGAACTATTTGCACCCCACCCCTGTCCCTCCCCTGATAGGGAGGGATGGCCGCTGCCAATTGAGTTCGGAGCATCGAGGGGGTGGAGGTCGCGGAGGGAGTGGGAGATGACTTGGTTGAATCCGCAGCGGAGGGTGGCTTCGCGGAGTTGGTCGGTGAGGAGCTCAAAACCATGGGCGCCGCCGATGGGAGTGGAGCCGATTGGGAGTTCTTCGGGGATGAGCTCGTATCCGTGGACGCGGCCAAGTTCTTCGACGAGGTCTTCTTCTCGGAGGATATCGATGCGCCAGGTGGGGGCTTGGACTTCGAGAGAGTCAGGGGAGATTCCGAGAATGGTGAATCCGAGTTTTGAGAGGTAGGTTTCGGCCTGTTCGACGGTAATTGTCATTCCAAGGAGTTGGCATGCTCGCTTGATGAAGAGGGTGAGAGTGATCGGTTCGGGCTTGATGGGATAGACATCGATGACTCCACCGACGGGTTTTTCGCCAGTGATTTCGGAGTAGAGCTCGGTGAATCGGTTGAGGGCGGCGACGACACCTTCGGGGTCTACAGATCGCTCGAATCGGTAGCTGGCTTCGGTGAAGAATCCGAGTTCAGTTCGGGTTTTGCGGACGGACGTGTTGACGAAGTGAGCGGCTTCGAGGAGGCACCGGGTGGTGGTGGCGGAGACTTCGGTTTCTTCGCCACCCATGACTCCAGCGAGGCCGACGGCTCGGTCGGAGTCTGCGATGACCATGTGATGAGGCTGGAGTTCGTGGGTGCTGCCGTCGAGGGTTTTGAGTTTTTCGCCGTCGAGGGCCTGGCGGACGATGATTCGTTCTCCGGTAAGGGTGTCGAGGTCGTAGGCGTGGAGAGGCTGTCCGACTTCGAACATGACGTAGTTGGTGAGGTCAACGAGGAGGGAGATGGGGCGTTGACCGATTTGGCGAAGTCGTTGTTGGAGCCATTCGGGGGAAGGGCCGTTTTGAAGATTTTCGAAGACGCGGCAGGCGAATCGGGTGCAGTTAGGGGTTTGAATTTCGACTGAGGTTTTTGCCCAGACGTCGCGGTTGTGGTCGTCGGCGGCTTGGAATCGGTTTGTGGCTTTTTCGTAGAGCTTGGTGGGTTGGGCGGTTGGTTCTTTGGCGAGGAGTTCGCGGGAAAGGCCGAGGACGGATGCTCCGTCGCCTCGGTTGGCCATGATGTTGATGTCGAGCATCGGCTCATCTTCGACGATTGTAATTTCTTCGAGTTCAAAGCCGGTCATGGTGAGTTGGTCGGCGATGGCCTCGGCGTCGAGATTTGTTTCGACGAAATCACGGATCATTGAGTAGGTGAGCTTCATTGGCTTGAATGTGGGTTAGGCGAATTGGCTGAGGAAGCGGAAGTCGTTATCGAAGAAGTGGCGGAGGTCGTCCACACCGTACGCCATCATGGGAATGCGTTCGACACCGAGTCCAAAGGCGAATCCGCTATAGATTTTGGTGTCGATATCGTATCGTTCGAGGATGTTTGGGTGGATAAGGCCGGCTCCGCCAAGCTCGACCCATTTGCCGTTGAAGAGTTTTGGAGTGGAGATCGCATAATCGACGCCGGGTTCGACGAACGGGAAGAAGTCGGGCCGGAATCGGACTTTGACTTCGGGTCCAAACATGGCTCGGGCGAAGACGCCGAGAGTGCCTTTGAGGTGGGCCATGGAGATCCCTTTATCGATCATGAAACAATCGACTTGGTGGAAGGTGTGATTGTGGGTGCGGTCGACGGCTTCGTTGCGGAATGTTCGACCGACTGTGAAGTAGCGAAGGGGTGGTTCGATGGTTTCGAAGATGCGAGGTTGGAGGGCGGTACATTGGGTACGGAGAACCAGGTCATCAGTGACATAGAATGTATCTTGCTCATCCATGGCGGGATGGTCGGGCGGATAGTTGAGGCCCTCGAAGTTGTATTTGAACCTTTCTAACTCGGGAGATTCTGCGTAGACGAATCCCATTGACCCGAGGACGCGTTTGATTTTGTTGGTGGCGGTTTGGAGGACGTGTTCGCGCCCGTATTGAGGGGATCGGCCGGGAAGGGTGATGTCGATTTTTTCCGCTTCGAATTGTTTTGTGAGTTCGCCAGACTTGAGGTTTTTTGTTTTTTGAGCGAGGAGATTTTCGACTTCACTTTTGGCTTTATTTACGGCAGCACCGAAGAGTGGTTTTTGATCGTTTGGAAGGGCACCAATACCTTTCATGAGTTCGCTGAGTTTGCCGGTCTTACCGAGGAATTCCAGTTCGATCGAGCGGAGTTCCTCGGTTGTTTTCGCGGCGGTCATTGCGGCGATGGCATCATTTTGGACATTGGTGACGATTTCCATTTTTAGGCGATGCTGTCGGCAGCTTTGAGGACTCGGTCGATGGCTTCCATGAGTGTGTCTTCTTCGATGGTAAGTGGTGGAGTGAGTCGGAATGTATTTTTACGTGTTTGTTTAGTGAGGATTCCTTGTTCGACGAATGCGGCACCCAGCTTTTTCGCATCAACTTCGGGTTTGAATTCGATGCCGATAAGGAGTCCTTGTCCGCGGATTTCTTTGATAAGAGGGTGATTGGCGGCTCGGAGTTTTGCAAACGCCAACTCACCGAGTTTAGTCGTTCGTTCGCCGTATCCGCCGGTTTCGAATTCGGCCATTGCGGTGAGGGCGACGGCTGATCCGAGGGGGTTGCCTCCAAATGTGGAGCCGTGGTCTCCGTATCCAAATACTTCCATGACGTGGTTCATTCCGACGGCGGCACTGACGGCGATCATTCCACCACCGAGTGGTTTACCGACGGCGATCATGTCGGGCTTTGCACTTGGTTCGTTCATCCAGGCGAATTTCTTTCCGGTGCGATAGAAGCCGACTTGGATTTCATCCCAGATGAGTAGAACGTTGTTTTGATCGCAGAGCTCTCGAACTTCGGTCATCCACCCTTTTGGGGGCATGATGATTCCACCTTCGGCTTGGATGGGTTCGCCGAGAATGGCGACAGTATTGGGCGTGATGGCGGCTTTGAGAGCTTCCATATCACCAAACGGGACGATTTTGAATCCGGGGCCGTAGGGGCCAAACATATCTTTGTAGGCAAGTTCGCTACTGAATCCGACGATCGTTGTGGTTCGGCCGTGGAAGTTGTCTTTGAATACGATGATTTCGGCTTTATCTTTTTCTACGCCTTTTTTGGTGTATCCCCATTTTCGGGCGAGTTTGATACAGGTTTCGATTGCTTCGGCACCCGTATTCATTGGACAGGCTCTTTCGAGTTCGCAGAATTCGACAAGACCGTGGAGGAAGAGACTGACTTCAGCGTTGTTAAATGCTCGTGAGACGACGGCGACGTTTTCAAGTTGGTCTTTTACCGCTTCGACAATTTTGGGGTTGAGGTGACCGTGAGACACGGCGGAATAAGCTCCAATGCAGTCGATGTATTCTTTGCCTGCTTGATCCCATACGCGGGCGTTTTCGCCTTTGATTAGGTTAACGGGGATGGGATTGTAGTTGAGTGTTCCAAACTCTTCTGACATTGCAATTGCGTCGGCATCAGAAAGGTTTTGAACCATTTCACGGAGTCCACCTTGGGCAATTTTTTCCCACATAGTTTGAGTTTGGGTGCTGGCCATTGGTTCATTGTGAGGGATTGAGGTGTCTCTTGTGAACCCCCATAGGTAGGGCGGCACGAATTTGATCGGGGACCATGTGAATTTGCGGGGGGACTATGGAAGAAGTTACTTGGGAAAGTTGCGATGGCAGAAAAAGTAAAGAAGAAGGGCGGGAAGCTCCCGATTATCCTGGTAGCGGTTTTGGTCGTTGCCGGGGGCGGCTTTTTCATGATGGGAAAGAAGGAAGCACCAAAAGTTGAGAAGGATCCATTACCGAAATTAGGTGCAGTTCAGAAGCTTGGTGATGAGTTTTTGGTTAATTTGAAGGGTGGGGGTACCTATTTGATTGCAGAAATTTCTGTTCAAGTTGAAGAAGGGGGCCATGCAACTGACCCGGCAGAAGCGGCGGGTGGAGAGGGACACGGAGCGGGCGACCCCACATTTTCGGTTGCGCGAGATGCGATAAACATGGTTTTGGCGAATAAAACTCTGGAAGATATCACAAAAAAGGACGGCATGAAACTGTTGAAGCGAGACTTGGCGCTGGCAATGAATCATGCGCTTCATGCGGCGCACCCAACAGAAAAGGGAAAAGAAGAAAAAGTCGACCCGAAGGAAGAGCATAAGAAGAAGAAAGAGAAAGAAGAAGGCAAAGCAGATGAGCATCACGATGAAGCGATTGATCATGAATGGCTCGATGAGATTGGTCGCGACGCGGAAGAGGGACCGGTTCTGAAAGTCTTCTTTGACAAGTTTATGTATTCAAAGGCTTAGTAGATCGGCGGATATCCGTAGTGGTCTGGGTCGGGCGGAGTATTTCGCCCGGCCCATTCTCTTATTGTAGCGAGCCCGGCGATGGCGAGCATGACTTGGAATGGGATTGTGGGGAGGGCGAATCTCCCGTTGCCGAAGAAGATCGAAACAATGATGGCAGTGAGGAGGATCTGGGGGAAGGCAACTCGAACCAGAAGTCGTCCTGAGGGTGTTGCGATCCCGAGAAGGGTTCCTATTCCGGCGGCGATGAGGAGGGTGACGGTAAAGATTTGAGTTGCTTGTTTTGCAGCGAGAAAAAGGGCTCGTTGTTGATCCATGCCGGGGGTTATTTGTTTGGTTGAGTCGGTTTGGAATGCCCAGTAGGTGATATCGGTTGGGGTGAGAAATGTTGCACGGAGTTTGGAGGGGATTAGGGACATTGAGTGACCGAAATCAGAGCGAATGAATTCCATGGCAACGGCTTTGGTGGACCTATCGTTAGCGACTTCTTGATCTGGAGATTGGGGAATGCCGGGTGGGGTTTGGTAATTGCCGGTTGCGTTGGGGTTGTGTCCGATCCAGAGATTATCGCCGCCATTGGCGGAGATGAAGATTAAGGCGTGGTGAGTGCGGGCGTTGCGAATGATCCAGGGGGTGATGGCGGTGAAAGCGAGGATGAAGCAGAGGGCCAGGGCAATGCGTTTTTTGGGTTTGCGGTAGTCGGCTTCAGGGCCGGGAGCGGATAAGAGTGCGAAGGGGAGGAGAATTGCTTGAGGGCGAACCAGGGTAGCGAGACCGATTAGGAATCCAGCGATTCCCCAGCGGGGATAGCCCTGCGCCCACAGTACGGTGTGGATTGCCCATAGGGAGAGGAAAGTGTAGAGGGGTTCGGAGGCAAGGATTCCGCTGTAGGCGATCATGCTGGGGCTGAGAGCGACAAGGAGTCCGGCCAGGCAACTGAGGGCACGGCTGCCGATGAGGCGATAAGTAATGGCGCAAGTGAGTATGCCGCAGAGGAGGGTGAGGATGGCATTGAATACTTTTGCGGCGATGAGGGAAGGGCCAGTGAATTTGAATAGGGCGGCAAGAACGAAGGAAAATCCAGGGGGCCAGTAGGCGGTGTGTCCGTGTTCGGTTCGGTAGCCAAGATTTTGGGAGAGTTCGGCGGCTCGTTGGAAATACCATGCGAAATCGGTTTGGGGCTGGGTGTTAACTTCGGTGAGCCACCATATTCGGGCGAGGGCTCCGGCGATGAGGATGACGATGGCGGGCCAGTTTCGTTGAATGAACGTATTTTGGCTTGCCATACTCGTATTTTGACGGGTTTATGTGGTTAATAGCTTGGGTTCGATGCGGGTTTCTTGTGCGTTTTGTTCGACCCAATGGGCGGTGGCTTGGGGATGGGTGGTGATCACTTGCTGGAGTTCGGTGCCGTGGAAGAGGCAGGCGGCGCCGCCATCACATGCGAGGGTGCGGCCGAGGTCGCCGGATTTGATGAGTTTTTGGAGAGTGGGGCGGCGGTTTTCTTCTTCGTCGTAGTGGGGGCAGAAGTCAAGGGGAATCCAGTTGAGGCAGTCCAATGCGCTGAGTTCGCCGTGGAATGAATCGGTGCTGCACCGGCGGAACCAGCAGTTTGCTCCGGCAGATGTTCCGGTAAGGGGGATGCCTTGTTTCCAGGCTTTTTTGAGGATGGTGTCGAGGTTCCAGGCGCGCCAGAGGGCGAGCATGTTGTAGGTGCTGCCGCCGCTGACATAGATGAGATCTTGCCCGAGGATGAAGTCTTCCAGATCGCGGGTTGGGGGGCGGAAGAGTTCGCAGGTTGTGGGTTGGCACGGGAGTTGTTCGGCGGCCTTGTTGAATTTGGCAATGCGAAGGAGAGAGTCGCCAGATGCGGTGGGGATGAGGCAGATTTTGGGGTTGGGCTTGGGGGTGAGGGTGAGGATGTAGCGGTCGAGGGCGGCTCGGTGGGGTTGGTCGGTGTCGAACGCGCCTCCTCCGATGGCGAGGATGGTCATTGGGGTCGGAGGTTACCTTTTGAGTTGAGGGATTGGCTTAATTGTCAACCTATCCGTGCCTCTTCCCAGACGAGGACGGGGCACTCTGAAAGCGTAGTATTGGGGTTACTTATTGATTTCGAATGAGTCGTACAATACACCGGTCGCAAGGAATGCCTTGTAGCTGATCTTTTTCGGTGTGACATCAATGACTTGGTAGAGCTGTTTGTATTCTCCAGTTTTGGTCATTCGAGTTTGAGCATCTTCTCCGAGGTTATACATTTTTGGACCCGATACGGAAACAACGAAGTAGGTTGAGTCTGCTCGGGCGACCATCCCTGTCGTGAGGTTGGTCGGGGTATCCCAGATTGGTTCTCCGGGTTGTGAAGCGTTGAGTGAATTGATGGGGAATTCATCATCAGGCAGGATTTCGGTGAATTCATCGTGTGAATGAGCCTCGGTTGATACCTTTGTATCGTGGGCAAGGTTCATTCGACCGTAGCTGTGGTCATGCCCTTGGAGGACAAGGTTGACTTTGTGTTTGAGGATGATCGGGAGCCAAATGTCTCGAAGAGCTTTGTTATCGCGGCCCTTCGCGGTGCTGTACATAGGATAGTGGAACGTCAGGATTGTCCAATTGGCTTTTGTTTTGGCAAGAGTTTTGTCGAGCCATTGCGCCTGTTCCTCTTGTTTTTCCATCGTGTTCAGGCTGATTATTCTCGTTCCTTGATAATCGATGTAATAGTTGGAGTCCTCTAACCCGGCTACGCCATTGTGGGGGTAGTTAAACTGGGGATTCCATAGTGGAGTGATTTTTCCGGACTTGTATTCGTGGTTGCCAGGCGTTGCGACGCTTGGAATAGTGCTGTGGAGCCAGCCACCGGCGTAAAACCAATCGCGCCATTCGTTATCGGCATCCGGTACGTTAATCAGGTCGCCGGCATGGAGCATGAAGTCAGCGTAGGGTGCATCCTTTTGAGCTTGGCGGATGACACGGCTCCACATGGATTTGACATCGTTTTGGGCGTCTCCGAAATAGATGAAGGTAAATGGCTTAGGTTCATTACTGGCCGTTTTGAAATCAAACCATTCGCTCCAAGTATTTCCTTCACCGACGCGATAGGAATATTTTGTGTTTGGTTTAAGCGATTTGAGAGTGGCCGTGTGGTAGTAGGCGGTTCCTCCCGCAGTCAGTGCGACCTGTTGTTCGGTGGACGTTAGAGTTTGCGCATCTTTGGGAAATCGCGGGTCAGCGGAAGCGACGGCAAATTGGATGGTTTGCGCGGATGGTTTATCGGTTCGCCAGGTAATTGCGGCGGTTGTTGCCGGGTCGCCATTCCACGTGAGGAGGATTCGTGATGGCTCGATGGCAGTTTGTGATTGATGAATTGCAACAAGCGATATTGAGGCTAAGCTGATTATGGCAATTGCGGATGGTAGGAGTGGTTTCAACTTGGAAAAATGATATGCGAATTCTGTTAAGAAAATGTTGGAAATTTTCGATTAAATTTCGTTTCAATTCGGTTTGAGTTTAGTTTTGGAGATTTTGGTGGAATCAAAATCTGTGAAAGTCCCAGTATTTCCTGGGGTGGAATTGTGGTTAGTAAACTTGAAGTTGAGGGATGGCGATTGGTGTTTTGAAGGGTGAGCGGCGGCGGGTTCGGACATGGAAGCGTGCTTTGGTGTGGTCGTTTTGGTTTCTTGTTGTTTTCGGGGTGGGGTTTGGGTGGATATGTTTTGATATTTGGAAGTTCTCGGGGGAATCGGCGGTTGGGAATGCGGATGCGGCGGTGGTTTTGGGGGCGGCGGCTTGGGGGCCGAAGCCGAGTCCGGTCTTTGCAGCGCGACTTGATCATGCAGCGGACTTGTATTTGGATGGGCGGGTTAAGAAGGTGATTGTTACAGGTGGCGTTGGTCGGTTGGGAGGGCCAAGTGAAGCGGAAGTTGGCCGGAATTACTTGGTAAAAAAGGGGGTAAAGCGGGGTGATGTTATTGAGGAGAATCAGTCGCGTAGAACATTTGATAATTTGCGGAATGCCATGGGGTTGATGACGAAGGCTGGGTTGGGAGATTGTTTTGTGGTGAGTGATCCGTTGCATATGCGGCGGTCGATCGCGATTGCGGATGGGTTGGGAATGCGGGCAAAAGCATCGCCGACGGAGCATTCGGCTTATCGCGGGAGTGAGTCGCGGGGGAAATTCTTGGTACGGGAAGCATGGTTTATGTTGGGTTATCGGTTGGGTCTAGTACGATAAATGGTCGTCCACGTTGTGATGCGTGGACGACCATTTGGTGTTTATTGAATTGCGATTAGTTTGAATCGAGATGCGATTCGACTTTCCAAAGCCACATATCGAGGCCGCGGGAAGTTTGGGTGTAGATATCGGCGGTTACGGCATCCCCGGCTTCATCCGTTGTGTCGATTGCTTCTCGGCATTGCGTGCCGGAAATAGCAATAACCTCGGCAAGGTGTTTGACTCTTGAATCCCAGGTGTGGATTCTAGACGGGTATTTGGTGAGGGTGGTGGCGGCAGTTACTGCTTCTAGTGTGCCGTATGCGGCTCCGCCCAGTTGGGTGATTCGCTCCGCAAGAATGTCGACGTACTTGTCGAGATCGGCGTAGAATTCATCGAGCATTTCGTGGATCGCAATGAATTGGGGTGCCCTAAGATTCCAATGAGTTTGTTTTGTTTGGAGTTGGAGGTCGATGAGGGAAGCGATCGCATTATTCGTCGTTTTGATGACGGTCGTTCGCGTTTCATCAGCGATTGTGTTTCTTGTTGACAGTAGGTGGGTGGTTGAGTCTTCTTTGGTTGCAGTAGCTGTTGCCATATGTCTCTCGACGTTGATTCTTAGGAGACCGAGACGAAATTTCAGAATCTTTATTGATCCTTTATGTGGGACTTGCAAGACACTTTGATCATCGGTGAAGAACTAGCAGACTTTTGGAATTTTCCGCAATTGCTTGAGGTTTTCTCATCATGTCATTGTGGTTAAACATTTTTGAATATGATTGACAGCTTTCTGTGACTGTAACAAAACCCTTTTCTTTTCATGAACCTAGTTTTTTCGAAATAGAACGATTGCGAAATTGGCGGAGGAGACTATATCCCGAGTCGGAAACGCTTTTCGGAATGTTAGTAATGTCGTTTTTTTGCTTATTTTTTTTTTGGGGGGGGGGGG
>JBJXDW010000078.1:0-18046 GCA_046154445.1 Fimbriimonadaceae bacterium | reverse complement strand
AATAGTTCTCGGAATTTTGTTGATACTTGTTGTTGCGGGAGTTAGAACATTTGGCTCCGATAACCTTCGATATATGTCGCAACTAAATGATCTTGAGCAACGCCGCCAGGCAATCAAAACTAAAGGTGTAACCTTCGACGGGACAGTGAAAGGTTATGCGAGTCAAGAGTTCTTAAGCGTTTTTGATGGAGCATCTTTCCGTGAAGCAAGCGAGAATTCGAAAGAATCTACGGAAATTGCCATTAAGCTCCTGAACGACAGAAATATAGTGACTCAATTAGCATCGGTTGCTTCTATTGACAATAGAATTGCCATGCCCGCTCCGAACGATTTTCTCTTAAAACAGAATTCTAATGCATCTAAAAGAGCTGCTAAATCTCTTAAAAATTTTGTAGAAGACGCAATTATGCGGGCCTCAGTCGAGGACGCCTTGAGCGGTCTTGAATTGCTGAATTCGATGCAAAAAGCGCTGACTGGGAATCAATCTGAAGAAACCTTGATCTTTTGGTTTGGAGTTAATTCTGATGTTCTGGCATTAGTTTGGAGAACCTCACAGATTAATGGAATTACAGTTAACCAGAAAAAACGTTTGCGACAAATAGTCAGTTCTGATAGTGCTGAGTTCTCATTAAAAACCGTTGCTGTAAGACAGTGTCGTGAAATGGTTTCGCTTACAAGAAATTTAGATAAAGTGACTGACGAAGATAAGGCAATTCTCGATATGGCTACTGAATCGACATCCTTTCCCGAAGGAGCAAGTCGTAAAGTAATTCGAGATGTTATAGAAAGCGAGTTGCTACAAGTTTGGATAAGTGTTTTAGATCAATATTCTATCAGCGATGATCAGGAAATAGTTGGGGCGCAAATGGATCAGGTTGCTTTACAGTCCATTGGAGCTGTAAAGGATGCTGAAGCAGGATATATGGTACTTGCATTCCCTTATCTGCTTGAGCAGTGCGGGCGGATGTTGATGCGTGTTTTGCAAGGGCGTACTGCGATTTTGATGGCACTTGACAGCGACTTTAAGCCGGGAATAAGCCAACGAGAAGTGTCTGGGATCAAAGTGGAGTTGACTACAGTCGATGATGGAGATCAATGGATTATTTCGTCTCAGGACAGAGATCCGAGGGAAAAGTATCATGTATCGGACAATCTTGAAATCAATCAGCGAAAAGGTGTCCGATTGTTTGTGAAAAAGTAATTAGCTAGCACTTTGAGGCGGGTTTGAAGTATCGTTTGCACTATGATTCATCAAGGTTCCCGAGAGAAAGCAACAGGTCTGAATAGCATTCAGTTGGTTTCACTGACAGTAGCGGCAGTGGTCGTTGTTTTTGGTTTACTGATTAAGTTGGATCGGGCACCTAGTTTTGGTGAAATGGCACTCGATCCGATTCGGCTCCTGGTTCCGCTTTTGCTCATCAGATTTTCTACTTTGAGGTTGAAAATTGGTGTGAGCCGCAAGTTTGCATTTATGGGTTTTGGGTGCGTTGCACTTACGATGTTGAGTGAAGCGTTCCGATTCGGGTTTGGAGCGTTGGCTTTGATCCCGGCATTTGCGATTTATGTTTGGATGCTCGGACATTGCTGGAAAAATCGCGGCGTTGATTCTGGGTGGGTCGGGCTGGCACTTTGTCTGATGTTGGCTCCGGTTTTTTAAGTCGGAAAGCATTGGTAGAATAAAAGGATGATTTCGGCGGTTGTTCTTGGTTGCGTTTTATTGAATCAGACACCAACGGTTCCGGTAGGTGAACCCCAGGTAGTTGATCGCTGGGTGATTAGCGATCAATCAGTTAACGAGAGTTCGGGGCTTGGTGCGAGCCGATCTAACGCGGGCGACTATTACACGCACAACGACAGTGGGGATACGGCACGGTTTTTCAGATTCAATAAGAAGGGCGAGATTACAGGCGTTTTTCGGCTTGATGGGGTGAAGGCAATTGACTGGGAGGATATGGAGATCGCTCAAATTGGTGGCACTTCATTTATTTATCTTGGAGATACGGGCGACAATGGTCGACTCCGAGAGGAGATTTTTGTACATCGAGTTAAGGAACCGAATTCGGATTCTGGGAATGAACTCATTAAGGCGGAAACGTTTACTTTTAAATATCCGGATCGGAAAAATGATTGTGAGGCGTTGATCGTGGAACCAAGGAATGGGGCGATCTGGCTTGTGACAAAAGCCCGAGATCAAAAGACGTCGGTCTATGTTTGTCGCGAGCCCAAGCCAGGTTCTGTGCAGACTTTGGAAAAGGTTGTTGATGATTTGAAGATTAATACGGGTGGTTTGGGCGGGAACTTGGTTACGGCGGGAAGTGTATCGCCGGATGGCAAATTGGTCGTGCTCAAAACTTATGCGGGAGGTTACATTTATTCTGTGAAAGATAGATTTGAGAGTTGGGTGGATTCAGCTCCCATACCCGTGCAATTCCCTCTTGAGAAACAGGGGGAAGCGGTGTGTTTTAGCAGTGATGGCACTTTTTTGATTTCAAGCAGTGAAGGAACTCCTTGCTCCATCCAGGTCTTTCGGGTGCCCGGCCGCTAGGTCCGAAGATTGGTAGAGGTTTGGGTTGAAAACTACACCCAATGGCCCACGAAATTAGTCTAGTATAGAGAGCAGGGACCCTGACAGACCGAAAAGTGAAGGGGTATAAACCTGAAGCCGCCCTGAGGAGGGCAGCACGCAAGAGGCACAACCAAATGCGGAAAATCATCATTACAAGCATGGTCGCGGTTTTAGCAATCGCTTTAGCACCGATCAATGCAATAGCAAAGCAAGATTCGGGAAGAACTTCGACATCGGAAGTTAAGACAGTTCAAATCCCTTATGAAGTGAAATACATCTTCAACCGTGACATGAGCCCAGGACGGGTTAAAAAGGTCACCGATGGCAAAAATGGCCAGAAGATCACGACAATCACCAGTTTCTTTGAAGACGGCAAGAAAGTCGACGTAAAGACCGAAACTACGGTCGAAGAACCAAAAGACGCCGTTTTCCATATGGGAAATTCAGGACTTCAATTGACCGACCGAGGATCGTTTAGCCGTTCAAAAACGGTTACGATGGAAGCATCGGCTTATTTGCCGACGGATGGATCGGGCGCTGGCCGAACTGCCTCTGGCATCAGAGCGAAGTATGGTGTTGTTGCGGTAGACCCGCGAGTTATCAAAATCGGAACGCTCGTTTACGTAGAAGGCTATGGCCTTGCTGTAGCCGCGGACACCGGTGGAGCGATCAAAGGTAATAGAATTGATGTGTGCATGCACGATCGAAGCAAAGCGATGCAATGGGGTCGCCGGAAAGTGAAGGTTCACATCTTTACGGATCGCCATACTGCAGGGATGGCGAAGCGATATCGCTAAGCGATCACTTTCGTGAATTTGGATTAAAGCCAGATAAACGGCTTGGTCAGCATTGGCTGAAATCAGAAAAGGTCATTCGTCAGATAATTCAACGGGCGGATGGCCTTTCTGGCGTATTGGAGATCGGTCCGGGGCCAGGAGTTTTGACACAAGGGCTTGCCGAAGGGCGGTCTGTTGTGGCGCTTGATTTAGATGAGCGGATGGTGGAAGCAGCTTCGGCGTGGGCGGTGGGAGCTGATGTCCGGTTGGCAGATGCGCTATCCGCAGACTGGAAGGCGATTCTAGGGGCATTGCCGGGGCCAGTAGGGATTGTTAGCAATATGCCTTACAACATCACAGGGCCGCTCCTGGAAAAAGTTGCAAATGTTCAGCCGATCATTAATCGGGCGGTGCTGATGATGCAACGGGAAGTTGGGGAAAAATTGATCGCGCAATCGGGAGATCGGAACCGGGGGGCGGTGAGCGTAGTTTTTCAAAGATTGTTTACTATTTCGAAGGTTTGCTTAGTCGCTCCGGGCTGTTTTCTACCGCCTCCGAAAGTGGATAGTATTGTTTTGGAATTCCGACCGCGATTGGCTGGGGATGATCAGGTTTTTAAGTTTGTTCGGGGAGGATTTAGTCAACCACGAAAGACGTTGACGAATAACTTATCGGGACTGGCTGATAAGGAAAGAGTTGGTGAGATTCTGGTGGCGTTGGGTTTAAGCACGTCGATCCGTCCGCATGAGATGAGCGAGGAGAATTGGTTTGATTTGGTCGCCCGAATCGCTGAATGAACGCGTGAAATTCGCGGCTCATAGTCTTGGCTTTGAGTTGGTTGGAGTTTGTGACTCTGCTGCTCCGCATTCGCTTGGAATTTTAGAGAAGTGGGTTGCGGATGGGATGCATGGAGAGATGGAATATATGTCGAATTCGTTGCCGCTTCGGGCGGATTTGAATTCGGTTTTATCAGGGGTAAGAAGCGTTATTGCGGTGGGGCTCAATTACTACCAGGTGCCGTTTGAGGGTGATGTGAAGGTGGCGCGCTATGCGGTGGGACGGGATTATCATAAAGTGATTCGGGGAAAACTGAAGCGGCTGGGTTCGGCCATGGCGGAACTTGTGCCGGAAGAGACATGGCGGGCGTGCGTGGATAGTGCGCCTGTGATGGAACGCGAGTACGCGAATCGAGCTGGACTGGGGTGGTTTGGGAAGAACACGTGTTTGATTAATTCGTATAGGGGGAGTTGGTTCTTGATTGGAGTTTTGCTTACGACGGCGGAAATTGCAGTTGATCCGGCGGCGGTAGGCGGGTGTGGTACGTGCACGCGATGCGTTGATGATTGTCCGACGGGTGCGATTGTATTGCGAGATGAAGTTTGGCAAGTGGATGCACGCCAGTGCATTAGTTATTTGACCATTGAGAAGCGAGGCGACTTTACGGCAGAGGAAGCGGGAATGGTCGGGGATTGGACGTTTGGGTGCGATGTTTGTCAGGAGGTTTGCCCGTTCAATCAAGATCGCCCTTCTCAGCCTTTGCGGGGATTGGTGACGACAGAGCCAGGATTCTTGGATCGGCGAGACTTTGGGGGGTTGGAAGAGATTTTGGTTTGGTCGGAAGAGGAGTGGGATAAGCGGACCCGAGGGAGTGCGGTTCGGCGAGCGGGGTTTGATGGTTTGAGGCGGAATGCCCGGGCGAATTTGGGAAGAAGCACGGACTGAAACTTGGCTTTTTGTCAATCCTTCCCTTTATCGCTCCCCTGTCTTGGGTCGGGAATAACAAACGAAATTTCTGGGCTAAATTGGAGAATCATGGTGGGTTGTGAATCAGGGGTTGAATACAACTCGTCCGGATGAGTAGTTTTGACAATACGGGAAGAAATTGAAGAGTGGGAGCGAAAGGCGTTGTCGCCAAGAGCGATGCTTGCGGCGGATAGCGCTGGTCGGGTGAGAGCAGAAGAACTTGATCCGGTTCGAACCTGCTTTCAGCGAGATCGGGATCGGATTTTGCACAGCAAGGCGTTCCGCAGGCTTAAACATAAGACTCAGGTTTTTATCGAGCCGGCGGGGGATCACTACCGGACACGGTTGACGCATTCTCTTGAAGTGGCGCAGGTGGCGCGGACTATTGGGAGGGCGTTGCGGTTGAACGAGGATTTGATTGAGGCGATAGCGCTTGGACATGACGTGGGACACACTCCGTTTGGCCACGCGGGGGAACAGGCGATTGATGAGGTTCTTCGCGAGGACTTTGCGGGAGTTGAAGGGGCACCGCATGAGTTTCGTCATTACGATCATTCTTTGCGGATTGTTGATGTGCTTGCAGACATGAATTTGACATATGAAGTTCGGGCGGGAATTGGGGGGCATAGTAAGGGCCGGAAGGATTTAAGTGCGGCAGATGGGGAAGTGACTTCGACTTTGGAGGCGGCGGTCGTGCGGATTAGTGACCGAGTTGCTTATCTGAACCATGATCTGGACGACGCGATGCGGAGTGGGCTCATTGATGCGATTCCAGATCGGTTTTTGGCAATTGGGGCGACGCATGGCAAGCGGATTAGTGCAATGGTTCAGGATGTGATCGCGGAGAGTCGGGATCGGGATACGATTGGACTGTCTGCCCCAATGCTTGAAGCGATGAATGATTTGAAGGAGTGGTTGTTTGTGAATGTCTATTTGAAAGAACCCGTGCCGATGGTGCAGGTGCGCAAAGCGAAAAAAATAGTTCGAGAATTGCTTTTGCATTTTTCCATTCAGGGAAACTTGCCAGTGGGTTTTGAGGGAGTTCAGGGAGCGGTTGATTACGTTGCTGGTATGACGGATCGATTTGCGATTAAGACTTATCAGGATTTGTTTATTCCGACAGAGTTCTCGGACATCGTAGCGCGGGTTCGGTAAAAAACAGGTTCAATCAGCTATAATTTTGTGTACTTCTCTCACCGTAATTCCAGTTGCGGTTTGACATTTTTTGATGGCTTCACCCATTAACTCCTCGGACATTCCCATTCCTGGATGGGATCGAGTGCTGGCGGCTTTTGATCAGCACTGGCCCGAGTCAGGTCACGACCGATTGAATATAGCATTAGAAATGGCGCGGCTAGCGCATGAAGGTCAGTTTAGGAAATCTGGTGAACCTTATATATTGCACCCCGTTGCTGTGGCTTTGACAGTTGCGGATTTGGGGATGGATGAGGACAGTATTTGTGCGGCTTTGCTTCATGACGTCATTGAGGACACGCCGATTACGGCGGATGATGTGGAAGCCAGCTTTGGTCTTGATGTTAGGAAAATGACTGAGGGAGTTACAAAGCTTGATTCCCCACAGTTAGTAGAAAAATCGTCGAAGCAGAAAGCCCGGGCGGAATCAAATCGGGCGGCGGAAAGCTTGCGAAAATTGCTTCTCGCAATGGCCGACGACTTTCGGGTGATGGTTATCAAGTTGGCGGATCGTTTGCATAATATGCAGACTTTAGAGGCGATGCCAATTGAGAAACAAATGCGGATCGCGAACGAAACGCTTGAGGTTTATGCTCCGATTGCGGCCCGGTTGGGGATATGGCAGATCAAGTGGCAGCTTGAGGACTTGGCGTTTAAGATTCTCCATCCCGACGAGTTTCAGTCGATACGCGATCGGGTCGCAAAATCGCGGAAAGATCGAGAAAATGAGCTTGAACTCGCAACTGAACAACTGACTGAACTACTTCATGAGAAGGGATTGAATGACGCAAAGGTGATCGGCAGACCAAAGCACCTTTACAGTATTTTCAATAAACATGTCAAACAAGGCGTGCCTTGGGATGAGATATTAGATTTGATTGCTTTGCGGGTTATCTGTGAGAAACAACACGAATGTTATCTGGCGCTTGGTCTGGTGACTGAGCTTTGGCAACCGATTCCTGGTCTGTTTTCGGATTACATTCAGAATCCGAAACCGAATGGCTACAAGAGCTTGCATACCAAGGTAATCGGGCCAAGCGGAGAGCCGCTAGAGGTGCAGATTCGGACGCGACAGATGCATGAGATTGCAGAATTTGGAGTTGCGGCACATTGGACTTATAAGGAAGGGTCAAAGAAGCCCGATTCGGCGGCGGGATTTGCTCAGCTTAGGAAACAACTGTTTGACTTTAGTAACGACAACGCGTCTTCGAGCGACTTTTTGCGGAGTGTTTCGACCGACCTTTTTGCGGAGCAGGTGTTTGCGTTTACTCCAGGCGGCGATGTGGTTGATTTGCCAGCTGGGGCAACACCGATAGACTTTGCGTTCCGGGTTCATACACGGCTTGGCGAGCAGCTTGTCATGGCAAAGCTGAATGGGGATATTGTTCCGTTAGGTACACCGATCAAGAATGGCGATGTGGTGGAAATCATAACTCGGAATAATGCTCAGCCGAGTTTGGACTGGTTGGAGCATACAAAGAGTGCGCATACACGCAGCAAAATCCGAGCCTATTTTAGAAAGCGTGATCGGTCGGTGATTGTTCAAAGGGGGCGGGATGCGGTTGAGCGGGAATTGAAGCTTCGAGGAGCCGATCCGAAACGGGCGATGGGAGACGAAGCACTCAAAGAAATCGCGAAATCGATTAAGGATTGCAAAACTCCGAACGATGTTTTTGCGCGGGTGGGAGAGGGGTTATCTGGCGTGCAGTCGGTAGTTGACCGAATTCTGAAAAGAGTACGCGAGTCGACGCCTGCTTCGGAACAAAGTAATGAGGTCGTTTCGGCGGCAGAGCCCACGGTCATTACTGGAATCGACCAAGTGATGACGAAGCGGGCGCGGTGTTGTGAGCCGGTGCCGGGTGAGGATGTCGTGGGATTTGTTACCCGGGGGCGGGGGATTATGATTCATCGGCGGCTTTGCCCGAACGTTATGAGCATGGCAGAGCGCGATCCCGAGCGATTGATGGCGGTTAAGTGGAATGGGGGTGGGAAATCGTACTCGGTGCATCTCTCGATTACTTGCGTGAATCGGCAGGGACTACTCATGGATATTGTTTCAATTTTTGGTGAAAGCAAAACAAATGTGACAGGGGCAAAGATCAAGACTTTGCCGAATAATACGGCCGAGATTTTGATCGGGATTGAGGTTGTGGATTCAAAAAATTTGAGGGAATTGATGAACTTGATTGGCAACTTTGGCGATGTGATTTCGATTTTGCGGGTTCATGCTCCAGGGGCGAAGAAGTGAGAGCGGTTGTTCAACGGGTTTTGCGGGCTTCGGTGAGCGTTGAAGGTGAAGTAATTGGTCAGTGCGGGCCGGGGATTTTAGTTTTGGTTGCAGCGCATCGGGAGAGTGTAGAGCCGCAGGCTCGGGACTTGGCGGATCGGGTGGCAGGCCTCAGGATATTTAACGATTCCGCAGAAAAGATGAATTTGGCGTTGAAAGACTTGCCGGAGAGCGGTGAGGCGCAGGTTTTGGTGGTCAGTCAGTTCACGCTTTACGGAGATGTTTATGCCTCGCGGAGGCCTAGTTTTACGCAGTCGGCGGTTTATGACCAAGGCAAAGCGATGTACGATGTTTTTGTCAATACATTGAAGCCATTGGTTCGCGGAGTCGAGACGGGTGAGTTCGGAGCGAGCATGGAAGTCGAGCTAGTGAACGATGGGCCAGTGACTTTAGTGATCGATGCGCGGTAGGACCGGCTCCAGCTTGGGTATTATTTCGTTTCTCGGTGTGCGCCGATGGTGGAATTGGTAGACACGCTACCTTGAGGTGGTAGTGCCCACAAAGCGTGAAGGTTCGAGTCCTTTTCGGCGCACCAACTTTATTACTAGTGTTTCCCTGGAATGCAAATGCAAGAGGATGTTATCGGTGTTTCGTTTGAAGCCCAGACTGAATCAAATAGCGCACGTACTTTTGCTGCATCTTGTGTTCGCCCTAAGTTTTCAAGGCACAAAGATTTGCCGTAGAGAGACCATCCGTTGTTTGGTAGAATTTTTAGATCAGCGTTGTAGACTTCGAGAGCTTCGGAGTAGCGACCGAGTTTGACAAGTAGGGCACCGAGGGTATGTCGAACCGGTTGAATCCAAAGTGGTGGTTCGGAATAATCCAGGGCGTCTTCGGCTTCGATCCCTTTTTTGAGATGGGCGATGGCTTCTTCTGTTTTGCCTTCGGCAACACAGATTTCACCGTTCATAAGGTGTTCGGCAACTTTGAGTGTATTGCCTGGGAAATCTTTGCCATAGAATGGTGACTTTTTAAGTGCTTCCATGAAGAGGGCTTGTTCCATCCGGGCTTGCGGCACGTTCTTTTGGGCGGCATGAGCCATTGCTCGGGCCATGTGTTGGAGCGTTACCGAAATTGGGAATTTGGAATCGATCGAAGGGTAAGCAAGCACTTCATCCCACAGTCCAAACCGAATTCGGACATCAATGGGCATGTTGTAGAGTCCATCCATTTCACCGCCAAATTTTTCCACCATTGCGGCGGGCATATTGTTGAACATTGCATCGATGTTGCTGATTGCCAGAGATTTTTGACCGGTCATCATGGCGGCAAAGGCAAGCATATGCCAGTTGTGAATCATGAGCCCCCAGTAGTCCATGTTGTCTGGGCGGAGGAATCGATAAGCTTCATCTGCTTTAAGCGCTTTTGCGTTGGCATCGATTGCTTTTTGCCATGCTCCAACTCGGACATAAATATGGGAAGGCATATGCAGGTTGTGTCCAAGTCCGGGTTGAAGGTCGCGGAGAGCATCGGCGGCCCTGACGCCCATTTGTGGTGTCGCGGATGCTTCGACGGCATGGATATAGAGATGATTGGCCATTGGATGCTTAGGATTGAGGCGAATAACATCCTGAAGCACCTGCAGGATGTTTGGAGTTCCGGGTTGTGGGGTGCCGTCTTTCTTCCAAAGATCCCAAGGACGGAGATTCATCATTGATTCGCCATAGAGTGCACCGAGATCGGCATCGTAGGGGTACTGCGACCAGACGCTGGCAAGGGACTTGGAATAGGCAGCTTCTTGTTTTTTTCGATCGGGGTTTGGATATTTGTATCTGAGGGTGGCGGCTTTGATGATTTGTTGATCGACGAGGGGTTCGTCACTCATCACCGCTTGGGCTTTTTTGATAGCTTCGATGGCGGCTTTTTCGTGAGGTGCATCAACATACATCCCGTTATAATCTGGACCATTCGCGTAGGCCACACCCCACCATGCCATCGCGCAGTCTGGATCAGCGGCGGCGGCGGTTTTGAAGGAATTGAGGGCTTCGGACTTATTGAACGCGTACATTAAGTTCAGTCCCTGATTGAAGAACATTTGAGCTTTTGGCGAGGAGGTTGTAATCTTGCGGGAGTGCTCACCGGTGCCTGGGATAACGATTGCCTCTGGTTGGCTTTGGCTTGTTGCGATGAGGAGTGGCAATGCGAAAGTGATCATGACGAAACGCTACCTGAGAGTTTGCTTGAATGTGCAGAATAATCACGAATAAAGGATGAGATAGACTGTCGAAGATGAACAGCTTGGAAGCGTTCAAAGCTGCGCAACAAAAGCGTGAAGAATTAGCCGATCAATCAAGGGCTATGGGGATTGACGAGGAGTTCATTTCTTTACTTGTGGATACATTCTATTTGAAAGTTCAATCTGAACCAGATTTGGGGACGGTTTTTAGTGATCGCATTGGGGAGAACTGGCCCGTTCATCTTGCGAAGATGAAGGTGTTTTGGGAGTCGATTGCTTTGAGAACGGCGCTTTATGAAGGGAAGCCGATGCGGACACATCGAGGGTTGGAAGCGGCTCGGCCCGAACATTTTTCAATTTGGCTGAGACTGTGGGAAGAAACGCTCGACGAAATTGCGCCGAGTGATGAAGCAAAGCGGTATTTGATTGAGAAAGCACGTTCTATGGGAGTTCGGCT
Source organism: Fimbriimonadaceae bacterium (assembly GCA_046154445.1). GTDB lineage: Bacteria > Armatimonadota > Fimbriimonadia > Fimbriimonadales > Fimbriimonadaceae > UphvI-Ar2. The sequence goes on along the minus strand of JBJXDW010000078.1, from coordinate 6,847 downwards.
TGCGGAAGGGCGATTCGGCAAAGGGATTGAGTTAGACTAGTCTAGTGGATCCGCTCATTATTGATCGACTCGAACGCCTTTCCGAGCGATTTACGGGGTTCCGAATAAAGATAAATGTGTTACCCGAGCCGCCCATTTTTTTGATCAGGCGGCGCATTGTTGAACGGCTTGATGAAGGAATGATAGAAATTCGATTTGGAAGGAATGAAAAGTTATCGGATCGGATATTTTGGACTGCGCAGACGCTCTTTTTGGAAGCTGCTTTCCGGATTAATTTGCAACATATGGAGCAATATGATGACCCTCGGCTTTACAAGTCAGATGCGATTCTTGCTGGCGCCTTTTTGGCTGAATTCGCGGCAGTGATTGGCACAGATTGGGAGGATGTGATGCAAGACCAATTGATCCAGCGTGAGAGTGAATCGAAGGCGGAGCGTCGGGCGGGGGCGCTATTTTTACGAGCTGGCGCATTTGGGTTGGTTCCGTTTGATCAAGCGTTGTCCGAACTAGATGGAAATGATGTTTCAATTCTGGATGTCCGCGTGAAATCAAAACTAGCGGCGGTGATCGAAAATTTGGAGGTAACTGGGTTCTGAGTGCGGATGCCGAATTGTGTTATCCGTTAACAAAAAACCTAGTAAAAGTGCCCGAGGGGGATATCTATCAACTGTGTATATTGGGGGAATGAATTGCTTTGCTCGGAGAGCGGGAATATTTGGTTTGGCGGCTTTAGCAACGCTGGGGTTTGGTGACTCCTTGAGGATTGCTACATGGAATACAAGTCTGTTTGACGGGACAGATACCACCCAAAATGCGGGCATACAGTCCGCATTGTTTTCAAGTTTTCAGGGTCGGAGTTTTCGGCCGGATGTTCTCTTTGCGCAGGAAATACAAAGCCCAACGGCAGCGAATACATTCAAAAACTTGTTGAATACGGCCGCGGGTAGCACGGGCGACTGGAATGTGACTTTTGGAAGTTTGACCGGGACGAGTTCAACGAGTGATACAGCGATGTTTTATCGAACTAGCAAAGTCGGGACTGTGTCGGCAAATCTGGTTTTGGCAGCGGGAGGAACGACTGCGAATCCTCGCGATGCATGGCGATTTGATTTTTCGATTGTGGGCAATGCCGTAACTACTGAGCGATTTGGCGTTTACAACAGTCACATGAAATCTGGCGATTCGGCAACTGATCAGAATCGACGACAAATTGAAGCAGCGGCCATCCGCTCAAATGCAAATGGACTTGCGTCCAATTACCAGATTGTTTCGTTGGGTGACTTCAATGGACAAAGTTCAAGTCAAAGTTTTTATCAGACATTGACAGGAAGTGCGGCGAACAATCGAGGACGATTTTTTGATCCGATTGGCACTCCTGGATCCTGGAATGGAAACAATGCTTTCCGATTTGTTCACACTCAAGATCCGACGGGCGCGGGCGGGATGGATGACCGGCACGATCAGATTTTGATGGGAGCAGGTCTGGGTGATGGTGTGGGCACCGATTACACGGGGGTTTGGCAGCAGGCCTACTCAACGACTACTTGGAACGACCTGAATCATAGTTACCGAGTTTGGGGTAATGACGGCACAAGCTTTAATAGTTCTTTGACAGTTGGAGGCAATGCCATGGTTGGGTCGACAATTGCTCAAGCATTGAAAGATGCGGCGACTCCAGCAGGCGGACATTTGCCAGTGTTTGCTGACATCCGATATGACGCAGTGCCGGAACCCGCTTCGATGGCGGTTTTGGGTGGATTGGCGTTGGTTGCTTTGCGACGACGCAAGAAAAACTAACAAAGTTTTGCAATGGCCTCCGTGTTTGCAAGTTCGGGAGCCATTTTGTTTTGCAGGTACCCTTGTGAGTTACAGAAATGCGGATTGTTGAGCGATTTGGAGATGGGAAACCGGGGTTTTCATTTGAATTTTTTCCGCCCAAGACGGAGAGAGGGGAAGCGAATCTCTTTGAATCAATTGCTCAGCTTGGAAAATTATCGCCGCGATTTGTGAGCGTGACTTGTGGTGCGGGTGGATCGACTCGGCAGAAGACACTTGATTGGGCAGGGCGGATCAAGGATGAGCTCGGACTTGAGCCGATGGTTCACATGACTTGTTTGGGTGTACCGGAAGCGGAGATTCGTGAGACTATAGCGGGGGTTCGGTCGCGGGGATTGGTCAATATTTTGGCTTTGCGAGGAGATGCTCCGGCGGATGGATCAGCTTTGGGGAATGGGGTTTGTAGTTATGCATCCGATTTGATTGAGATAGTTCGTAACGACGTGCCGGGAGCTTGCATTGCGGCGGCGTGTTATCCGGAAAAGCATACGGAGGCGAGTTCGATTCAGTCCGACTTGGCTGCGTTGAAGCGTAAGGCGGATGCAGGAGTAGATTTTTTTATTACTCAGCTGTTTTTTGATAATGCCAAGTATTTTGAATTTGTGGGTCGGGCGAGAAGTATTGGGATTACTCAGCCAATTGTTCCGGGGATTATGCCGATTCAGGGAGTTGAGCAGGTTCGGCGGTTTACATCGATGTGTGGGGCCTCAATTCCTTCGCACTTGTTGAAGTTGCTCAATCAATATGATGTTGCTCCGGCGGCGGTATATCATATTGGGGTGGCTCATGCGATTGCTCAGTGTACTGAGTTGATTGCAGCAGGGGTGCCGGGGATTCATTTTTATACTTTGAATAAGAGTCCGGCGACTCGGGTTGTGGTCGAGGCATTGCAGGGTTAGGGTTCGTAAGTTGTCTGTTCTTCACGGACGAGTTTGAGTTCTACAGTGCCGCCAATAGCATGCATATATCTCTGGAGTCGGGCGAAGGACACGCGGTGGGGGTGGCGTTCGATTTCGGCAACTCGGGGTTGGGTAACGCCCATGATTTCTGCAATTTGAGTTTGAGTTTTCCCGGACTCTCTACGGAGTTGGGCGAGGTGGAGCCGCTGTTCAGCTTTAGCCCATTCATGTGCAAACTCTGGTTCTATCTGTATGCGCTCTTCGATCATTTCGTCAAGCCAGTCTCTTTCTGAATTACTCATTTGTTATGAACCTTCTAAGTCGTGCTCGGGTGATTTCAAGGATCGAAGCTGGTATTTTTTGAGATTCCTTTTTGTAAATGAGGAGCACGATTAAGCGCTCTGGAGACCGTGTGAAAAAGATGCATCTGCCTTGACCGTCTCCAGAATCAGTAAGCATCTCAATTTGGTTACCATAGTTTTTCAATTTGTATCCAACTCCTAAATCGAGCTGATATGCTTTCATCGCAACCGTCAAACGCTTGTGATCCTGTGAACTGAGGGAAAGAATTTCTCGCCGAATGATTTTCTTGTCGAATGGTTCAAATTTCCGTCTCATATAATTATACGCTCTGTGTTATATTTTTTGTTACATTATTTTGTAGTTTGAGTGACCAACTGATAGGCGAGGCGCGCGTTGTCGATCAGGGATTTGCGGCTGACTTCTTCTTCGTGAGTGTGGATTTTGTCCATGCCAGTGGCGACGACGATACATGGGACACCGAGGGCGTTGATTTTGTTGGCATCGCTCCCGCCGAGGGTCGTGCGGAGGAATGGATCGAAGCCGCAAGCGCGGCTTGCAGCGAAGGCGTTTTGAATGACGGGGCTCTCTTCGGGGATCGTATAGGAAACGTAATGTCGATCGTGGTGGATTTCGACTTTGGCACCCCACTTATCAGCCGCGGAATTGCAGCAGTCGATCATGTGGGCGATTTGGGCATCAAGATCGGCGACGGATGTTGATCGGGCTTCGCCTCGCATGGTGACTTGGGCGGGGATGACGTTGACCCCAGTTCCGCCGGAAATGAGGCCGAAATTAGCGGTCGTTTCTTCGGCGATTCGGCCGAGTTTCATTCTGGCAATCGCATCGGCGGCAACTTGGATGGCAGAGATGCCTTCTTCAGGATGCTTTCCGGCATGAGCCGGTTTGCCGATGAAGGTGACATCGAGAGCGTCGTGGGTGGCGGTCCGGTTGACGAAACTGCCGACCGGTGGTCCGGTATCGAGAACGTAGCCGTAGGCGAGGTTGAGGTCTTGAAGTTGAAGTTCTCCGGCTCCCATGAGGCCGCATTCTTCGCTGACATTGAAAAGGAGATAGACGTCGCCGTGGTCAGGTTTTTGCTCTTGGAGCATGCGGACGGCTTCGATGATTGCAGCCATCCCGGCTTTGTCATCGGCCCCGAGGATGGTGGTTCCGTCGGTTTTGATGATGTCGCCTTCTTCAATGATTTTGAGTCCGGCGGTTGGTTCTACGGTGTCGAAATGGGCACTGAGGAAGATTTTTGGCGCGTTGGGTTTGTTGCCGGGGAGTTTTGCGATTACGTTGCCGGCATTGCCGCCGATCTTTGAACCGGCGTCATCTTCGTGGTGTTCGATCCCGAGTTGGGTGAGGAGATTTTTGACGTAATCAACACACTCCCGTTCTTCGAATGATGGGGCGTTGATTGCAATGAGGGTTTTGAAGAGATTGATGAGGCGGGTTTCGTTGACCATGATTGTTAATTGTTGAGATCGTTGTTGTCAATTTCGATTTTATAAGGGGACGCGAGTTTGGGGTCGCCGTATAGGGCCAGAGATTCGGCGTAATTGAGGCAAGTCGGTGTGAGTGTGTGGGTTGAACTGGATTTCCCCCAGATCACGACCATACTCTTGAGTGCGATGCTGGCGGGTGGATAAAGGACTAGTTTTTCGGCGTCTTTGTTGACGATGATGAACGATTTTCCTTCGAGTTGGAGAGTGATGCGGCGACCGGATTTCGGCGCTGGATCCACGAGGTAATAGTGAGTTTTGACCCGCTCGTCGGTTTGGTTCCAGATCAGGCGATCCGGCGCGAGATTGCGGTCTTGTTTGAGAAGTTCGGCGACTTTATCGCGGTCGGGGACGAAGTGTCCGGTGTTTTCGAGGAATGTCATTCCGCCTTTGAATCCGCCGTATTCTTCTTTCCATTCAGCCCAATTTTTGGCGAAAGCTTGAACTCGGTCGGCGCGTCCGAATGCGGTGTCCGTGGCTCCGTTTACCCACGTGAAGTAGAGGTTGCGGAGGTTTTCACCTTGAGTTTCGCCGTCGGTTGGTGCAGATGCGCTGGCGTTTGCCGCAGAAAATCGGTGGGGAATTTTAGGGCAAATGACAAAGTTTCCGTAGCCACCGTGGGATGCGCCAGTGATGACAACTTTATCAGGGTCAACGTTCCCGAAAACTGAAAATGCGAGAATGAGACGTTCGATGACTTGAGCGATGCTGTCATCGTAGAAACCGTTCCATTCATCGTTGGGTGCGCGCAGGGCGCAATAAACATATGGTGCTAAGTCGGGTTGTTCTTTGTAATAGTTTGTGAACATGCCTTCCCATTGGCCGTCGTTCATTTCTTTGGGGCCACTACCACCGCCATGGAGAGCGATGACGAGGGGCATTGTTCCGTCAGGTTTAGGGGTGCCGACGATTCTATATTTGAATGGGGCGGTGCGGTCGTCGGTGTGAATTGTTTTGGTTTCAAAGTCGGACTTCAGCTTGATATGCGAATTACTTTGTTTAAACTCGTTCCATGCGATTTTGCGATACTCATCTTTCCACTTAAGCTCTCGCAGTCCGTTGTTCCCGATCGATCTGATTGCAAACGTTGAGTCGAAGGCGTCGTGGAAAAGCGCAGCCGGGGAAACTGGCTTTGCTTGATTTACGAGAATTGAGAAAAGGCAAGGGATCATCTTGTGAACAAGTATGAATGACTTTTTTTGCAATTTGAACGCTCTAGGGGTGGACCTTTAAATCCTTGACGTGCTATAGTTTGTTGAAATGGCTAACTTTCGAGTTGGTCAGGTCAACTCAGGTTACAAGAGAGGATCACGGATGAAGAGTATGGTGAAAATTGGTCTCGTCGCGGTTATCAGTGCCGCACTCGTTGTTCCGGCTGTAGCAGATTATGCTAAGCCGCAAGGCATGTCGGTTCGCGCTGGTTGGTTTATGGCGCAAGGTGATGGAAAAGCATTTGAAGGCAAGAATTGGTTTACGATTGGCCTTGAAAAGCAAATGAAAGATGCGGGAGTTGCTAAAGATGGCAATACGTCGCACTACAGCATCAGCCTTGATTACTACGGAAAGGGTGGGTTCAGCAATGTTCCGATTCTTTACAACTACGTCACACGAACTCCTGATTTCTACTTCTCGCTCGGAGCAGGGGTGGGCTTTGGTCGCACTCAGTCTGCCGGTTCGGATAGCACCCTTGACTTCAATTACCAGCTTTCGGTTGGTAAGGATTTGAATTTTGGTAGCCAGCCGTTCTTCGTAGAAGCACGTTACTTTGGTTCTGGTCGTCCGGCACTCAGCGGTTTTTCGCTTGTCGGCGGCGTTCGATTCTAATTTGAATCTCGATCGAAACCTCCACTGCGCGTTTTGCGGGTGGAGGTTTTTTGCTGGGTTTTTGGGACCTGAACAGATTCGGTGAACTTGGGACTGGGCTGGGCGTTTATCCTAATAGAACAGCCATGAACACTTGGTTAGGTGCAACGAAATTGGCATCAAAGCACGATTTTGATACGGCGGTAGAGCAGGCTCTTGTAGCAAAGTGCCGGAAGCAAGACTATGACGCCTTTGGGAAAGTTGTAGATGCCTATCAAGCCCGAGTTTTAGGTTATGTTCGAAGATTTGTACGGAACGAAGATGAAGCACTTGATGTCACACAAGAAGTGTTCATCAAAGCGTTTCAGGCAATGGCGGGATTTGATGGCCGGGCAAGCTTGCGGAGCTGGCTGTTTAGGATTGCTCACAATCTTTGTATTGATCGGGCAAGAAAGCGTGATCGATCTCCGATTGAGCTGAGCGTTGAACCGACAATAGAAG
>JBJXDW010000077.1:0-46875 GCA_046154445.1 Fimbriimonadaceae bacterium | reverse complement strand
AAAAATCCGCCGAAATAAAAGCCCTCCTCACCCAAGACCCTAACTTCACAACCCTCGATATCGTCGGATTCCAAATCACGACCACCTACCTTGACACTCCTGTCGGCGCGATGCCCGTCAAAAAACTCAATCTCACCCTCAAAAACCAGTCCGAAGAACTCAAAAACGTCAAGCTATCCCTCACCGCACCTACCGATTGGCAAGTTGCAAGCCGCGTCACCGATTCCGCAATCCCCCAAAACACCGAGACCTCCTTCCCTGCTGTCATCCAGCCACCCAAAGACCCCGGACAGGACAATCACCTCCGCCTCCAACTCGACAAACTCAACGTCCTCATCCCTTTCGCTGCTGCTCAGCGGTATTGGCTCCTTGGCCCATTCACAAATATCGAGGGCACCGGCTTCACAAAGCCCCATCCCCCCGAAAAGAATAACACCCTCAACCAATCCATGTCCCAAGCTTTCAGCGGCCGAAGCGACCTCGGCATCCGATGGGAAGAACAATTCTATTCCGGCACTGGATTCGACATCGAACCGATCTTCAACCAAGGCCCCGGTGCGGCATTCCTTTACGCTCATTTCACTTGGCCCGCCGGTGCATACCGAGTGCAAGCCGCATTCGCCGGTGGATTCAAACTTTGGATCGACAGCAAACCCGTGCTCAGCTACAACGATTCCACACCCAAACCCGCAAACCACCCCACATACTCCGCCGAATTCGCATCCCCTGGCGAAACCCGAGTCCTCATCAAACTCATACGGGGCCGCAACCCAATTGCGCCCCTTTCCCTCACCTTCTTCGATGAATCCGGTCGAATAATTTTCCCGACCGAATTCACCAAAGATGACTAAACCAATCTAAAGGCTCTCAACAAACTGGAGCAAAATCGCACGATTGCTTGGACTCAATCGCGAAAACTGATCAACAACCTGACTTGCCTCGCCACCATGCTCCATGATCGCGCCTTCAACGGTTGTGGAGCGTCCATCATGCATCAGGAGCGGTCGCATTGAAACGCCCCAAAGCGGAGCTGTGCGGAATTGGTCTCCCTTCGCTTGACCCTGTTGAATTCCATCAGCGAGCCTATTTCCCATTCGATGAAGAAGCAAATCCGAAAAAAGCCGGACATTCTTGTTCGCTAATCCATCAGGAGCATTTGAAGAGGTTTGCAATAGTGGAACGTGGCACCGATTGCAGCCCACCGATTCAAACAATTGTCCCCCTTTTGATTCAAGAATAACAACGTTCGATGATGGCGGAGAAAGGAATCGCATAAAAGCCGCAAGGAACGGAACATCTTGGTCAGTGTCATTCGGTTGAATCCCTGTATCGAAACCAGTTGGAAAAGGCTGACCTTGAGGAAGACTCTCATCGCTAAATATGTCATTTGTAATCCCCATCTCATTCAAATAAGCATCCGCTGCAAACACATCCAAGTTTGAAATCTGCGATTTCCAGCCAAATCGTCCGATCTCAGTTTCCCCTGTAATTGGATTCAAAACAACATTTGCAACGCCGCGAATCCCAAGTCCTTGGTCGACATTAGATCGCGCAAGAATCTCTTGATCACTAATCGCTTCAATCAAACCAAGACCAAATACTGGAGTTGTCAATCGAAGAGACACAAATGTCGCCTGGCTCGGTATTACTTCGGGGCCAAATGGAACTGAAGAGTCAAACTCTTGAATAGAACGTTTTTGAATAATCGGCCCACCCCATGCTTCCAGGTCACTGTATTGACCATGGACGATTCCTCCAACCCGAATTTCTATAGAAGCCTGATTTTCACCGGCTCCACCAATTGCCCCAGCACTATGGCAATTCGCGCATCCCGTATCGTTAAACAATGGTCCAAGACCATCGCCAGAATCTTCAACCTTGGAAAATGAAATGAGCCCCTCTGCGAACAATTGCGTATTCGCAGAGTCTAGACCCGCCAAACTCGTTCCTAATCCACCCCCAATTGCCTCCGAGTAAGATCCGCCATCATCAACCGGATTGACTCGCGTTCCACCACACGCCGCCAAAGCAAGCACTCCAAGAGACACAACGAACAGAGATGTTTGTTGAACAATTTGTTTCACGACCATAGATTGAATTAATGGACACTGTTGTGAGATTTTTATGAGAGTTCAAGGCTTGAACCAACGCTCAATTCATTCACTCAAAATCTTTTGCAAAATTCTAACAACTCCCTCATAGTTTCCCAAAACGCAAAAAACTTCCGTTCAAGCGTAGAATGAAGCAATGATCCGATGGCTCGCCCGAAAAATATGGGGATGGATGCTCTGGTCAATACGTCGACCCGCCGCCCGCAAACTCCAACGCGCGGCCCTCAACCTCGTCCCCGAATCCCGCCGCGAAGCCGCCCACCAAAGCGCAATCAAACAAGAAAAATTCGCCCGCAAAATCGGCCTTCCGCTCCTAACGTTCGTCATCAATCTGTTCTTCATTAGCGTCGCCCTCACCCTCATTCTTCTCTTCGTGCTCAACGCCAATGCCGAAGGCTGGCTCGTCATCCCAACCCGGGAAGCACTAAACCTCGATCAACCGCCAAACCGATAGCGCGACGGCCCGGTGCCGAAATCGCCCAATCATTGATCTCCGCCAAAGGAACAAACTCCAATCCGTCAATGGCATCATCAAGTTCCAACCGCCGAACCTCCAATGTAATTTTATGCCGAGTCACCACATGTTTGAATTCACCAACTCGCCGGCCGCCATCAATTTCCAAATCCTCCAAAGACGCCCCCCGGGGTGGATGCCAAAGCCCTGACCACCACTCCCCCGAACCCGCTTGCACCAAACCCACCGATTCACCCAAAACGGCCACCACGGTCACATGCTGCAATTCCACCCATTGTTTCTTCAGCTTTGGAGCCGGAAACTCCCCCACTCTTCCTTCTCGAAAGGCAGAGCAAAACTCCGAAATCGGACATATGCCACAGGCCGGATTGCGAGGCGAACAAACCATCGCTCCCAACTCCATCAATGCCTGGTTCCAGTCCCCTGCCCGCTCCTCAACTAGCACTGACTTTGCCCATCTCCAAGCCCCCTTTTTCAACTCCGACCCAACCGAGCTATCCATCGCAATCCGAGAAAAAACTCGCTCCACATTCCCATCGACTACCGGCGCCGCAATCCCTTGCGCAATCGAAGAAACCGCCCCCGCCGTATACTCCCCAACTCCCGGCATCAGCCGCCACCCTTCAACCGATTCCGGCCAGCCATTTTCAACTACCTTCTTCGCACCCGCCAACAAATTCCGTGCCCGCGAATAATATCCCAGCCCCTGCCAGTACTGCAAAACCTCGTCCTCCGAAGCCGATGCCAATGCCTCAACCGAAGGAAACCTTTCCATCCACCGCTCAAAAAACGGAACAACCGCTGCCACCGTCGTCTGCTGGAGCATCGCCTCGCTTACCCAAACCGCATAAGGGTCACCATGAAGCTCTTTTCTCCAAGGCATCTCCCGGCGATTCGCAACGTACCAATCTAGCAATGCCGACTGAAACTCAGTCATCACAAAGCCGCAACTCTTGCAGCGCCTTCTCTGGATCATCCGCCCCCGTCAACGGTCGACCTATCACCAAATAATCTGATCCTGCATTCAAAGCATCTCGCCCATCACCGACTCGCGTTTGATCCTGTAGGGCCCCAGAATGCGCGCGAATCCCCGGCGTCACCAAAACTGCCTTCGGAAACCAACTACGCATATCCGCCACTTCTTCAACCGAACAAACCATTCCATCCATCCCCGTTTGCATTCCCATTTCGCTCAGCTTCAACATATGATCCTTAATCTCACGCTGAACTCCAAGTTTTTCGTTCAAAGTCTCCTGATCCATCGAAGTTAAAACCGAAACTCCAACTAAGAGCGGACGTTCAGTTTCTGATAAAAATTTCGCCTCCTCAACTGCCGCACTCAACATCGCCGGCCCACCACTCAAATGCACCGTCATCATCCAAACCCGATGCTTCGCCGCTTCCCGAACCGCAATCCCTACACTACTCGGAATATCATGAAACTTCAGATCCAAAAAGACCCGCTCCGCCCCTGCATCTTGCAGACGATCAATCACCGAAAGCCCGTTCGGCAAAGTCAAAGCATGGCCAATCTTAAATGCTCCGCAGTAATCCTTAAGCCGCTCGACAGTTGCCAAAGCCACATTGACATCGCCCGTATCAAGCGCACAAATGATATGGTGTTTGTTCTTTCTTCCCATCCCTTTATCTATTCTATACGAACCAAAGGGTTATCATGGAGTCGTGCATCAAGAACTCTTGATCAACGGCGTGTTTTTCGGCGGCCCATGCGATGGAAGCATAGGCAAAACCCAACACTACGCCCCATATGACGGCAAACTCGTCGGCACCGCCGCCGAAGCCGGGTGGAGCGAATTTGACGCCGCCATCGATGCCGCAACCGAAGCGTACAAAACATGGCAGTTCTCAACCCCAACCGAACGAGCCAACCTCCTCAACAAAATCGCGGATCTCGTCACCGAGCGAAAACAAGAACTGGCCGAACTTATGGCTGTCGAAATCGGTAAACCCATCACCCAATCCGAAGCCGAAGTCACCCGTCTCATCCTAACATTCCAACTCGCCGCCAAACTCGCCCAAGAGTCGCACACAACAAAAATCGACGTCACCTATGATTCCCGCGGCAAAGATTGCGAAGTAACCACAACCCGTGTTCCCATCGGCCCGATCCTCGCAGTCGTTCCTTACAACTGGCCCTACAATCTCGCAGCCCACAAAATCGCCCCTGCCCTCGCCGCTGGCAACACTTTGGTTGTCAAAGCCCCTAGCAACGGTACCCTCTGTACACTACTCCTCGGTCGATTCATCCACGAAGCCGGTTGCCCCGATGGAGTTATTAACGTCCTCAACGTCCCTGGCGTCCTCGCCCAGAAAGCCGCCCAAGATAAGCGCATCAAAATGCTGAGCTTCACCGGCTCCCCCAAAATAGGGTGGATGCTCAAAGAACTCCTCCCATTCAAACGCGTCGCCCTCGAACTCGGCGGTGACGCATCCTGCGTCGTTGCTGGAGATGCAAACATAGACACCGCCATCGAGAAACTCATCCCCGGCGCATTCGCCTACGCCGGCCAAATTTGCATTTCAGTTCAGCATATCCTCGTTCACGAATCCCGCTATGAAGAGTTTAAAACCAAGTTCGTTACCGCAACAGAATCCATTAAAACCGGCGACCCTCTCGACCGCGAAGTCATCTGCGGCCCCGTAATATCCGACGATGCCGCCGATAAAATCACCACCCTTCTCGACGAAGCCGAATCTCACGGCGCGACTATCCTCTCCGGCGGACAACGATCCGGTCGCGTTATCGAACCTGCCATCATCGAAAACCCAACTCGCAAAATGCGTGTGGGATGCGAAGAAGCATTTGGCCCTCTCGTCACGCTCCAGCCCTACAAAACCGACCAACAAGCCATCGACTGGATTAACGTCTCAGACTTCGGAATCCACGCCGGACTCTTCACCAACGACGAAAAAAGAATCCAAACCTACTTTAACCAAATCGAAATCGGCGGCCTCATCGTCAACGATTCGCCCAGCCTCCGATTCGACGCCATGCCCTATGGTGGCGTCAAAAAATCCGGTTTTGGACGCGAAGGCGTGTTCAACACATTCCACGAAATGACCGAAGACAAAGTCCTCGTCATCCGAAAAAACTAACCCTTTTTGCGCTTCAACGGATCATTCGTCGCAACATCCCAACCTGTTTCAGATTTCATTTCTAGTTTCATAGAAATCTGATCATCAGAGACCTTCTTGAAAGTTGAACGCCCAACGACCATCGTTCCGACCACTTCCCAGGGTTCTCCCGTAACGACCAATGCACCGTCAACAATCGTTCCCCGCGCCGTTCGTGGTGTCGTTGCAAAGTCCGTATAAGTTGTCATTACATACTCTTTCTTCCCTGAATCAAAATAGAGATAAGCCGTCTCCGAAGTCTCAATCCCCTCAAAATGCGTTTTGTTGACCATCTTTAAAAACGGCCCTTCCATTGAGACCGTCCATTCCGCCGTATACGCAAACTTGTCCCCCATCATGGAATAATCACCCGCCGAAGTCCAGGTCCCTACCATCCACTTCAACTCCTGGATTTCCGCTACCGGTTTGACCTGCTGGGCAAAGCTAAACGACGAACAAACAATGGCGAATAACAACGCAAGCTTTTTCATGTGCAGAAAAGTACCTCAAATCACCATTCGAAAATTACTTACTGAACTGCTTCCAATCCATCAACCCGCACAACAATTACCGTCGCGTTATCAGAGCCGCCCCCGACAAGCGCATCACCAACCAATTTCCAGGCCGCCTCACTCGGCGAATAATCACCCAAAGTCACTCGAATCTGCTCATCGTTCACATGGTTCGTAACCCCATCCGAACAAATCATATAAACATCTCCTTCAGACAGATCGTGTTCAAACAGATCACACCCCACATCCCGCTCTGTCCCCAAGGCCCGAGTAATCACATGGCGATACTGATGAACTTCCGCTTCTTCGCGTGACATCATCCCCGCCGCAACCGTCTCCTCGACCCAAGTGTGATCCGTCGTCAACTGCTCACAAATCCCGCCTTGCAATCGATACGCCCGTGAATCCCCAACATTCACAACCAAAGCCTTGTCTTGCCGGATAATAACCGCCACCAAAGTTGTCCCCATCCCCCGCCGACTCGGAATCGCCCGGCTCAAATCATTGATAAACCGGGTCGAAGCCGTCACCGCTGATTGCGCCGCAACCTTCCAATCCGCACTAGGATGCGACCGGTAAACATCAATAAATGTCTTCGTCGCAATCTCGCTGGCGCACTGCCCTGCTTCGTGTCCCCCCATTCCATCACAGACAATAAAAACGTGCCCCTTGCCCGCTAACTCATTCTCGCGCTCTGCAACAAAAAACTCGTGCTTATCCTCATTATTTTCGCGAACCTTTCCCATGTCCGTCTTTGCTCCAAAGCTGAGTTTCGGCATCACCAAAAAATCCACATGAGGAACCACCGACTCAACCGTAATTTCTGCCGTAATCTCGTCCATCGCCTAGCCTTGCCCCGCAAACTTGAGTTCCAAAACATACTGGCCAAGCCGAACCGAATCACTCGGGTGGATCAACGTCTTTTGCCCCGTCGCAAGCTTCGCGTCATTCACAAACGTGCCGTTCGTCGAACCCAAATCCGTAATATGAACTCCGTCCTCTGTCACATCAAATTCGCCGTGCGATCCACTCACATAAGGATCAACAATCTGAATTGCATTGCTGTCTTTTCGCCCAAATGTATGTTTGCCCGCAACCAACGGAACCTTGTTCCCGTCCACAATCAAATTCGCAATCGCACCACTCGCAACTGGCGGAGCTGTCATCGCCGAAGTCTTACCGCTCATCGCCGCGAGAGTCTTGTTCGCCTCGCCCGGCAAACCAAGTTTCATTTCATATCCACCCAGACTAATCGTCGCGCCATTCTCAAGCGCCGTCCGACCATTGATTCGAGCCCCATTGACCATCGTCCCGTTCGTCGACCCCATATCCTCAACAAAAACCGCACCCGATTCCCAACTCACCTTTGCGTGTTGCCGACTCGCCCGCGTATCCTCAACCAAAATATCTGCCTGGCGCCCAATCGTCAAGGAACCTGGCCGGAGCTTATGTTCCCGACCATCCGCATCCAACAAAACCGGCACTTGAACGCTTGGCGCCCCAAACGCATCGCCATCCAAAGCCTTGTCAAATATCAGCCCACACTCAACACAAAACATCACTCCCGGAGGATTAAAAGTTTTGCAAACCAAACACTGAACCGGCTTAATCGTCACCGTCGCTTCATAACTCGGCCCTCCCATGATCGTCCGGTTCGGATCAACCGGCGATCCCAATTGAGTTTTATTTGGGTCAACCACCGGGGGCGGTGCCATTTGCGTACGGTTCAAATCACTCATTTTTCAAAAAACCCAATTCAACTATCGGCTCTTTATTCTGACGGCAAACCCCCTTCAAAGGTGGCACCCGCAAAATTCCTTAACTAATTGACGCATTTCGCACGTCCAAACTGGTAGAAACAACCATGCATTACCGCCGTATCGGGCTAATTGCCGCAAGCCTTGCCCTCGCCGTCACTTCATTTGCCAACTACGCCCCGAATATTGAACAGATTTCAAAAAACAATTTGCGCGCTGATCTTGAATTCATCGCCAGCGATCTTCTCCTCGGGCGTGACACTCCCAGCCAAGGTCTTGACCTTGCCGCTGCCTACATCATCTCTCAACTCAAAATAAACGGCGTTATGCCTGGCGGCGAAAACGGCTCCTACCTCCAGCCGATCAGTTTGGAACGAGCCCTTCTCTCCACCGAAGGAACCCTGTTCCAAATCGACGGAAAAGATATCGAACTCGGAGCTGGCTACATGCCCACCGGACTCGAACCCGCCGACGTACAAGGCACCACAGTTTTTGTCAAGTCCGGCTGGACAAACCTTGAAAAAGGAATTGATCCGATGAAGGGCATGTCCCTTAAAGGTGCAATCATACTGACAGACGGCAATCTCCCAGAAGGCGTCAACGCCCGCGATGCATTCCGCGATCCCAAATGGGAATCACCCGCAGTCGCCGCAAAACGCAACGGGGCCGTCGCCGTCATTACAATTGCTGCCGGCGCCAACCCCGCATTGTGGAAACGGCAACTCGACCGCATGACCGCCGGTAGTCGCTACACTCAAGTCGACCCGAAAGAACAATCCTCACTGCCTTCAATTCAAGTCAGCCCCGAAGTTGGTGACACTCTCAAAACAATGGCTCTCAACGCCGCCCGCGCGGAATTTTCTGCGCCATCTCCGATGGTCACCCTAAAACTCAATGTAAAAAAAGACATGGCCGTTGCCAATAACGTCATCGGCATCGTCCCTGGCTCAGACCCCGTCCTCAAAAACGAATACGTCGCTCTCGGCGCACACTACGACCACATCGGTGTCGGACGACCCGATGCAACTGGCGACACCATCAACAACGGTGCCGACGATGATGGTAGCGGAACAGTAGCCATGCTTGAGATCAGCCGCGTTATTGCCAATAACGTTCACCCAAAGCGATCTACCATTTTCGTCTGGCACTGTGGCGAAGAGAAGGGTCTTTGGGGTTCACGATACTTCGCCGCCAACCCAACAATCGACTTCAAAAAGTTGATCATCCAAGTCAACATGGATATGATCGCCATGGCGAAAAAACCCGGCGATACCAACCCCGCCAACGCTGATCTTACAGACAGCCGAAGCATCTACGTCATCGGCCCTAAGCTAATCAGTAGCGATATCACCAAGACACTCAACGCCGTCAACAACGCGACCGTCAAAATGAACTTGCTCGATACCTACGACACAACCACCGACCCCAACAGCTACTACACCCGAAGCGACCACTACAGCTACATCCAAAAGGGCGTTCCTGCGATCTTCCTGTTCTCAGGCAGTCACGAAAACTACCACCGCCCTAGCGATGAAGTCAAAAACATCGACTTCGACAAACTCACGCTCACAACCAAGTTGCTCTATGGCCTCGCCTATGAGTTCGCAATGCAACCCGAGCATCCAAAAGTCGACGGCCCTCTCAAGAGCCTCTTCGGCGGACTTCAATAGGTTCAAAATCTGATCAAATATGCCCCGGAATCGCACACAGTGCGGCTCCGGGCTTTCTATTTAATGCAGTACTTTCGTCGCAGGAATCTCTATTAGTTCATCCTGAGAACTACGCGATTTGCCTCGACCACGAACGATTCGCTCATACGTTCCATCCGGCATCCCCCGCCAAGCTTTCTGATTATCCTCAAGCGCTAAACCAATAACCTCATCGCGCAAATAGGCAATCTGTTCCAAATCGCTCACCGGCACCAAAACTTCGATCCGGCGATCCAAATTCCGCCGCATCATATCTGCGCTCCCGATAAACGCTTCTTCAGCTCCTCCATTCTCAAAGTAATAAACCCGGCTATGCTCCAAGAACCGGCCGACCACACTCACAACCGAAATATTCTCGCTCAACCCCTCAACCCCCGGCCGCAAACAACATATCCCCCGCACCAACAATTCCACCCGAATCCCTGCCTGGCTTGCCTCATAGAGCGCATCTATCACTTCTGTATCAACAAGAGAATTCAACTTAAACGCGATCCGACCGCGACCCGTACTCTTAAAAACATCAATCTCCCGTTCAATGCGGTCAATAATCTCCTCCCTCAGATCCAGCGGTGCAACTAAGAGTTTCCGATACTTCACCTGCCGACTCATCCCTGTCAAATAATTAAACAATTCCGTTATGTCTTGGCAAATCTCCGGATCACTTGTAAACAACCCAACATCGGTGTAAAGTTTTGCCGTACTCGGATTGTAGTTCCCCGTCCCAATATGCGCATAACTTCGCAAACCATCCTCATCCTTACGAACAACCAAACAAAGCTTGCAATGAACTTTCATATCAACTGTGCCGTAAGTAACATGAACCCCGCTCCGCTCCAAAACGCGAGACCAAACTAAATTATTACTTTCGTCAAAGCGAGCCTTTAGCTCAACCATGACCGCCACTTGTTTCCCCGCCTCCGAAGCCGCAAGCAAACTCTCAACCACTGGCGATTCCGACCCAACTCGATAAAGAGTTTGCTTAATTCCAATCACTCGTGGATCCGTTGCCGCCGATCGAATAAACGCCTGAACCGGCTCAAAGTCATCGAACGGATGATGCACCAACACGTCGTGATCTCGAACCTCCGCAAAAAGACTTTCGCTATCACAAAACCGCTCATTCCGATAGGGCAAAAAGGCTGCAAATTTCATCTCCGGCAAGTCTAGAGACGCCAGCTCCCACATCACATCAAAGCCCAACAAACCATCTACCACAACCGTATCGTTTTCTTGAAGTTCAAGATTATCCATCAAGAGCTTCCTCCCAGCATCCGGAATCGCCGATTCAACTTCCAATAGAACCGGGTCACCAAATCGCCGCATACGAAGTGTTTTCTCAATCGCATCAATCAAATCCGCCGCTTCAAGCTCCCGAATCTCAATGTCCGCATCACGAACAACCCTAAACAAATACGACCCCTGAATCCGTACCCCCGGGAACATATGACTCAAATTCTCCTGGATCAAAGTCTCAAGCAAAACGAACTGATTAGCCCGACCCGGAATAGGAATCAACCGTGCCAAAACCGGCGGCACCTTAATCCGTGCCCACTGTGTCGATCCATCCTCACCCAGCGCCACCGCCAAGTTTAAACTGCGGTTACTGATAAAGGGAAACGTCATCGTAGGTGCCATCATGAGTGGCGTCAAAAGCGCAAAAATATCGCGTTCAAAAATTTGTGTTAGTTCCTCACACTCTTGAGTTGTCAGATCGGAGATTTCCCGCAGTCCAATCCCCGCCTCGTCCAACTCTAATCGTAAATCATTCCAGGCCTTGTCCGCCTTTGTCCGCAGCGGTTTGACCTCCGCCGCTATCATGACAAGCTGTTGCGAAGCATCCAGTCCATCCGGCGTCAATTTCGACATCCCCGCCGCTTCCTGCTCGATCAATCCCGAAACACGAACCATATAAAACTCATCCAAATTAGACTCAAAAATCGCTAAAAACTTCACTCGTTCAAGCAATAGATTCTCCTTATTCATCGCCTCATGCAAAACCCGCGAATTGAACTGCAGCCAGCTCGATTCTCGGTTCACATACCGTGCCGGATCGTTCACTTTTTCTCCTCCGGAATCCAGTCCCCTTCCATCTGATCGCCAAGTTCCAAGATCGCACCCTCACGGACTCCGTATTGGCTCACCTGTGCATCGCTTATGCCGAACAAACCCATCACATGCCGCAAAACGATTGACCCTGCCAACAGTGTCCTCGCCCGATTAATCTTTACGTCGTACCGATCCACAATCACCTCGGTCTCTAACCGCGCACAATCCCAAGCCAGAAAATCGAGTTCAGTCACATGCAAGCGTTTCTCCCCATCGGGATGCATCGCCCGCCAAAGCCCCCGCGCCACTCCACCGCAAGCAACAATACGTTTCACCGATTTGTAATCTGAGAGAACATCGCATTCAATTTGAATAATCTCCATCGCTTTATTAAGTGAGTGTTCAGAAGGAGGCTGCTCCATCAAACTTCGCGCTTTCAAAGTCCCCGATCCAAGCGGCAAACTCGTTAACCGTTCAATTCCATCCGGCTGACAAAGGGCAATTTGTACGCTTCCTCCCCCTGCTTCAACCATCAACATCGGAAAGTCACCAGAACAATCCATTTGCGAACTGCGGTAACTCAATTGCGCCTCCCGAAGTGGAGAAATGACGTCTATTTCTATCCCAAACTGACTCTTAATATCTGCAAGAATCTCGTCGTGATTCGCAGCTTTCCTCATCGCTTCAGTTGCAAAAAAAGATGCGGCTTCAACTTTGTATTCGTCGAGCAAAGTACGGAAACGCCCTAGAGTTTCCGTCAACTCACGAACTTTTTCTGGCGGAATAATCCCTTCCCGGCTCACAACCTCACCCAGAGACAACCACTCGCTTAAATTAACCAGGCGTTTCAATCCAGAATTGGTCAAATGCCCAATCAAAAGATGTGCGGTATTACTTCCAATATCCGCAGCGGCAATTAGGCGACCCATCACCCACCAGTATGGCAGGTGACGCAAACTCCTACCAGCGAGTAGTGCAGGTGTACTTGATTGTCTTTGTTTCGTTTGCCTTCAGCGGAACCGTGAATTCATAAGTGTTGCTATCCATCTTTACCGGCTCAAAGTTCATATCTGAAAGTTTGTGCTCATACCAATGCCGCTCAATCACTGTTACCGTTTCCGCAGTTTCCTTACGATTCCGAAGCTCAATCTCAAATGTTTCAACTGCACCTTTGATCGAATTTCCAACCCGAAGCCACTGGAAATCAGTTCGTTTTCGTTCTGCCCGGACGTCAAATGCCCGACCCACCGTCAAAGTGATCTTCTCTTCTTTCGGCGTGTGGTCAATATTGTCCTCACCCAATAGTTGTAAGGAACCCGTACTATCGCGTTGATAAACCTTAATCGTCCCTTTCGGCAACGGCATCCCCAAATTGCTTGCCTGGTCATTCACCAAAATCAACTGAATCAACGGCTTAATATCGCCTAAACCAACTTGGCCCTCATTTGGCTGGTACTGACCGTAGTAGCGCATTGCATCTACAACTAACTTCTTCTTGATCGGTACCCCGAATGCTTCAAGCAAGCTCACTTGCTTGATCTCACGGTTCTTAACTTCCGTTGGTCTTCCCAATGTATAAAGATGATAGTCAGCGAACTGTTCTTCGCTAAATGATCCAGCATCAGCTGACTTCATCGCCATGTTCATCATCGCTCCCCCACGACTGCCAGGCGGTTGAGGCTGAACCCGTTGAACATCACCCGCCAACAACTTTAAAGTCTTCACATTAAAGCTCGTCCCGCAATTATTGGTCAGAGTCACCCAACCCTTAAAGTCACCAACTTTGCCCTTGTCATCAAGGGATAAAACATAATCAGATTTCCAGCTCATTCCCCCCGTCAAATAACTCAACTCAACATTGTTCATTCCCGCTTTTGCCGAATCCATCAACCAAACCAAAGTCGGCTTAGTTATCAATCCGTTCGGAATCGACTCGACCTCAACTTCCCCACTCGGATTCAAGATAACACGACCATCTACCGTCTGAATCACCATCCCATTCCACGTATAACTCGAACCACCATTCATGTCCGAAACCATCTGAGTCGGCGCGCTCATTAAAGTCCCCGAAAGCCGCTCCTTCGTCCCATCCGGCAAAACCCGATTGAACGTAATCACACTTCCCACCGCCTTGTTCAAAATTGCAATCGGCGAAATCAAATCGTACTGATAGTTCTGCTCTAAAACCGAAAATGACCCCGGCGCACTTAAACTCTTGATTGCCACACTATTCGCCTCAATCATCTGCGCAACATCTTGAATCGCAACTTCCTGCGTCCCTGCTCTCAAATCCAGATTCCTTTGTTCTTTGACCAACGCAAACCCTCCATTGTAAATTGTCAAATCTGTCGAAGTCGGTGGTGTTGCCAAAAGTAAGCCTGCGATTGCCCCTGAGATCATCATAACCACTCAGACGCGTAGAGAATGCCCGCAGTTTCGATGTCTTAGACCACTTGCGGCAATTCGAACCCAGGATGCTGCTCGCACAGTGACCTGAAATCACAATGAACGCAAAGCCGCTCCTTGTAAATTGGCTCAATCCCTTCCCAATCCCGATTCAAAATCTCGCCCCCCAATTCCAACACCATCGCCCGGAAATCATCTATCTCCGCCCCCACAACCTGCGCCGTCGCTTTATCCCCACTACGCACCGCAATGATCGAAGCCGTAATCGGTCGATCCGGATAATGTTCCGCCAAAATCAACTGGTAACAAGTCATCGCCAGATCAATTCGAACTTCATCCTCGGTCACCGTATCGCGGCCAGATTTGTAATCAATAATCTCAATCGTCCCATCTTCATGCTCATCAATTCGGTCAACCCGCCCGAGCAGCACAAACGGCCCTAAATCGCGCCGGAATAATTTCTCCACCACAATCGTTTGCGCCGTAATTGGCTCCCGCAACGAACGCTCAACGTGAGCCTCAACAATCTGCTTCCCTTCCGCCAGATGTTGCATCATCTCATCCTGGCTCGAATACCCCGCTTCAATCCACGATTCTTCAAGCGCCGCAATCGCTTCATCCGTAGTCGTCACCCCACCATCGCGCGAATCATGAAACCGTTGCAACACTGAGTGCAAACTCGTCCCAAAACTGTAATAACTCTTAGACCGTAAATACCACTTCCCCTTCGGATTAATATAAGTCCAGTAATACTTCACCGGACACGCCAAGTAAGTCGTAATTTTCGTCGGGCTGAGCGTCGGTCGTCGTGCCATTTCTTAAAATCCATCAAATAGCGAGTCGTGAGATTCACCCGCTTTATCGTGTGTTCGATTCGCCAAGTCGTATGCTTGAACTAATTTCAAATCATCAATCTCCGTGATCTTAAACGCCGGAGCCGCTGAATGAAATCGCACTGTCCCCAACCCAAACCATCGCTGAGCCGGTGATTGAGTCACTTCCGTCAACTGAATCTTTGCCATCGGCAAAAAATTCCATCGAGTCTTGAACCACCCAAGTCTAGTCGCAATCACGGAATTGGTTTCGCTCCACCGAGCAAACCGCAAATAAAGCCAACCAGTCAATCCCGCCAACGCCAACAGGCCAAGAAACACTCCCACTGGACCAAAACGTAACTGCATAAGTGAGAGTTTCTTCGCTTGTTCCGGCGAAAACCAAATCAGCATCTGTCCACCAAATGCAAGCAAACCACCAGAAAAGAATGATCCCATAAAGCCACTCCGAACATGACGCCAAATCGTCCCTGAACTCACTTCGTGATACTCTGGATGCATCAAGTCATATTTCGGCAGACTAGCTTGTAACAGCCGACCACGCATATCATCGCGCAAAACCGGAGAAAGCAATGGCGGTGCGTGGGAGTGTTGATGCTGCTTCTGATGTTCCCCACCAGAAGCCATCGCCATTCCCCCCGCCGTCGCAACATACATCTTGCAAATCTTCAACCACCGCTGAATAAAATTCTGGTCAATATGCACCGTCTGCACCCGCTTAACTGGCAACATATTCTCAAAGTGATTAATCAACCCATAACTCCGCTTGAGCTTTCCATCTTTCTCCGTCAGCTTAAAACCGTAGTATTTTATGAACGTGGAAACAATAGAGATCACCCACCCAAAAAGCAAAAATACAAAAATCCCCAACCCAATCATCAGACCCACATTTGGCGGAAGATGCGTTGCCTGTTTAACGACTTCATCGCTCCGTTTTTCCATAAAATTCGTAAACATCGGCTGAAAGAAACTCAAACCCAAAAGTGCCGCGATCATAGCCCCGGCGCGATTCTCACTTGCACCAACAAGAAACAATTCCCAATTGCTTGGCTTATAAAGCATCAGCTCCTCATCGCCACGATCTATCCGAGAGTAGACAGTTGCTTTCTGGCCCAAAAGCTGCGACTTCAGTATATGAGCTTGCTCTTCGTTTAAGGCATTAATCGTCGCTTCCGCTTGCGCTCCTGCCGCCGTCTCAATCTCTAATTCCACCAACCCAAGCAATCGATGCAACCACTGCCGCTTCAAGTTTATGTTCTGGATTCGGTCAAGCGGAATCGTTCGTAAACTCTTGCGAAAAATCCCCGACTTAACCAGTAGCTTTCCATCCGTCACCGAATAGCCATAACTGTAATAACGCAAAATCGCAGGAACAATAACTAAAACCCCCAGACCCGCCGCAAACAGCTCGTACCCAACTTGATCGGAACTCTCCTTGGTAATCAATATATAAATAAGGTAGGCAAACGCAATCGCCAACTGTCTAACCATTTTCTCAAGTTCAACCGCCATCGTCAACGGATGCAACCGATGAAAGACCGGCTCACTCATTCGGCGGCTCCCAACTTTGCAAAGGCGGCTCTGAAAGGTCTTCCGTTGGGTGCATCATCAAACTCGGCGCATCTCCTGCCCGCACCAAAGTCGAGCGAAGCTTCTCGCCATCCGACATGCTTAAACCCGGAATCGTCACCGCCGCCGTATGCATGCCGCCAACAAATATCGAAACTTCAACTAACCCCAATGCCCGCGCAATCGGGCCACTTGTTAAATCAACATGCTGAATCCGGTTCCGATTCACAAACCGCCAGCTCTTCCAAAAAACTCCCTTGGCAACCGCCAGATCATCCTCACCCAACTCATACCGATAGCACTGATAAGAGCGGCCAACAATCCACTGAGTCAAAATTCCAATAATCACAAACGCAATCAATGGCAAAGCAAAAGGAAAAAGCGGCCATTTCCCCGCTTCCTTCCTCAAAATGAGATCTGGAATAATCGCAAGACACGCAAGCACAAGGCTCATAATCCCGTTAGTGACACGCCATAAGGTTTGCACCTTCGGCTCTAACTTCTTCCACGACGAAATATCAATTCGATCACCCATGCTTCACTCAATAACCACGAACTAAACCCCCAGAAGGATTTACCGACCCAGTCTA
Source organism: Fimbriimonadaceae bacterium (assembly GCA_046154445.1). Taxonomy (GTDB): domain Bacteria; phylum Armatimonadota; class Fimbriimonadia; order Fimbriimonadales; family Fimbriimonadaceae; genus UphvI-Ar2. The sequence continues at coordinate 29,732 of JBJXDW010000077.1, read as the reverse complement.
TCCGCTTCGCCCGCCTTTAACCAAGCCAGCACCGGCGATTGGTCGGCAATCTCGCCCAAATCAAACGCACTCTCATCTCCTCGCACCCACCGCAAAATCTGGTGTGGCACCAAAGTCAACTGATCCTCGGAGACGGATTCCGGCCAATTTTCCTGTGCAATCTCACTTTTACCGCGAATATCTATCCCGCGCATCAAGCTCAAAATCCGAACTTCCTCCGACAAACCTTCCACCAGCGGCACAACCGAATCGCGCAACACCTCTTCGCGAGTTGCCCCACTCCTCGGCGATTCCAATAATTTACGCGTTTGCTGCGAAAGCTGCGCTACCGGAGTCGGTTTATTCCGATCTCCCCCCATGTAAAATTCCATTTCATCTGCTTCCTCAAAATAGATCAGTGCTTTCGAACTCGCTGTTCCCCCCATCCGCCGCGCACAGTCTTCGTGCATTGTCAAAATCAAATCCGTCATCCCTTCGAGCGCTTCTCCCGCATCGGCCGTCGATTCGGCATGTATTTCCGAATTCCAATTATCTAAAAAACCTCTCAGTAACATATCGATCAAATCCAGTCGTTCCGAATTCACATCAAACAGCCGAATCGTAAACGGAAAGTCGGGATACCAACGCGCAAGTGCCGCCATCACAAGCGGCCCCGTTCGCATATTTCCTGCCCCAAAAACCGTGACGACCCTTTCCCTCACAAAAGTGAGTGTACCGAGCCACGACCGATCAGATTCCTAAAAAAATCCAAACTCAAACGTTAAAATTCAACACTTTGTGAAACCTAATTCCACCAAATCAAACTAGAATAATGTAATGGAAGCTCTCATAGCAATGAACAACCAAGCCGTCGATATGTTTTTCGGCGCCGTCCGCAAAATGCCGGAAGACAAGCAAAACTGGAAGCCCCTTGAAGAAGGTCGATCCGCTCTCGAACAAGCGCAAGAAATGGCAACCGCCCCCGACATGTTTCTTATGCACCTTGCCCCTGGCCGAACTCCAAAATACAACAGCTATGAAGATGCAATGGCTGCTGGCTCGAAAATGGATTTAGATGCCTGCGAAGCAGAGTGTCGCAAACTCACTGCGGAAATCAACGACGCCTTATCAAAAATGACGCCAGAACAAATGGCTCAAAAGCACGCGATGCCATGGGGAATGGAGCACTCAGGTGCAGAAATCGCCGGTTTCCATCATTGGAACGCTGTCTACCACCTCGGGCAAGTCAACTACATTCAAACGCTTTACGGCGACAAAAACATGTTCTGATTGACTATGGGCCAGACTTCATTGTCTGGCCCTCCATCGTGCTTAGCTTGCCGGTTCCGCCGTAATGAACCCATCCCTACGATAAACATTACTGTCGATAGTAATCCCAATATTCACAAAACTAATTGTGTATTCGCCCGACAAACTGTCGTGAATAACATGAACTTTCCCCGCCGTCGGCGAAACCAACCGAGTTTTCCACGTATCAATTTCCCGAAGCAAAGTCCACATCGAGTGAGTAACCAGCGGAAACTCACCGGTTCCCACCGCAATTGTACGCTGAGCTTGCTCAACCGCCGATCCCGTCAAATTCATTCCCCCTCGCAAGTCTTCACGCTCATAGTGGTCATTCAATCGCACAGCTGCTTCGGCCGCCCGCCGCGGATCGCCTTGAAATACTAAGAAAAACCATTCACCGTTATCAACTGCCGTAACCACTTTCCCAAGTTCTCTTTCCGCACTAACCGCCGCATTCAAAACCCGGTCAATCTCATTCTTGGCTTCAAGTGAATGAGTCACATACCGAACGACATCCGCAAAAACAATATGCGCAATAAACGCCTCAACTTCAGATTTCCCAGACCCAAACTCTAATGTCCCCTAATCAATTGATTAATTGCCCAGGAGCGCAGTCCAACCAAACCCAAAAGTGACCCAAATCACAAAACTTAATGTTCAAACTGACAAACAGCTAAGAATGACGGTAATTTCTAGCCTAATGATTTCGTTTCATAATAAGCAAATGAGAGCATTGATCGGATTCATGGGGGCGGCAACCATCCTTGCTCTCACTATCGCTGCCCCATATCAAAAAGACCAATTCGCTAAAGATGGTTTGCCCGCCCCCGATCTCAATACCTCATACGACTACGAAAACCTCAATCTTCCCCAGCACTACAAAACTGACGCTGTTAAAAAGGAAGATAATATCCCTGCCAACAATCCGATCACAAACGCTGGCGCAACTCTGGGCCGGGTTCTCTTTTACGATAAACGCCTCAGCAAAAATAACACAATCGCGTGCGCGAGTTGCCACATCCAATCTCGAAATTTCAGCGACGAGACCCGCGATAGCAAAGGCTTCAATGGTGGCCGAACCGGACTCAATGCGATGGCCCTCACCAACGTCCGTTACTACGAATCCGGACACGTATTTTGGACAGAGCGCGATAAATCCATCGAACGTCAAGCCGTGCGCCCGATCGTTGATCCTGTTGAAATGGGTACCGACGACTACGAAGTCCTCGCTGAAAAACTCAAAGCCACCGGCTTCTACCCCGACCTCTTCAATCGCGCGTTCGGAACCCCCGAAATCACACGTGATCGAATCGGCCTCGCCCTTTCCCAATTTGAGCGAACTTTGATTTCCACGACATCTAAATTCGACAAAGCCCTCGAAGCCAGCAAAATTGAAGATGTTTTAACTAAAGAAGAACTCCTCGGTTACGCCCTCTTCGGGGGGCCAACAAAAGAGATGCTCGAACGTAACAATTTGAAAGACATCCCAACCATGGCTTGCAACGATTGCCACCAAACCGCCGCATTCGTCCTCAGCGGCGGAAAAACCAATAACGGCATCAACGGCGGTCGCGGAAAATTCAAAGTGCCAAGTCTCCGTAATATCGAAGTCAGTGGCCCATACATGCACGACGGCAGATTCTCAACTCTCCTCCAAGTGCTAGAGCACTACATGGACGGCATCAACGACGGACCCGACACCGATAATCGCCTGAGAATTAACAACGATCCCAACCAACAATTCGAGCGATTCCGCCGATCAACCGAAGAACAAAACGCACTCATCGCCTTCCTGAAATCCCTCACTGACCACAAGTACCTGAGCGACCCCAAATACGGCGATCCGTTCAACTGGCCCAAATCTGAACCTAAATGAGTCCTCGAAGTTCCCCCAAATCCAGCCGACCCGTATAAACCGCCATCCCCAACGCAACCTGAATATCCGCCGAAACCAATGCGCGGACTTCATCCATCGTCGTAATCCCACCTGCCGCCGTAAAGGGCAACTGCGTCGCCGCCCTCAACTTGAAAAACCCCTCAATATCCGTCCCCGCGAGTTGCCCTTCCCGATCAACATTTGTACATAAAATCCCTCCACACAAGCCTTCCAGGTCGCCAACGACGTCAATCGCACTTAATTGCAGCACTTCTCGCCAACCCTTTACCGCGACCATCCCCCCAATTGAATCAACCGCCACAACTATCCGTTCACGACCAATCCGCTCGCCCATTTCTTCCAAAAACACGCGATTAATCCCCGATTCTGAAAACGCCGACGATCCCACAATCACTTGCTCAACCCCCAAATCAATCAGTTCCTTTGCATATTCGATCGACCGTACTCCACCCCCCACTCGGGCTTTCATGGATCCCAATATCTCGCGGATCACTGCCTGATTCTCGCCCTGACCAATCGCTGCATCCAAATCAATCACATGAATCAACGGAAATCCTGCAAACAACTCAAAAACTTCCGCCAGAGGGCACTTCAATGCCAATTCCCTGCCGCCCACTAGCTGAACAACCTCCCCGCCCATCAAGTCAATACACGGAATAATCACGCCGGTCTCACCGCAATCCCCGAAGAACGAATCAATTCCTTAACCGTCGAAATTGATGTCTGATCAAAGTGGAATATCGAGGCCGCTAAAGCCGCACTTGCCTCTGTATTCTCAAAGACTTCTACAATGTCCTGCGCCGAACCCGCGCCGCCCGAAGCCACAACTGGAATTGTCGTAACCCCGCACACCGCCGCCGTCAATGCCAAATCAAACCCTGCCAGAGTGCCATCAGCATCCATCGAAGTCAACAAGATTTCTCCCGCCCCAAGACGCTGGCCCTCAGCCGCCCATTTTAAGGCATCCAACCCCGTGGATTTGCGTCCGCCGTTCACAAATACTTCCCAACCATCATCCACTCGCCGACCATCTACTGCCAAAACCACACATTGGGCACCAAACGCGTCCGAAAGCTCCCCGATCAAACCCGGTCGCGCAACCGCCGCGCTATTCACCCCGACCTTATCCGCTCCCGAATTCAAAAGCCGCCGCGCGTCCGCAACCGACCGAATCCCACCCCCAACCGTCAACGGAACAAACACCCGCCGCGCCACCTGAGCAACAACTTCAGAAACAGTTTCCTTTCCGTCTGGCGAGGCCGAAATATCCAGAAACACAATCTCATCTGCCCCCTCATCGCTGTACCGAGCCGCCAACTCAACCGGGTCACCAGCATCCCGCAAGTTCATAAAATGTGTTCCCTTCGTCACCCGACCATCCGCAACATCAAGGCAAGCAATAATCCGTTTAGCCAGCATAATCAATCCACTCCTTCAACAACCCCAATCCCGCCGTCCCCGACTTTTCCGGATGAAACTGCATCCCCCAAATTGATCCCTGCTTCACTGCCGCAGAAAACTCCCCACCATACTCGCATCGCCCCCAAACCGCCTCCGAATCCTTCACAACAAAACTATTCGCAAAGTAAAACCACATCGGATCTCGGTCATCAAACCGAACCTCATTCCACCCAATCTGCGGCACACGAACTTCTCCTGAAATCTCAACAACCGAACCACGCAAGATCCGAAGACCCGAAACTCCTCGTGCTTCTTCGCTCGTTTCAAACAGAGCCTGCATCCCCAAACAGATTCCCAAAAGCGGAACCCCTTTTTCAACCGCACTTCCAAGCGAAGTGCAAAGGCCTCGATCATCCAGAGACCGCATCATCTGACCAAAATGCCCGACACCCGGCAGCAACACTCCCGAGTATTCCGAAGCCTCAAACGCCGAATCAACAACTTTAAATTCCGCCCCGATAACCTCCAATGCATTAGAGACCGAGAACAAATTCCCCGCTCCATAGTCAACTAGCGCAATCATAAAAGTCCCTTCGTCGAAGGCAACAAATCTTTCAACCGCTCATCCGTCGAACAAGCAAATTTCAACGCGCGGGCAAACCCTTTGAAAATCGACTCAACCTTATGATGGCTCGAGCGTCCGTACATCACCTTAACATGAACGTTTCCCTTCACACCTCTTGAAAACGCTTCAAAAAAATCTGGCAATAGCTCAACCGTCAGCCCTCCAACCGTTCGCGCTCGGATCGAATCCGAATAAACACAAGCTGCTCGACCACCCAAATCGAGTGCGACTACTGCCAGAGTCTCGTCCATCGCTTGCACAAAATAGCCTGCCCGATTAATCCCCTTGCGATCACCTAACGCCGAACTAAACAACTCACCCAGAACAATCCCAACATCCTCAACTGTATGATGCTGATCAACATGCAAGTCGCCATTCACCTTGAGTTGTAAATCAAAACCACCGTGCTTCGTAAACAACTCAAGCATATGATCAAAGAACCCTATTCCAGTTGAAATCTCATAACGACCTGTTCCATCCAGGCTTAAAGTCGCCTCGATCTGCGTCTCTGTCGTATTCCGAACTAATGTTGCCTCTCTCATTTCAATTCTCCTAATCGCGCTTCTATCGATCGCGCATGTCCCTCTAATCCCTCCGCCCGAGCCAGCAGAACCCCCGCCGGCCCCACCGCACGTATCGCCGCATCGTTCAATTCCTGAACCGAAATCACCTTGATAAAATTCAAAACTGAAAGCCCGCCCGAAAGCCGCGCCGCCCCACCCGTCGGCAAAACATGGTTCGGCCCTGTTACATAATCCCCTGCTGCTTCAGTCGAAAACGGCCCAACAAACACACTCCCCGCCGACCGAATCTCGCTCAGCATCACCGGATCATAAATACAAAGATGCTCCGGAGCAATCTCATTCGAAAGCTCCACACACTCCGCTACCGATTCACAAACTGCAATCGCACTATTCCGCTCAATTGCCACTCGGGCTGTCTCACCCGTCGACAATATCCTGAGTTGCCGCTCAACTTTAGCCGATACGGCCTCTGCCAAACTCCGCGAAGTTGTCAACAAAAGCGAACTCGCGTCCGCATCATGCTCCGCCTGAGAAAGTAAATCCGCCGCAAGCCAAGCCGGATCGCCATCCTCGCAAATAATCAAAATTTCCGTTGGGCCAGCCAGAAAATCAATCCCAACTTCCCCAGCTAAGAGCTTCTTCGCTGCCGTCACGTAAGCATTCCCCGGTCCAACGATCCGATCCGCTTTCGGTACCGATTCCGTCCCAAACGCAAACGCCGCAATCGCCTGAGCCCCGCCCAAAACGCAACCGGAATTCGCGCCCGCTACGCCTGCCGCTCCAAGCACAACGGGGTTCAACTTAGGCGAAGTCATCCAAATATCCTTAACCCCGGCAACCGCCGCCGTGCAACACGTCATCAGAACCGTCGAAGGCAACGGATATCGACCCCCCGGCACATAACCCGCAATCCGATCAAGTGGCCTCACAACCTGCCCAAGTCGACGACCCAGCGAAACCTCTTCTACAAATTCCCGAGGCATTTGTAATTGAGCAAATTCCCGAATATTCGCCGCCGCCATTTCGAGCGCGGCGAGCAAATCAGGTTCTAAACGGTCTCGCGCCGATTCAAAGTCAGATTTCGATAACATAAAAGAGTCACCCTCAAATCCATCGAACTTCTTGGCGTATTCAAACAGTGCCGCATCGCCACGATCCCGAACCGCATCTAAGATTGGTGCCACTACCGCCTCTGCATCCGCTTGAACCTTGGCGCGCCCAGCCACCAAAGTCCGCAACCCATGAGCATCCGTAATCCGCATCAAGGCACAATCTTATTCAGGGAATACTCCACTATCCCTTCGGCTCCCGCTTCTTTAAGTCGCGGAATAATGTTTCGAACATCCGACTCCTCAAGCACCGTGTTTATCGCGCACCAATCGCTATCACTCAAAGGTGAAATCGTTGGCCTTTTCAAAGCCGGAAGAACCTCCAAAATCGCCGGAACCTGATCCCGATGAACGTTTAGCATCAATCCAACTTTGCTGACCGCTTCAATCGCGCCCTGCAAAAGCATCCGCAAATCCTCAAGTTTCTGTCGCTTCCATTCATCTTCCCAAGCAACCCAATTCGCGATAAGCTGAGTATTCGATTCCAAAACCGTTTCAACAATCCGCAAGTTGTTTGCCCGTAGCGAAGACCCCGTCTCCGTAATCTCAACAATCGCATCCGCCAATACTGGCGGCTTCACTTCTGTTGCCCCCCAACTAAATTCAACCTTAGCCTTAACGCCATTCTTTTCTAAGTAGCGCTCCGTCACCGCAACAAGCTCCGTCGCAATCACCTTCCCCTCTAAATCCTTCACCGACTGAATTGGTGAATCGTTCGGTACCGCCAACACCCACTTCACCCGACCAAAACTCTGACGCGCATAGATCAAGTCCGCCACCCGAACAACATCTGCCCGAGCCTCGTCAATCCAGTCACTCCCCGTCAAACCGGCATCAATGACGCCGTTCTCAACGTAACGAGCCATCTCCTGAGCGCGAATCAACATGCACTCAATTTCAACGTCATCAATTGTCGGGAAATACGACCGCGAACTTACCGAAATCACATATCCTGCACGTCTAAACAACTCAATTGTCGAAGCCTCAAGGCTTCCCTTCGGAATTCCAAGTTTCAATTTCACGCATACACCTCAGCCGGATCAAACGCCCGAACATCATTCTCAACCCACTCTCCATCTGTCAAAGTCCAGAAAAAACAACTCCGATAACCTTCGTGGCAAACCCCCGGCCCAATCGCCTCAACCCGCAAGACCACCGCATCTTGATCGCAGTCCGTCCTCATTTCTTTAACCATCAACTTATGCCCACTTGACTCTCCTTTAATCCAAAGCTTCTCACGGCTTCGGCTCCAAAAAGTCGCAACTCCCGTTTCTACGGTCGCTTGCCAAGCCACATCATTCATGAACGCAACCATAAGCACTTCGCCACTGGTCGCATCCTGAACAATCGCCGGAACAAGTCCGTCCATTTTCCCAAAATCAAGCTTCATATTCTTTGCTGGCTCCAAAACCAAAAACAGGCTCCCCGCTTCTGCGGTGAGCCTGTTCAATTTGGTTTTCTTAGGTTTCTAGATTCTCAAATGCAACGCCACCGCAGTGATTTCACTCCGGAATGATGATGATGGCGATGAATCAGAGAACTGAAAACCAAGATTAAAAAGATCATACACTGCTCGAATAACCCCGCCGGGTCTAAATTCCAACAGACGAAACTACCGCAACAGCCTCAAACCATTCAAAATAACGACCAGCGTAGACCCCTCATGCGCAATTACCGCAACCGGAAGCGGCAACTTAAAAATAAATGAACCAAATGTCAAAACCGCAATGACCGTCCCCGCAATCGCCAGATTCGCATAGATAATCCCGCGCGTCCGCCGCCCAAGCCGAATCAATTCCGGAATCCGTTCCAATTTATCATGGCTCAAAACCACATCCGCTGCTTCCAAAGCAACATCCGACCCCAAGCCACCCATTGCAACTCCGATCGTCGCCAATGCCAAACTCGGCGCGTCGTTCACCCCATCGCCGACCATCAAAACTGAACCGCGCGCCGCCAACGCCTTAATTTCTTCAACCTTGTCCCCCGGCAAAAGCGAAGCCGCCACCCGATCAACTCCCACTTGCGCTGCTACCGTCTGAGCCGTCTCCTCTTTGTCACCGGTGAGCATAATAACTTCCTTCACCCCCAGTGCCTTCAATTCGGCTACAACGGCCTGAGCTTCTGGCCGAATCTCATCCGCAAAACTAAACGCCGCCATAAACCTGTCACCCGCAGCAAAGACACTCGTGCGACCTTCCCTTTTCCAACCGAGTGTCACGTCAGATAACTTCTCCGAAACATGAAAACCATTCTCCTCAATCAAGAGGTCATTGCCAACCCAAACATCCTTCCCCTCAACCGTTGCGACAAGTCCCTTTCCAGGAATCGTTTTCATCTCGCCTGAATGCTCAACCGTGATACCAGCCAAACCAACCGCCCGCACCAACGCCACCGCCAAAGGATGCGTCGAGAACGATTCTGCCGATGCAACTTTCGCCAGCACTTCACCGACTTCTTCGATCGAATCTCCCGGCGACCAGCAAGTATCAACATCCACCGCCTCAATCCACGCGGACATCAATTTCGGTTTCCCTTTAGTCAATGTCCCCGTTTTGTCCATCGTGACAAAATCAACCGAAGCCGCTTTTTCAATGTATTCACCACCACGCACCAAAATCCCCCGACGAGCCGCATAAGCCAAAGCCGAAAGTGTAGAAGCTGGAATCGAAATCACGAGCGCACAGGGGCTCATCCCAACCAACAAAATCAATGAAGAATAAAACGCTGCACTGTTCGGTTCCCCCATCGCCAGCCGAACAACCCAAGAGAGCGCAAACGCCAAAATAACAACCACCGTGTAACGCTGACCAAACCATTGACTAATCCGCTCTCCACTCGCTTTGTTTTCCTGCGCATCCTCAACTAACCCGACAATCCGGTCAAGAGCACTATCCCCAACTTCTTTCGATACTCGAATCGTCAAAGTCCCCTCCTGGTTCTGGGTTCCCCCCATCACCTCCGAACCCATCAAGACCGAAACCGGTGCCGATTCCCCCGTCATTGCGCTCGCATCAATCGAGCTCGAACCACTTTCAACTACCCCGTCCGTCGGCAGTCGATCAAAAGGATTCACCTGAACGAAATCACCGATCCTCAAGTCCTCAACCGCAACATCTTCCCGAACTCCATCAACAACCCGAATGGCTCGTTGTGGGCGCAATTTAACAAGGGCTGCAATCGCGGACTTCGTCTTCCCTAGTGCAAATTCCTCAAGCGTTGAACTTAAACTGAACAGGAACAACAGAACTGCCGCATCTTCGGGATGCCCAACTATGATTGCCCCAATCGCCGCCATCACCATCAACAAATTGACATCAAACTGTCGATTTTTTAACGAATCCCACGCGCTCGTCAAAGCAAAATACGACCCCGCCAAAATCGACAAATAAACAAGCAAGTTCAAAGCCGGGATAAATGCAAGAACCATAGCCACAAAACAAATAACCGTGAGCCATACACGAATCCCCCATCCACGAATTGCTTCAATCATTGCCCCATCATACATCCTGATATTAATAGAGAGGCCAGAGCCTATATCGGAGATTCACACCATGAGGCGTTTGGAGCGAACTAGATAATTCTAATTCGCTCCAAGGTCGTAATGCTACGTAAATCTAGCGTCCGCTTGCTGCGCCACTCGCTGCCGCCGCGCCAACGGCCGCCGCAGTAATCACAAAATTCAAGATTATCAAGATAACCGAAAGAATGAGAATGCCAATTCCCCATTTTTTCCAAACCGCTTGGCAGGCTTGCATATCGTCTACAGACGAAAAACGACCGCTCTCCCAAGCAATTTTGTTACCATTGAGGCCCATGTAAATTGCCATGATCCAACCCACACATGGCACAAAACACAACAATCCAAGATAGTACTTGTGGTTGAGCGCCCAGATCCAGTTGAGCGCAAACGCCCCCCAGTTCCAGCCTTTAAGGTCAGCCTCGGTCGGTTGTCCACCGCGAGGATAGTTGCTTTCCATAGTTTCGTTTTCCATATTCCCAGTGTTCTCCTTTTTTTGCGGTTAACGACCGCCGTTCATAAGCTGTTGAAGCGCCGGATTGTTCAAATTGACAACCGCACCGATCACAAATCCGAGCACAAGGCTCACAATCCCGAGAATCATGGCGACTTTGCCGTTCGGGTTACCCTTCTTCATTGCCATGTTGCCAAGAACAATCCCAACAACACTAAATATGCACGGGCAACAAAGCAAACCAATAGCAGACATCACGAACGAAATTATCAGTTCAGTTTGCCCCGCTTTAGGATCGCTATAGTCATTCCGAGGATAATTACTCGGTGCCTGACTATACTGCCCCGTCGTCGCACCACCTGTCCCCGGGAAAGCAGTCTGTACCGGATTCGCCGCCGCCGCCATCGTCGGGAAGATGATTCCCGCCACCATATTCGCCGAAGTCCGCGCCCCCGTGGCCGCATTCTCAAGTTCTGTCGTCGGGGTCAGCCGATTATCCGCCGCCCACTGCGACAAAGTCGGAACATCCGCCGGACCATACTTCGATCCATCCGGGCCAACCACAAAAAACTGATCTCCACCTGTCGCCGGAGTCGCCGAAGCAACTGGAGCCATAGGCTCGGACGGAGCTGCTGGAGCAGATGGCGCTACCGGTTCTACCGGAGTAGCGGGCTCAGTCGGAGCTCCCGTTCCCGGAAACACCAATCCGGGCAAACTTCCCGCTTGCATCCGGCTTCCATCAACCACGGATTCAAGCTCGGTCGTTGGCGTAATCCGCCCCTGCCCAATCCACTCATTCAAAACTGTCAAGTCTGCCGGACCAAATTTCTGTCCGTCGTTCCATATCACGAAGTACTGCATGCGTTAATCCTCATCAAGCGCCGGCAAAAAAATTCCCATTGCCCTCTCTCGCAAAATTTGCTTAGCTACCCGACGAGTCAAACCCGAATAAAGGTGCAAATATGCAACTTCTCCTATCTTGACCCAAACCCCAACAAAATGCAAAAGAATTTACCGACATAATAACAAAGCCAATGGCATCACGTTTCAGATTCCAACCGAAAAAGGCAACCGGCAACCAGGCTACGATCGGCCTAATAATCGCTTTAGCGATTGGATTTATCGCCTCATGGCTTGCTCTCCCAAGTAATGTGCTCGAAAAATTCTTCGCAATTTGGTTCGATCAACCGCAAATTTGGCAATTTCTTACCTACCCTTTCGTTTCTGATGGCCATGGTTTCGGACTGTTCTTTTTCCTCATACAACTCATCTGGCTTTACCAATGTGGTGGTGCTATTGAACAACGATATGGATACAAAACCCTGCTCGGTAACTTCTTATTCAGTACGATCTCATTCGGCATCTTTGGTCTGATCGGATCAAAAATCATCCCCCAATCCCTTCCAGTCCTCAGCGACCCTTGGCTCCCCATCGCATACATCATCGTACTCTTCTGCGCAACTCGACCTGAAGAACAATTCTGCTTTTGGGGAATCTCCGTCAAATACAAATGGCTGGCCCTCCTCATGGGTGCATTTGCGATTTTTGGCTACGGAACAGGAGCGCCCCTATTCGGAGTCTTAATTGCTATTCCCATCCTCTTCGCCTGGTTTTACGGGCAAAACAAAGTACCAGGCATCACGCTCGGCCAAAATTACTTCACGACAAAAGCTGAAAAGAAGAAGTCAAACCGCGACTTCGACGAATTCCGAAGCAAAGTCCGCGACAAAGAAAAAGACCGCCTCGAAAAAGAGCGACTCCGAAAACTATTTGAAGGAAGCTTGAATGACCAAGACCCCCCTCAAGCCGAAAAGTAAACGCCGAACTTACTGAGTCAGCGAACTTTCAATCGCGCCAACAACCTCATCCGATTCCGGCTGAGTCCGCGCGCCGAATCGCTTCACTGATTTCCCATCTTTCGCCACCAAGAATTTTGCAAAGTTCCACTCCACATCGCTTTGATTCTCGGTGGAGTGCACTAACCATTTATACAATGGCGCAGCGTTCTCCCCCTTTACATCGACTTTTGAAAACATCTGAAACTTGACATCATATGTTTTTTGGCAGAATTCAAGGATCTCAGACTCAGTTCCCGGCTCTTGACCACCAAATTGGTTACAAGGAAAACCGAGCACAACCAAACCCTTGTCCTTATACTTCTCATTCAACGCCTCTAGTCCTGCGTATTGAGGGGTATTCCCGCATTTACTGGCCACATTTACAATCAAAACCGACTTGCCAACAAACTTCTTGAGTGAGACTTTCTCACCTTTAATGTCAACAACTTCAAAATCCGCCAAGCTCTTTGCCATATCATTTTTCGGGGTCGTTTGCTTCGGCATCATCGCATAAGCAACACCTGCCAAAACGATTACTCCAACAATTCCCACTATTGCAACTTTCATCATGATATCGTAATGATACGCTTTTTACTTCAGTTCCACCGGATTAGGCCGTAAAATAGAATGACCAAGCAAAATGCGAACATCCCAAGCACGAACTTCACTCGGCCTTCTCGGCATTGCGAGCATAATTCTCCTTGGCGCAGCCCTTCTTCCAAACATTGCTCAATCCCAACAACCCAAGCCAAACCAAACTCTCGACAAACAGTTCGACGAAGAAATATACAACCTCCTTGAAAAATATTGTATTACCTGCCATTCGGGAGCGCAACCCAAAGCGGGCCTCGATCTCGGCAATATTGAATCATCCGCCGAAGTCGCCAAGAACCCCGCAAAATTCCAAAAAGTGATTCTCAATATCCGCAGCCAGGTCATGCCCCCTTCCGGGGCCACCCCAACCCTCGCCGAACGTGAAAAAATCGTCAACTGGCTCAACCGCTCCCTCAGCGCAAACGGCACCAAAGATTCCCCCGGTCGAGTTACAATCCGTCGCCTCAATCGAAATGAGTACAACAACACCGTTCGCGACCTGATGTACATCGATGGCGACTTCAGCAAAGACTTCCCCAGCGACGACGTCGGCTACGGTTTCGATAACATCGGCGACGTTCTCACCCTCACCCCACTCAACCTGGAAATGTATCTCCGCGCCGCCCGCGCCATCACGAGCCAAGCAATTGTCATCCCTCAACCCAAAGAGCGCGTTATTGACTTCTCTTCCGAGCCTCTCCCCGAAGGAATCACCCTCAGAGATGATATGTTCGGCTTTTATACAAACGCAACATTCGTTAAGAAATTCGAGAACATCGCCGCCGGAGAATATGACCTTGAACTCGGCATGGCCGCAACCGCCGTTGCCGTCGGCCCCGCTAAAGTAAATGTCACCATCAACGGTTCGTTATTCCAAACAATCGAAGTCAAATCCCCAACCCCAATCAATTATAAACTTCCTCTAACACTCAAGGCGGGTACCACCACAATCGGCGTCGCATTCACCAACGACTACTACAATCCAAACGACCCCAATCCTGCCAATCGCGACCGAAACCTCATCCTCAAGTCATTTTCCCTTAACGGCCCTGCCAACGGCACCGCCCCAGTTAGCGACTCCCAACAACGACTCATTTTCAGCGTCCCAACGTCAACCAAAAATCACCTTGTCGCTGCCCGCGAAGTGCTCGAAGCCTTCGCAACCCGTGCTTACCGACGCCCTATAACTTCCGCCGAATCCAACCGAATCATGGAAATTTACCAAATGGTTCGCAAAAACAACGACCCTTATGAAGAAGGGATAAGAGTCTGCATGCAAGCGATCCTTGTCAACCCAAATTTCCTCTTCCGAGTTGAACTCGATTCCGCAACCGGAACCCACAACATTTCAAGCTACGAGGTCGCCTCCCGACTCAGCTACTTCCTGTGGAATTCTCTCCCCGACCAAACTCTCCTTAACCTCGCTAAATCCGACCAAATCAAGGACCCAAAAGTTCTTCAAACCCAAATCACGCGGATGCTCGTCGATCCAAAATCGACTCGATTTTCGGACAACTTCTCAACCCAGTGGCTTCAAATCGCAAGGATTTACGAGTTCGTCGCTGATCCGGTTATGTTCACTAACTTCAACGACAAAGTTCGATTGGATTACATCCAAGAAACCTCTCTCTTTTTCCAAGACATGCTTCGCAACGACCGCCCAATTCACGAATTCATTGACGGAAAATACACCTTTCTCAACAATCGCCTCGCACAAATCTATGAAATCCCTGGCGACTTCGATCAAGCATTCCGCCGAGTCGATGTATCCGCTCACAATCGCGGCGGACTGCTCGGAATGGGTGCAATCCTCACTGTAACTAGCAATCCGAACCGAACATCGCCCGTCAAACGCGGCAAGTTTATCATGGAGCAAATCCTCGGAACGCCTCTTCCTCCACCTCCCCCAGATGTCGGAGTTCTCGATAAAGACACCGCCGCAATCACGGCCGTCCGAATTCGCGAACGACTCGAGCAACACCGCGCCGACCCATCCTGCGCAAGCTGCCACCGCCCACTCGATGCCTACGGATTTGCCCTCGAAAACTTTGACGCTATTGGTCGATTCCGCACTGCAGACGGGCAATTTCCCGTCGACAACATTGGCGAACTTCCCGGCAAAACCACCATCACAGGCGTCGAGGGTCTTCGGAAAAATCTTATCGAACGTGAAACCGATTTCACGCGCACACTCACCGAAAAACTCATGATCTATGCACTTGGACGCGGCCTCACTCCATCTGATAGCGTCCAAATTGAAGACATTGCAAAAAGGCTTGGCAAGAAAGCCACTCTCAAATCAATCATCACTGAAATCATCCTCAGCGACAGCTTTAGAAAACGATCTGGACAAAAATCGAGTACAAACTAGCAAGGAACAAACAAAATGAGCGAAAAAATCACCCGAAGAAATGTGTTGCGAGGAGCCGGAGCCCTGATCACACTGCCGTTCCTCGAAAGCATTGCGCCGCAAATGGCTATCGCTCAATCCGCTCCTGTCCGACCAATCCGCGCCGCTTTCATGTTTGTTCCAAACGGAATCAATATGAGTAACTGGCGACCAACCGCCGCCGGTAACTTGGGCCAACTCCCTGCCACCCTCGCTCCACTCAATGAAGTCAAAAAAGAATTCAGCGTCATCTCGGGCCTCAGTCAAATGAAGGCGTTCGCAAACGGCGATGGCCCCGGCGACCATGCCCGATCCGCCGCAACATGGCTCACCGGTGTCCAAGCCCGCAAAACCGCTGGAACCGACATTCAAGTCGGCGTCTCCGTTGACCAAGTCGCCGCCCAAGCAATCGGGAATCGGACTAAATTTGCCAGCCTCGAAATCGGTTGCGAACGCGGTGCCCTCGCCGGCAACTGCGACTCCGGTTACTCATGCGCCTATTCAAGTTCCGTTTCATGGCGATCCGAGTCCACGCCCAACGCCAAAGAAGTCAACCCCCGCGTTCTGTTCGAACGACTGTTCGGCTCCGCGGACGAAGTCGCGAGTGCCGCCACTAATGCAAAGCGCCGCCAATACGAAATCTCTATCCTCGATTTCGTTCAAGAAGACGCCGCCCAACTTAGCCGACGTCTCGGAACTCGTGATCAACAGAAAATCGAAGAGTATTTCAACTCGATCCGCGAAATCGAGCTTAGACTGCAGAATTTTGAAACCCAAAGCAAATCCATGATGCTCGAAGGCATCAATATCCCCAAAGGCATCCCTCAGGACCGAGGCGAACACATCCGACTCATGGGCGACATGATGGTTCTTGCTTTTCAAGCTGACCTCACCCGAATCGCCACATTCATGTTCGCAAACGAAGGCAGTAACCGCGCCTACAGTGAAATCGGAATCTCCGACGGTCACCATGACATCAGCCACCATGGCAACGCTGCCGACAAACTCCAAAAGAAAGCCGAAATCGACCTCTACCACTCAACTCAACTTGCCTACATCATCAACAAAATGAGCAAAATCGATGACGGCAACGGAACCCTTCTCGATAACTCAATGCTTCTCTACGGCGGTGGAATCAGCGACGGCAACCGACACAATCACGACGACCTTCCTCTTCTCGTCGCTGGCAAAGGTGGCGGAAAAATACCTGTCGGAAAGCACCTCGTCTTCCCCAATCAAACCCCGCTCACAAACCTCTACCTTAATCTCCTCGACAATATGGGCGTCAAAATGGATCACCTCGGAGACTCCACCGGCAAACTTCAAGGGCTATTCTAAGTAGCCCATTATGCCAAACTTGTTTTGAGTTAAACATGAGTACTGAAGTCCTAAACGAAAAAGAGTATGAGCTACTCAAGCTTGAATACGCAGCCTGCGCCGAACGGTACGAGAATCTGTACAAATCAATCTGGACGCAGTTCAATTACTTTATCATTGCAACAGGTGCGTTGTTAGCATTTGGAAAAGATAGTTTTAAGATTGAATCACTAATTGTCCTAGCATCCTTCCCATTACTATTTTGGTATTTTGGCACATTTGAAACCCTTAATAAATATGCCGATAAAGCATCGGAGCGAGCATCGGAAATTGAGAACATCTTCAATCACCTCTATCTCAAAAGAAATAATACCAATGACCTAAAATTTAAGATGAGTCATTGGGACACACATCATAGGAGAAATGATCGATCGCAATCAAGACCAAAACTTAACAATTGGGTAGCTGCTTTTGCAATCTTGCTAATGTTACTGAATTCAGCCTTGCTTGCAGCGGCACAGCTGCAGTGGAACAGAGGTCTCACGCTTACAGCATTCACCTTCCTGATGATTCCAATTACACTGTTTAGCGCTAGATCATTTTTCAGAGAAACAATGATCCTCAATGTAAGAAATGTTGTTCGACTCACGATACTTTCTATAATGATCACAACTCTTGGTATGCTTTTTGCGCTGTTATTGAAACAGTTTCAGCATATGGACAATTCAAGTTTCGACATCGAGTATAAGCAGATCTACAAAGACAAGAACTCTGAAATAGTTTATGAAGTTCGTTCTAATTCGGAACCAAAATCAAAATGAGTGACAACTCCAGACTCAATAAAATAACAAGTAAAGACGAAATGTACAAACTTTACTTAGGAGGAATGTTTGGCAACAAGCTACGGACATGGCCTTCGCTTAGCGAATACTATGAGTCTAACTTTACTGAAAATGTTGTTCTGCGTTATCGAGGACAAGGGGGCGGAGGGTTTGTTGCTTATGACCTTAAGCGGATATCTGTACCCACAGTTGTTGCTAAATGGGTAACACAGGGTGCAGAGCCAAATAGAATTACTGTAAACGAGAGTGCGCCAGACGATCTCATCCTTATTCAGGGCGAAATCATGCGCAGTACCGACTATCTCACTCTGTCATACTCCACACTTCCTTACCCCATGCGAACGGCACTTAAAATGCATCGACAAAATGCAAAAGGAATCGTAGCTTTAGAGATCTTGCGGTTCTTCATAGACCCAAGTAGTCTATATGATATTTTCATGCTTTTAGACAAATATGATGATGCAGTGTTAGAATTCAGCACGTGGGATATTTGCATTGGAGATGTGCCCAGGAGAAACACAGTAGTTTGGGAAGTGCGGAACTACTGAGAGTCTTATCTCTTACACATGCCTTCATCAGGCATGAATTTCCTAATTGCAGTCATGCAAACGCTTCAGAATCCTGAACCACCAACTTTGCCCGACCATTCACCGTCAGCACAATCGGCTCCACAGATTGCTCCAGCCTCTTAATTAACTCTTTTGTATTCTTCTGAAAATCTGTCAACGAAAAAATGTTTCTCGGCTTAATCCTCACATTCAACGGAAATAAACGGCGTATTCCAAGCTTAAAAGACGCGCCATGCCAAATATGAGTTACTTCTTAACCCCAAACTTCTCATCCGAGACCGTCCAAACCATCACCGGCGTCCCAATCGTCGCCCGGATTGTCCGCCCCTTAAAAATCCCCCGAATCTTATGATCCACGCTCGACACCATATCGCTAATCTCCCCAACTGCTTGGGCTAAAACAACCGCCTGCGCACCCTGCAATCCGCCTGTATCGTTATCTGCCATCGCCGATAAGACTTTATCAAGCGTCACCCCCTTCGCCGCCGAAGTCGGATTCGAAGACAGCTCTTTAGTTTTCTCCAATCCTAATCGATCTGCGAGTAACTTCACTTCCTCTTCCTGAGACTCCAAACCCTTACCCGTCACCGCACCTTTCGCAATCTCCGTCAACGCATTTCGCGCTCCATTATCATTCCAAAGATTGTCAATCTTCGCCGCATCAATCCGATCCGCCGTATTCGCCTGAGTGAATTCGTACTCCTCAGCACCGTCTTGCCCTGAAATTTTAATCTCCCGACCATCTTCCAAAGTCAAATGCTTATACATCATCGAAAGCCGCGCCGGTTTATTCGCCATTGCTCCCAGCAAACTTGCCCCCCGCGATTTAGAAATTTCCGCCGTCGCTCGAGTCCCCATCGGAATAACCACCTTGCCTCCAACCTTAATGTCTTTCAAGACCCCCATGTCCACGGTCTCACCCTCATTCGTTCCTCCCGCATCAATCCCCTCCAGCAAAATCAATTCAATCTCGGTACCCTTCGGCAATGTCATGCCTTTTGCTTCTGTAATCTTTGCCACCGCCCCTTCCCATGGCAGCTTGCCTTGGTTCGAACGCATCGAAACCACCACATAACCAAACCCAACCAAAACCACCAATCCAGCCAACGCCGCGAGATACTTTTTCATAGCCTCATCCCAATAAACGCATCAACCCCCAAAAGAGTTGCCAATTACCTAACACCCCATTCCCACATGCCATAGGCAATATTGTCCGGCAAAGTCTTCCCCGATTGCCTCAATGCTAATTCAATCTGCGCTCGATGAAAAGAATCATGCGCACACAAATAGCCAACAAATGCCTCAGTTGACGGCTTAAACCCTTTGATCCGCTCCCCCTTAGTTATCGCCTGATCAACAAGGTCTGCTAATACTCGAGCACTCTCTTCAAGGCTCGCCGCAATTTCCGATCTGCTCGAACTTTTCACCTCCAGTTTCGCCAATTCACAAGTTCCCACAATCGCTTTGATCCACATCAAGCGCACACTGTGAATATGGCAAAAATGCCCGGCAGGAGTTTTGCTCTTCTCAACTTTTACATGCAAACCTTCATTATCGATCGCTTCCAATAAATAGCGATTTATCCTATCACAAATCAAAACCGTCTCAGCCAGCGGATGCACTCTATTTCACCTTCGCGTAAATCTGAGCTTCAACCCGGCTCCCTTTATCGCCTTCATCAACAACCGTCACAACCGTTGTTTTACCTCCCTCCAATTCCCCCGATATGAGCGTCCCCGTATCACCGCTTTTGTTACCTTTTTTTCCCAATTTATCTTCGTAAAATTTAACAACGTTTTTCGCCGGGTCACTCGTCAGCAATGAATAAAAAACTGTCACATTTTGCGAATCCGTTTTTTGGAAGGCATCACCATCCTTCGCCGTCGCTCCCGGATAAAGTGCCAAACCATACTGACCCAAATCATCAACTTTCAACAAAACCGTCGTCGTTCCATCTGCACCTTTGATCGTTTGCTCACCCTTTGCTTGTCCCAATTGATCACGCCGCAAACCCGCTCTCTCGGCCGCTTCCTCCGGCGTAAGTTTCCCTGAATTATTCTTGGGGCCACACGCCACCAACACCAATAATGGCAATACCAACCACACCACTCGTTTCATAACTGAAATAACAGACGTTCCACACCCGCAATCAGGATGTGAACAATTTTGATATGAAGCTCTTGGACGCGGTCTGCGTACTTCCCACCCGGAGTCACCAGGCACACCTCACACAGAGTTTCAAACTCCGTCCCCGACCGACCAGTTAATCCGATAACTGTCACTTGTCGCTCTTTCGCTTTCCGAGCTGCCGCCAAAATATTTGCGCTTGTCCCACTTGTCGAAAACAAAACCAATACATCCCCTTTGCGGCAATGAGCTTCAACCGCACGCTCAAATACCCTCTCATATCCAAAATCATTCCCCGCGCACGTCAAAAATCCCGGATCACCAAACGCCATCGCTGCCAAAGCCTCACGATCTTCTCGATAGCGCCCCGAAAGCTCCTCCGCAAAATGCATCGCATCGCACATCGAGCCACCATTCCCCGCTGACCAAACCCGTCCCTTTGCCGTAAAAGTCTGACTCAAAAGCACCGCCGCGTCTTCTATCCGATCCAGCATCTCCTCGTTTGCCAGCAGATCTGCCAAGGCAGACTGCGCCTCAAGTAGCTCTCCACGGATCAAATCCTTCAAAAACCCAACTCCGATTTCAACTGCGCGAACAATTCACCATGACGCTCCAAACTAAACCGTTCCGTCACTTCCCAATCCTCCAGCCAAATCGGCTTTGTCCGCATCAATGCATTCTCGTTATCAAAACGAGGCACAACATGGGCATGCAACGCTGGCTCCAGATTCCCCAAAATCTCATAATTGATCCGAGCTGCATCAGTACAAGCCAAAATTGCATCTCCAATGCGAGTCATGTCCACCATGAACTGGGTTCGCTCCTCCGCCGAAAGCTCATTCAGATGCGTAGGAATAGGATCAGGATAAAGGAGGCAGTACCCCTCGCGAACCTGAGGATCGCCCATCACCGCCCACCCCGAAGACATTCGCCCAAGACATCGATCTAGCGTCCCTGCCCGGCATTCTTCAACAAACTTATGAATCAATGTCACGGCTTCACCTGCCTTGCCACACGCGCAACTGTCGGAATTGGATCCTTTATCAAGTCCACAAACGCTTCCCGATAATTTGCCGGACATCGTCCGTTTAATGCCAATAGCGCCGAAATGCGCACCCCCGGCCTCGGGTCAGTCAATGACTGAGCTACTGAATCAAGTGAGTTAAACATATCCAATCGTCCAAGGATCAATACTCCCATTCTTGCCTTCTGCTCATCAACATCTTGAATCAAAACCTTACCCAGCGCATACGCCTGTTCCGGACTCGTTAAAATTAAACGAACCGCCGCATCACGTACGAAAGGATCGGGCGAACTCACATAATTAGCCGCCGTCCCCACCGCCGCCGCATCGCCAATATCTGCCAGTGCCGCAATCGCAACTCGCTTCGTATAATCATCAGCATTAAAGAGAATCGGCAAAATCACTTCCGTGCAACCACGCGCTTTCAAAGTCCCCGCCGTTCGCATCGCTAAATCACGAAGTTTCGGTTTATTCTTAATCACATTTGGAAGCAACGCACCAATATCCGCAATCCGCCCTTCATTCCCAATCCGAATCACTCCTTCAAGTTCGGCATCCGATCCCTGCAAACCGCGCCGACCCAATGCCGCGATGGCATCTATCCCAATTGCATTCGTAATCCGTGCCCAAGCCCGAACCTCCAACCGATTAATCGTCGCCAAATGCGACTTAACCATCCAATCAAATCCCGGCATCCCAATCGCAATCAACTCGTTGATCGCCTCATCTACCCCACCTGCCGATGAACCGACTTGCCAACCACAAGCTACATCATAAAGACGCTTCAACTCAGCCTCACTCGGCTTCGGTTTGCTTCCAGGCGTCGGAATCTTTGGCGCGACTGGCGGCGCAGTTTGCAACCCTCCACCAAAATCATTTCGAATGACCACCGCTGGCTGAACTTGCGCGACTCCGTCCGCAAAACCATCCGGATATAAATCCGCACCGTCCAGTTCAACGAACAAACCAAGCGACATCATCGACCGCGCCACCGAAGCAAATCCCGGTGCCGTCGCATACCGATCAATCCCCGCCGACTCAATGAATATCCCAATCCCATTGCTCACCCCAGTTCCGGGCCGTGCATCCCGACTGGCATAAACATCATTTCCCGCCCGATCCAAAAAGAATGCAAGGCCGTTGTCATGCCCAATCCCCTGCGCCGCCCCGTATTGCGTCACGTAAGCATCTGCCCCCGCCAAGTCAAACAAATAAGCCGAAGTAAAATGCATCGAACTAGCCTGAGCATAGTGATGCGCCCGATAACTATCGTTTCCACTCGCATCAAAAAGCGATCCAACCGAAAACCAATAACTCGCCGCCTGGCAATACGTTTCAGCTAGATAGTTATCAGTCCCGGCCCCGTCTGAAAGCATCCCAACTCCCCCCGGAACACCCCCCGCATCATCCCGATAACCCTCGCCAAACCCTTGCGCATTCGAGTAATACACATCGTCAAACAGCGGTTGGTTCAGCACCAAACCTCCCGCCTGATAAAGGTCATTCCCCTTCCTGTCAATCAGCCAACCTAGCCCTTGAGTTCGCCCCGCCCCCTGCCCCATTATCCCAATCTTATACAAATCATCTCCGCCCGTATCAAGCAAGATTCCCGCGCCAAATAGTCCAAATCCTTGACTACCCCCAACCGATTTGTATACGTCATCCCCACTCGACTTTTCTAAAACTCCAAATCCACCAATTCCAACCCCAAAGTTTAAAGCGTTCCCCTCAAACCGATCATCACCGCCCATATCAATCGCAATCCCCACCCCCAAAATCGCCGCCCCTATACTCAAATCCTGAACCCGATAGTCGTCGTCTCCGCCCAAATCAATCAAAACACTCGAATAACCAACCCCAGCCCCATGCCGACCCCGATACATATCCCGACCCCCCAAATCAATCGTGATCCTTGCATCAACCTCATCGTGCAAATCCGACCCGACACCCCCCACGATCACCGGTAACCCATTCACGACATATCGCTGTTTCCCAACCGTATCCAACTTTGCCGCTTTTAACTTACCAACGGCAACATTTGCCGCCATCTCAACCGTCAACCCCGCCCACTCAATCTTGCTCATATCAACGCGGGCCATCAATGCAACCACTTGTGCGATATCTGCTGGTTTATCTTTAACAAATCCAATCTTAACACGTGGCTCATCTACCGAATGCAAAGCGAGCGATTCAATCAACAGCCGCTGCTCTGCCGGTTTCAATTTCGAAAGCGCATCTCGAATCGCCGCATCCGCCCAAGTCATCGTTTCCGCAAGCGGCAATAAAATGTCCGTCAGTGGCCCATCAACCGTCGTCTCGCCCGACACAGGCTTTGGAACCGGCGGGCTTTTCGGTAACTCAATCCCCGTTGCTGGCCCAAAACACTCTGTGAAAATCTTGGGAACATCACTCCCCAAAGCCGTCCGGTGCGCCCTCATCAAAACGTCAACCGATTTAACGGGATCACCCATTCCATCCCGCACCCATTCGCTTAGTTTCATC
Source organism: Fimbriimonadaceae bacterium (assembly GCA_046154445.1). Lineage (GTDB taxonomy): Bacteria > Armatimonadota > Fimbriimonadia > Fimbriimonadales > Fimbriimonadaceae > UphvI-Ar2. The sequence goes on along the minus strand of JBJXDW010000077.1, from coordinate 5,713 downwards.
TCCCGAAACGGTGTGCGGTTCGTCTGCAAATCCTTCAGCGAAAAATTACCCAGATAAAGCGACTCCTCTAGACCCTGAAGTTCATTCGAAGTCAACTGCCCAAAGCAAAACCCCGACAAACCCAGCCCCAAAATGCACCCACCAAGCCCGCGCCAAGACATACCACCAAGTATGCCCCAACTAACCCCCAAGCAAATTTGCCATGACTTCGGAAAATCGCAAATTCCTTAACCGCCGATCATCCCATGCTCTCACATCAAATGGAATTCCATCACCCATTTTCTTATTCCCAAAAATCAAACCCATGCCCGGTTCACCCCTCACGCCCGGGCACAAGATTGCTCCATGATTATCCGCTCCTTCGCTTAAATCCAAAGCAAACAATTCCCAAATCTTTTCTTCAAGTTTTTCAATGGCGTATCTCGCTTCCTCTCCTCGCCCCACCTCCAGCATCGTACCGAGTTGATCATCTGCGATTACAAATCCACCGGGATCAAAAAGATTTACCTTTAGTAAACTGTAATCCAGGTGAATTCCCCGCCGTAACGCTTGCCGATTACAGTGTTCATATCCAACCAACTGGGTCATCCCTTCAATGCCGATCTGATCTGAAAAGTAATAGAAAATCTCGCCTCTGTGCAAAGGTAAATAAGGCAGATCGGGCCGAAAACCAAAGCTATGCGGCCAGAGCAAATTCGCTTTAGGTTTTCCTTCATCCTCACGCCGCCGGTTCAGTTCTAACCCGTCAAGCAAGTTCAACGAGTCGTCAATCAACGCTCGCAACATATATTCCCCATCACCTTCCGGCTGATTTTTTGTCCACAATTGGCCCACAGCATCCGAGGGAGAATGGCATCCCAATTCTAATGAACCATCCTCCCAAACCAAACCATGCGTCAATTGCTCACCCCACTTTGGTGTCAGTTTCCGTGTTGCCAATCTCGGAAACTGTTCCGCCAAGGCGCGCGATTCCTTTTTGGTTAAACTTCCAACTCTTTCAAGCAAACCATCAGTGCCAACGCTCAGCAATGTCAACTCAAAGTGCACACTCTTTCTCGGAGGCTCCCACCCAAAAGCCGACACAATCAGTGGCCCCTTTGGAACATAAACGTCTTCAGGCAACCCAACCAAGTCACTCTCAAAACACTGCCCAGTCGGCGCCAATCTGACCACCTCACCTAGCTCAGCCAGACACTTCAATCCTTCCGGAGGGCTTTCCCAAATTGATTCCAATTCCGGACCAATTGCCCCCGGAAAAACCCAAATATGCGACTTCATAACCGACCTTTCCTGCGTTCCACCCAAACAAATACCCCCAAAAAGCAAACCATCCCACAAAAGTCAAGAAACACATCCTCCCATTTTCCACCCCGAGTCGGTGTCAAGGACTGCTGATATTCATCAAAAATCGAAATCGGCAGCGGCCAAGCCAGCCCCATCGCAAAGCACCGCCCTAGCGAAGCTCCATTTTTTCGAGCCAAAGAAGCCGTCGCCACCGCGGCCGTCCCGTATCCAATAAAGTGCAAACACTTCCTAGTCCAAAACATCCACAAAGCCGCAACGCGCCACTCCTCATCTGGCAACTTGAAGATCATCATATAGAACTTCTGTAGCCAAGGCGTCTGACCCTCCGGCCCGCTTGCAAAAGCAATGAAAAGCCCAAACCCCGTCGCCACCGCAAACGCCAAAACCCACCAAAGCCCCTGTTTCCCGCGCAAATTCCACACAACCACCCCCGCCAAAGCCAAAACCCCGCCCAATGTCACCAGCCATGTCCAACCCGGAACCAAGTCAACCCCCGGACTCCCCGCCGCCCACAAAAGCAAAAATGCCGACCCATAAGCACATACAAAGAGCGCGTGATTCCGAAACGGTAAATGTTCTCGAAAACCCGCTACCACCAACCCCAAGATCAAAACCAGAACCAACGGCCCCTGAATCGCCAGCCCCATCGCCCCCCATTTCACCGCCTGAAGAACCGCCAAAACGGCAAAAACCCCTGCCGCTACCCATCGCACGTTCTCCTTATTCACCTTCCCATTCTATTCGGTCAAACCAAAGTCATAATCCAACCATGCGGATCTTGATTACCAACGACGACGGAATTTACGCCGAAGGCATCAAAGCGCTTACCCGCGTCGCAAAAATCCTGCCTAACGCCGAAATCATCGTCGTTGCCCCCGACCGCGAAAAATCTGCCTGCGGACACGGAATGACCCTCCACGAACCTCTCCGAGTCAAAGAACTCGAAATCGAAGGTTGCCCCGGATACATGGTCAATGGCCTCCCCGTCGATTGCGTCAACGTCGGACTCACTGAAGTCTTCCCCAATCACACATGCGACCTCGTCCTCAGCGGCATTAACAACGGCCCCAATCTCGGCTTTGACATCACCTATTCCGGTACCGTCGCGGGCGCAATGGAAGGCTGTATCAACGGCATCCCCAGCATCGCCATCAGCATGGCAAGCTTCGTGCAAGATGCTCCGCTCCACTACGAAACCGGCGAACGATGGCTCCTAGAAAACATCCAAACAATCGTAGACCTTCCTCAAAAACCCGGTACTTTTCTCAACCTCAACATCCCCGCCATCGCTTACGAAGAAATCCAGGGCATCCAAGTCGCCAGTATGGGCAAACGAGTCTACGAAGACCGAGTCGAACGCCGCGACGACCCCTGGGGCCGCCCCTACTACTGGCAGGGCGGAGTTGTCATCATGAGGCCCGAAGATCCCGGCACCGACGTCTATGCCGTCGCCAACCACTTCGTCTCCCTCACCCCCATCTCCCTCGACTGGACCGACCACACATTCAGAAAATTACTGAACGCAAAATTCTGAAAGACGTGAAGAATCTGCAGACCATCCCTGCCTTTCGGGGAGGGGAAGGGGAGGGGAACGGGATTTCCAAATGACTTCACGTCTTAATGCAAAAGCGATATTCGGCGGATAGCCCAACTCATCAGATTCGGGTTTACTGAAACAAAAGTGACCTTCGAAAACCAGCCCCTCACCCCACTCCCCGGCGAAACCGTTCTCGACACCCTCCTACGCCACAAAATCCCCATCGGATTCTCGTGCCTGAAAGGCGAATGTATGAGCTGCATCATCCGGTGTATCGAAGGCAACCCACCCCCAAATTCACAAGAAGGTCTCACTCGCCGTATGGCCCGCACCGGACATTTCAAAGCCTGCTGCTGCCCCGCCGACCAAATCCAAATCGTATGTCGGGTTTCGCAAATATAGCATCTTGACTTAAAAGACCAGAATTGGTACAATATTGTTATGGTCTGCAATTTTGTAGTAGCGGCACTTATCCTTAGTGCGGAACTCGATCAAGAGAGGATTTCAGTTGGCATTCTGGGACAAAGCATAGAAGAATGTAAAATTTATTCATCAATGGATGAGAATTCCAAAATATTGTGGCACTTAAAAGCATATCAGGACATAATAATTAATAAAACAATGAGTGAAAAGTGGTATGGCGTACTCTTACAGAACGGAAAAACCGGTTTCATTCTGAAAAAGTCAGTTGCAGAATTTCCATACGAAGTGGAACTGCCCAAAAATTATAAATTTCACGAGAAATCTCTTGAAACTGAACGTGCAAGTAGGATTTTGCCAAGAAGTGAGATTAATCTTGCATACCTTACTGGCACATACAGGACTGAGAAGCGGGAAGTTGAAGAAATGCTGCCCAATGCATCAAAAGAAGAAGTCGATTTGCTCTTAAATAAGTTTGTTTTTAAGTCAAACAGAACATTCACCGCTACAATGTCTGGTGATAAATTTTCAGGCACGTTTTCATTTAACGGAAAGGAGTCCAGGCTATTTCTAACAGTTACACATGCTAACGGAAAGAAACTCTATAATAGTCAGCTTGTAGCAGGGTTCGTCAAAACTAATGGGAAGAGAAAATTTGTGCATTTGACAGGTGTTGACGTTTGGTTAGAAAAATATTAATTGGTCATTAATTCAAAAGTTCTGTAATTATATAATTCATTCAATGCTCGAACAACAAATCGCCTTCCTCACCGAAACCGACAAACTCAAATCCGTCGAACGCAAAACCTCACCCATCGGCCTCACCCGCAAAGAAAACTCCGCCGAACATTCCTGGCAAGTCATCCTCTCCGCAATCATCCTCGCCGAGCATAGCAAAACTGAAATCGACCTCCTCAAAGTCATCAAGATGCTCGCGATTCACGACCTCCCTGAAATCGACTGCGGCGACGTCTTTCACTACGCGAAAACCACCGATCCCAGCCTCCCCGCCAAGGAACTCGCCGCAACTAAACGCATCCTCAGCCTCCTCCCCATCGACCAAGCCCAAGACCTCCTCGCTCTCTGGCAAGAATTTGAATCTCAAGAAACCCCCGAATCCAAATTCGCCCACTCCGTCGACCGTCTCATGGCATTCATCATGAATCGAGGCAATCAAGGCGGAACCTGGGCAGAATTCAATCTGACCCAATCCCAAGTCCTTGAAAAAAACTCTCACGTCGCCGACGGCGCCCCGGCACTCTACGACCTCATCAAACAAATTACCAACGAAGCAACAGAGCAGGGTTGGCTGAAACACGAATAAAACAACTCATTCATTCGGCCCAAGGCCACGCCCTCCTCGTTCCGCAAGCGGAACTCGTCTGCCCCGAATGAATGACTGCAAACCTTACCGCCCCCTCTGACGATTAAAATACCGCTCCCCATCCCCCGGCTTAAAAAATGTCCGAATCACCTTATTCCGGTTATACGCAAGAAACTCCCCATCCCGCCGATCATATTTCGAAACAATCCCATCCGGCCGATACGCAACCAAAACCGATTTCCCATCCGCCTCCGTATCTCTTAATTCCTGAGCCATAAACAAATACTCCGCCCGCGTAATCTCCCCAAACTCCTGACCGTGCTTCGAATAATGTTCCCGTAATGCTTCGTCATTCCGAAAGCAGACCGAAAAATCAACTGAAACCCGAACTTCAGGGCCTCTCCCAACAGGCATTTCATCCACAAGCCGGGGGGCCGCGCAACCCACCAACCCAATCAGCAAACTCAATCCAATCAAAAATCCGCGCACACCATAATATGCCAGATATTGAACCGAGTATCATCACACCATGCGGCGAATCGCTCTTCTTCTTCCCTGCCTCCTAGTCGCCCAATCGTTCGGAAACCTAACGCCGTTCAAACCCACTACTGAAGAACTCCGTACCCTCTACCAACAGTCCAATCAACTCGGTGCCAAAGAAACCCGCCTACTCCAAAATTGGAACCTCACATTCACCTGGATCGACAACAACGCGTTTTTCTATCGCCGCAATACTGCTCCCGAAACTTTCCGATATACAAAGTTCGACGCCAAGTCTCTACAAAAATCCGATCTGTTCGACCACACAAAGCTCGCCAAAGAGTTAGAAAAAGTAACCGAATCCCAACCTATAGATCCAGACCGACTGCTCATCGTCATTTCAAAGGTAGACAAAGTTCAGATTTATTTTGCATTCCGCACCCAAAACTACAGTTGGAACACCGAAACCAGCACGCTCGCAAAAGTCACACCACCAAGTCCCACACCGCAATCTCGCCAAGAGCAAGGGCGACTCTCACCAAACAACAAAGTCCGAGCTCGAATTCAAGATGGCAAACTCCAAATCGCCCAAGAACAGCCGAAGCTCGATTGGATCACGGTCAGCGACGTAACACAGTCAGAAAGAT
>JBJXDW010000076.1:0-14065 GCA_046154445.1 Fimbriimonadaceae bacterium | reverse complement strand
TGATAGTACGGCTAACGTTTGCATCAGGAACAAGATGGTTAGCTCATGGTTCGAAAACATTGCAGAAAAGTTTAGACTCTATGGGGCTCTTGAATGCAAACTGAATTTTAAGTGTTTTGCTTTATTATTTTGAGACCCAGAGATCCCTCAATTTTTGCGTTTGCCAAAGGCAGATTTCCCAGAGGTCGGCGAGGGGCTGTCCGGTTTCAGGGTTAGTCCACATATAGTTTGGTGGGCCGTATTCGGGGTCGAAGGTGATGACTTTTTCGCCACGTTTTTCGTGGGCGAGTTTGATACGTTCCCAGATGACCGTGAATGCTTTGACGTGACCTTCCCATTGTTTGACGCGGGGGTCGGGGACTTGAGGTCCTTCTTCGTGACCGACTCTTGCGTGCGTGTGGCGGGTTCGGGAGATGGCGAGTTCGAGGGCGTCTCCGAAGCCTCCAAGCATGGATTCGGTAACGACTGTCCAGTGGCTGAGGTCGGCAACGAGCCAGAGATCGGGGAGAGCTTTGAGGTAGCGGGCGGTGCTGAGGGGTTCGTTAAGGAGGCGTCCTCGGTGGGTTTCGAAATTGACAGGGAATGGGACGGTTTTGGCGATTTCAACGAGGGGACCGAGGAGGTCGAGGCCCTGTTGATATTCCATGTTTGCTTGGCCGACGTGGACAGTGCATCCGACGGCGGCGGCATCGTGGGCTTCGTTGATATCTCGCTGAAACTGTTCGGCGGATTGGCCCGGCACCATTGCCATGTATTCGAGGTTGTGTTTTTTTGCTAGGGCGAGGACTTCGAAGTGGGGTTTGATCCAGTCTTCCCAGCCTTCATAGTTTGCGCCAGCGATTTTGGCGAGGACTTCGTCGGGGGTTCCGCCCATTCCCCAGGTTGTTTTGTAGACTTTGACTTGCATTGTCTTGTTTTAAGAGTATGTCCGAGTTGGCAGTATTAATGTCCAGCCTGATTTAGATAGAAAAGTTTCATGAGTTTTTAGTAGTTATCAGATTAAGGAGCCGGGTGCCCCGATGATTTTGGTGAGCACGTTTGAAATGGCAGAATTGGCGCAATCGGGCGGGTTGATTAGGTGCGAAGTTTGCGAATGGTGCGCGGGGACTTTGTTTGACGGCAACGGATAGGGCTAAGTTTTTTGAGGCATCTCGCAGTGGGGCAACTGACTTTGCGTCATTTGGATTCAATTGGTCATGAGGGGGCGTTTGGCACTGAGTATTGGCATGACCGAGATTCGGGATTGACTGTGGTGTTTATGGCGCAAACTTTTTTGATTTCAGAAGATGCAAGGAAACACTTTGCAACTATGGTGAATGCGATTCTAGGGAACCAGATTTGGGGTTGTCTTATTTGAGGCGTTCTTCACCCAGTTCGATTGTTTTGGCGTACTTTGCGGCATCGAATGCTTTGAGGAGTTCGACGGTTTCTTTGACTTCGGCTTTGTTTTTGCTAAAGACTCCGGAGCTGATGGACTCTAATCCGCCGAAGGCGGCGACTTGAGATCGCAGGTTTGATGGAACGGCTGCTAGGACTTTGCGAGCGGCGGCCCGGGCTTCGGGTTGTTTTTTGATACCGAGGAAGAATGCAACATTAGCGAGCATTTCTTGTCCTTGCGATTCAGAATCGCTGATCCAATTTTTGGCAAATGTTGGTGCTGATTCCATTAGCTTTTTGGAATCGGCTTTCCACAAAATTGGTAGTGCGCGGTTCAGCCCGGTCGTGCCACATCTCGCGTCGGCAATCATATCTAATGTGATGTTTGAGCTCAGTTTCTTACGTTTTTCAGGGGAAATTCCACCTTTGAGAACTCGATCAAGTTCGAACAAATACGTGCCTTTCGATATCATCGGGTTCAATTTTTTTTCTATTTCGGCAAACGTTGCTCCATCGGTGTAGATCCAAACACGTGCTTGATCCCATGGGCCGCGGAATCGGGAGTTTGCAGTGTATTCGGCTATACGATTGAGATTTCCGTCGTTTGCACCGACGATTGCGAACTTTGTTTTTGGTGATGGCTCCTCTTTACTCATCTCTGTGCACGCTGCGCGCACTATTTTTGCGGCAGGGAAAAGGCTGGCGACGAGGCTGGAGTTATAACTCTCCATGAGGATCATGACTTGGGCTTTATTATCGTTTGGGACAAGGAGGGTGCCAGCGGGTAGATAGAGTCGGGCCATGGGGTTGCCGGTGATTTCGAATGAACATCCATTCATGCTCTCGCCAAACGCAGCAATTTGAGTATCGCCCCTTTTCATGTTTCGTCCGATGGTTTCGAATCCGGCTTTCGTGTTAGAGATCGGAATGGTTCTCCAGTGATCACCGAGTTGGATTGCGGGTTGGTCTTCCATGAGGGCGGTTTCATCGTTGCCGCAAAGGCATCGCACCATTGTTTCGGTTGTTACTCCTGAGATGGCGTCGCTGCCTTGTGTTACAGGAATCTGGACATCGTCTCCCATTGGCATTTCATAAACGGTGACGTAACCACCGTTGGACGCCTCTTGAAAGACTAAGTCTTTCATGACGTTGGCCATCACTCTTTCTTTTCTTGTCGAGACAGTGAATTTCCCAGTTAGACAGGGGGCATAGGGTGTTTGTCCAACGTGTTTTGGCTCAAAGACGAATTTTTCGTTGGCGGCTTTTTCGTTGGCTTTTGTGATGAATTCATCTCGGATGTTGGTTAGCCAGTCCAAGTTTTCATCTACGGCCATACCTCTTTTTCTAAACAACATGGCAGCATCGGCGAATGCTTCCGTAAACGGTTGTTCGACACTTGACAGTCTCCAGCCGCAGAACCCTTCATGGGCCAGTGATTCAAATTTATGGGTGGTTTCGCATGGTGAGTCACAGAACCGATCGCATTCTTCGTGGGATTTATGAACGGGTGGTGGTCCTTGGCACATATTCCCACATGTGTTGCTCCAGACTTCTTCATTTTTGCCATATTGTTCGACATAAAATTCGACATTTACGCGGGCGAAGACTCGCCCTCCTTTGCCCACTTTGATGTCGCTATTTTCAGGGATTGGCCCTTCGAATGGCATGCCATTGCCGGTGAAATTTGCGGTCATGCTGAACTTATCAAGGGGGCCACTCTCACCGCTGGTTTTCCAATCAAATCCACTTTGCGTTGTGAGAAGTACGAGTCCGACGACCATGGGAAGCATGTGTTTAGTATAACTAGAACAAAGATAGATTGTAAGTAGAAAATTATCTGCAATGGACTGCGGCGTGACCAACAGTGTAGCAATTGTCGGAATTCGAAAAGAAAATGAAGGTTATGAACAAATAACTGTGAGTGGTGGAGGATAGGGGACTCGAACCCCTGACCCCCTGTCCCGCTAAGCGGGATGCTCTTACTTGATAAGTTGCTCGATTCGGCTTTAGCTCTTCCATGATTTGATTTCAAATTCTCTGGTTTGGGCTCGGGACTTTGTTGGGTGTTCTTCGGTGTAGACAAGTTCCCACGGGATTCCTTGCATTGTTGCCTTTGAGCGTGCTTGGTTGTGTCGGTTAATGCGATCTTGAAGGTCTGCAGTGTGACCTATATAGAACCGATTTTTGGATTTCGAATAAAGAATGTAGACAACGAACATATAAATGTGAGTGGTGGAGGATAGGGGACTCGAACCCCTGACCCCCTGCATGCAAGGCAGGTGCTCTCCCAACTGAGCTAATCCCCCACTCGAAGAAGGAAGAATATACCTTCCTGGGAGAACTATTGGCATGGGAAGGGGACATATTTAGGTCCCACCGTAACAATGCATGGGAGTGTTGAATTCAATTACGCGGTTTTATTCAGGTTGATCGGGTTTGGCACGGGAATTGAATTTGGGAGTTGAGTGCCACTTAGCTTGTGGCAAGGACTTCTGGAATGTTGAAAAATTCACTGCTTCTGACTGCCCTGTTTGCGGTTGCTGTTTCTAACGCAAGCGTTTACACCTTTACGCCTCCGGGCAACTCTGACTTGAGCGACTTGGACCATTATGATGCTTACAAATGGGGCATCAAATTTAATGTTCCGACCAATGAAGTCATCACTGGCGCGACTCTTGAAATCAAGAATATCTGGGACTGGACGGTTGAGCCGGACATTCTCTATGTCAATTTGCTGAATACTAAAAGCACCGATGCCAATGCAATTGGCGTTAGTAACTTTTACGATAACCAAGCTTCTGGCGACTACTTTGCTGGACAGGGCGTTCGGGTTGGAACATTTAGCGACCCGGTTGGTGGTCAAGCTCGAAACTTCGACTTGAAGTTTGACTTTGCTACGCAAGGCGTCTTGGACGACCTTCAGAGTTTCGCTGCGGATGGCTACTTCGCATTGACTTTCGATCCTGATTGCCATTACTTCAACGATGGTGTGAAATTGAAAATCACGACTCAAGCGGTTCCAGAGCCGGCTTCGATGGTTGGTTTGGCGGTTGCTGGCGTGGCGATGTTGCGCAAGAAACTGAAGAAGGCGTAAGCTCTTTCTTTGGATTTAGTCTGGTGCTGGACGAGCTTGTTAGCTCGTCCAGTTTTTTTTATTGAACGGCATCATTTTTGAGGGTGACAGGCCAAATTTCTTTTTAAATGCGCTTATGAATGCGCTGGGCTCTGAATACCCGGCAATCATAGATGCTTCATTAACGTTTTCACCTTTTGACAAGGCAACGATTGCTCGGAGCATGCATGCTTGGCGATACCAATTGCCTAGGGTCAATCTGGTTTCAATTTTCATTCTTCGTTCAATTGTTCTTCTACTGAATCCCGTGTTCTTCACGAGTTTTGAGAGTGGCTCATTGGATTGAATGGCGCATTGCGCCAGCTTTCTCAAGATTGGTGAGCATGGTAAGGGAATGGATATTGGAAATTGCGTTGCGAGTTCTATTTCATGTTCGATGAGTTGAATTAGGGCCATGTGGGTTGGAGATGATTCGTTCAAAGGTCCACGCTCGCATGCGGCGAGAATAAGTTCTCTCATCAGTGAAGTGACCTCCAATGGAACTTGTGATCTTGTTTTCTTTAATCGTGGAGAAAAGTACAAGGATCGAATCTCAACCGGTGCGGTTGAAATAATTTGATAGGAGCAGTTAGGGTTGATCCACAGAGCGCGATTAGCTGGCAGAATCCAAGCAATATCGTTGGATTGAACCGTTAAAGCACCATGGGATGCATAAAGAAGGACGGCCCAATCTGACGGTGGGATGTTTACCGTTCCTCCAGAGTGGTGGTTAAGAATCCAAAATCGGACGAATGTGTCAAAATCTGCCGCTTGTCGTTTATTCGACATTATTTGTCAATTATGATCATTCAAGACAAACAATTTGTATGGAAAAATTTGGAAATGGAACACGTACCATTCAATTCGCTGTCACATTTCTCTATCAACGTTCAAGATGTTGATCGTAGCGTGTCTTTTTATGAAAGTGTTTTTGGTTGGAAGTGTTCTGCCTGGGGACCTCCAGGATTTTTTATGATCGATACCGGTTCGTCTGTTCATGGCTCGATCCAAAAAGTGCAGGCAGATCCATTTGAGACGGTTATTGGTAATTTTGAATGTACGATCGCGGTTGACGATGTTGATCGGGTTTGCGCTGCAATAGTTGAAAATGGGGGCGAGGTCACACTTCCAAAGGTGACCATTCCTGGAGTGGCAGATATAGCCCGGGTGAAGGACTGCGAAGGGAATACATTTAGCCTCGCGCATTACTTATAGGTTCCCTTATTAACAGAATAACATTTTGAGTTTTGTTTGAACCAATTGGAAAAAACGCATTTTCGGCAGGGAAATTGAATAATATTGAACGATAGAAATGCGCGACAAATCGAACCCTTGGAAGTTGAAGACACCGCCAGGAACTTCGGAATATGAGATGCATGTTGAGGGTGATTTGCTGGTTTGCCAAGTCGGTTCGACGAAACTGACTTATTTGGTTCGTTGTATTGAAGATTCGGTTGAATGGCTTAAAGCGCAAGGGGATTGGGTTGATTTGGGGGCAGCGGATGAGCAGAAGGGAGCAAAGCCGGGGACTTTTGAGGCATGGGGGCGGGCGGAGGACAATCCGGTTGGCGGCTGGTATGGTCAGCGCAAGGGTTATCGCGGTCGATTTGGGATGTATTTGCCGCCTTTGCTTGAGGAGTTGGGTTTGGTTGAATTAGAGCACAATCCGCGGAATAACCGGGTTCGGGCGAAGTAGAACTTAGTTGATTTTTGCCGGGTGGGCGGGAACGCCCTCTTTGGTAATGACAACCGGACTGATGTCACCATTTGGTTGAAATACGAGTTTGTCGATGCAGGTAACCCGGTTGTCGCGGGCGGTTGATCCTGCAGGGCGGCGGTGGTAGCAGATGACGTAATCGTTGGTTCGGGGGAGTTTGAGGACGCTGTGGTGCCCGGCACCCATGCCGATTGCGGGATTGCCATCGAGAATGTGGGCTTTGCGTTTGAATGGGCCTAGGGGTGAGTCGGCGATGGCGTAGGCGACTCCGTACGTTGAGTTTGTCCATCCACCTTCGGACCACATAAAGTAGTATTTGCCATCTTTTTTGAGCATGAACGGGCCCTCGACGTAGTTTTCGGGGGTGATTTCGAGGAATTCACCTTCGGTTTCGATCATGTTTTCTTTGAGTTTGACGACGTTGCAGTGTTTCCAGCCGCCGTAATAGAGATAGGCTTGGCCGTCGTCATCGATGAAGGCGTGGGCGTCGATGGGTTGGGCGCCGTTGATGTATTCCTTGATGAGGGGTTTGCCGAGAGCATCTTTGAATGGTCCGGAGGGGGATTTGCTGGTAGCGACGCCGATTCCGGCACCGTCACCGGCGGAGAAATACATGTAGTAGGTGTTGTTACGTTCGATGACGGATGGTGCCCACGCGGCTTTGTTGGTTGACCAGGGGACGTCGGCGAAGTTGAGGATGTTGGGGTGTTTTTGCCAGGTGGTGAGGTCGTTGCTGCTGAAGCAATCGTAGAATGTTTGGTCTTCGTAGGCTGCGGAGAATGTGGGGTAGATGTAGTATTTGTTTTGGAAGAGGTGGAGTTCGGGGTCGGCGTAGTTGCCGGGGAATACGGGGTTTCCGGTGGTTTGGATCATGAGGGTGAGGATGGCGGAAATCACTGTGATATAGATTATGATAGGACTATGGCTGTTCGAACGTTCTTTGTTGTGGGATTTTCTGTTTTACTTTTGGGGATGTTGTTTGGGTCCCAGAGCACGAAGCCGAAGTCGGTTGTTGACGTGCATGGCCGATTGCAGGTGAAGGGGAATCGGATAGTTGATAAGAACGGGAAGTTGACGAGTTTGGCGGGGGTGAGTTTGTTCTGGAGTCAGTGGATTGGGAAGTACTACACGCAGGAAGTGGTGGGTTGGCTGAAGAAAGATTTTAAGGCGAGCATTGTTCGGGTCGCGGTAGGAGTGGAGCCGGATGGTTATTTGGCTCAGCCCGAAGTTGAAATGAAGAGGGCGGTGACGGTGATTGACGCGGCGATTGAGGAAGGGGTTTATGTGATTGTGGATTGGCACGATCATGCGGCGCAGAAGCACACAGCGGAGTCGGTGAAGTTTTTTGGAACTTTGGCGAAGAAGTATGCGGGAAAGCCGAACTTGATTTATGAGATTTATAACGAACCGGTGGACGTGAAATGGAGTGAGATAAAGCCTTATGCGGAGACGGTGATTGGCGCAATTCGGGAGTATGATTTGACGGCTTTGGTGATTGTGGGGACGCCTAATTGGTGCCAGGATGTTGAAGTGGCGGCGGCGGATCCGATTGACGATTTGAATGTGGCATATACGCTTCATTTTTATGCGGCGGGGCATAAGGGGGAACTACGGGCGAAGGCGCAAAAGGCTTTGGATATGGGGATTCCGCTTTTTGTGACGGAATATGGGGTGGTGAATTATGATGGAGATGGCCCGATTGACCGGGAGTCGTCGACGATTTGGTATGAGTTTATGCGGAAGAATGGGTTGAGCCACTGTATTTGGTCTTTGTCGGATAAGGTTGAGGGGGCAGCGATTTTGAAGCCGGGTGGTTCCGTGAACGGGGGTTGGAGCTTGGATGAGTTGACGGAATCGGGGCGTTATGTTCGGGAGATTATTCGGGGGTGGGGTGGGTGAGTAGATTTTCAGATTGCTGGAACGAGGATGGATACGAGTTTAGTGGAATTTATGGATTGCTTCCATCGATTTGACACTGAATACGAGGAGAGAATTTAGGAGCTATGCGTTATCCAGGTCACGGGCTTGATATTGAAAATGCTTGGCAAAGAAAGTGGGTTAGATGTAATAGTTGTTTTGGAAGACGGGGTTTCCGGTGGTTTGGATCATGAGGGTGAGGATGGCGGGGAGCATTTTTGGGTTAGGGTGATTATGGCAGGTTCAACAGCGTTCCAATCCAGGTTTCGGAAGAGACGAATTTGCGCGAGGCAAGCTCCTAGCATTCTATATATGAACAAGATTGGAGTAAAATTATAAGGCTCAGATATAATGAAACTGCTAATCGACACGAATATATTTATTCCATTAGAACCTACCTCATCAGAAGATGTAAGCGGCAATACGCCGCTCGTTGCAGAACTTAGTCAGCTTGCAAGTCAAACGAAGTGCGATCTGTGGTTGCACCCTGCTCAGCAGGTAGATATTGCGAATGATAATAACCCAGAAAGACTTGCTATGCGAATAGTATTGTTTTCAAAGTACCCAGTTCTGCCAATTGAAAATGCAATCGCCCCCGATGGAAATACTAATGATTGGGTTGACGACCAGCTAATTGAAGCTGTCCGAATAGGTGCCGTTTCGGGCTTGGTAACCGAAGACCGAAAACTAATTAGAAAAGCAAATAGAATACTTGGATCTGGGAAAATTTTTAATTTGCTTGAAGCGATTACTGTTCTTCGCACCATGCGTGGCATTCCACCTCAGCCACTTCTGGAAGCACTTCCAAAGAAGACATTCAATTTGGATCCAAACGATAGCTTTTGGGATTCGTTTAAGCATGACTACGTAGGCTTCGAGCAATGGCTAGAAAAGGTTAGACTTGATCATCGTGATTGCTGGGTAATAGAGGGTGAGCCAGGAAAGCTGGCCGGTGCGCTTATTGTTAAATGGGAAGGTAAGACGAATGTTGGGGAGAAAACTTTAAAGATATGCAGTTTTAAGGTGGATAGTTCTTTTGGAGGCAGAAAATATGGCGAGTTACTCTTGAAAACTGTATTCAAGTATTGTTTGGCAAACGAGGGAGATGCTCTGTATGTTACAGTTTTCCCACATCACGTTCAGCTTATTCAACTACTCACCGATTTTGGTTTCTATAAACAAGGAGATGCCGATACTGGTGAGGAAATATTCTCGAAAGTCTTGATTAGTAATGCAAAAATAATCGAATCGCCGGAAAACTCACTTGAAAGGTTTATCCAGAATGGACCTCATTATGCGGAGATACCAAGAAAAGATATATTAGTTATTCCTGTCTTGCCTGTTTATCATGATTTGTTATTTCCTGAGTTTGCAGAACAGAAAGCTCTATTAACTCCTATAACGGGAAACACGTTGCGGAAAGTTTATATCAGCAAGGCACCTCGGAAAAATCTGCGCCCAGGTTCAATATTGCTCTTTTACCGAAGTCGTGCTTCTCGAGATATTCTTGCTTGGGGCGTACTTGAAGAGACTCTGTGTAGTAGGTCTGTGGATGAAATATGCGCCTTTGTTATGCCTCGCACAGTCTATTCAAGAGGGGAAATTGAAGAAATGTGCGAAACCGGGGGTGTGACTGCCATCATGTTCAGACAAGGACTAATTGAACCAAAGAATCCGCTGAAATTTTCGGATTTAGTTGGAATTCAGGCAATCGGAGGATATCCCCAGTCTATTACTCGCCTAAAAGAAGCGGGTGCCAAGATTGTGGAAAGTTGGCTTTCATGAAAGCTTTGTTTTCAATTAAGCCAGATTTCGCTGAGGCGATCTTAAATGGGCGAAAGCGGTTTGAGTTCCGAAAGACCAGATTTCGCAGAGCTATCTCAACGATAGCTATCTACTCGACAAGCCCTGTCTCAGCAGTTGTTGGGGAAGCCAAGGTGAGGAAAATCCACATTTCGACGCCTGAAGCGATTTGGCGAAAGTGTGCCGTCGGAGGGGCGATAGACAAAAATTTTTACGATTCTTACTTTGAGGGGTCTCCTGAAGCCAGTGCGATAGAACTCTTTGAAATCCTACAGTTCGAGACTCCCATTCCCCTAGAACTATATGCACCTGGTACAAAGCCTCCCCAGAGTTTTGTTTACTTAGATGATAAGCCTTTGTCTGATAGGGCCAAGAATTCACATTAAGCTGTGTCAGTCAAAATGAACTGATGACACCCCGGTTGGCGAAGGCGATTGAGATAGTGGTTGAAGCGGGGGTGGGGACGCTTGACTATTTTAACAAGGGTGTGGGGGTGGAGTTGAAGGGGGATTCGAGCCCGGTGACGGCGGCGGATAAGGGTGCGGAAGCGTTAGTGCGGCGTCGGGTGGCGGAAATGTTTCCGGGGGAAATTGTTTTGGGAGAAGAAGAAGGAGAATTTGCGGGTGCAGGTGCGGGGCGCGCGTCAAAAATGGGTTCGGGGGAAATGATCTTGGGGGAAGAAGAAGGCCAGGCGGAGGCGGGGGATACGCGTTGGGTGGTTGACCCGATTGATGGGACAAAGAGTTTTGTGTGCGGGGTGCCGCTTTATGCTACGTTGTTGAGCTATGAAGTTGAAGGGCGGCCGGTTTTGGGGGTGGTTTATTTTCCGGCGTTGGATGAGCTTTTTTACGCGGAACGGGGCGGCGGTGCGTTTTGGAATCACAAGCCAATTCGGGTTCAGGAGCAACCGGAGATGAATCGGTGCGTGGTTTGTAGTGGGAGTTTGAATTCGTTGGAGAAATATGGTCGGTTTGAGGGGGTGATGAACTTGGCGAAGCCGATGATGGCGCACCGGACATGGTCGGATGCTTATGGTCATATGTTGGTTGCGAGTGGTCGGGTGCAGGCGATGCTTGACCCGGTGGTGAGCCGTTGGGATGTGAGTGCGGTGATTCCGATTGTTGAGGAAGCAGGTGGAGTTTGTATGAAGTTTGATGGGTCGGATGTGCTTGATGGCGGGTTACCGGATCATCAGTTGGAACTGATCAGTACGGTTCCGGGGTTGAAAACCGCAATTATGGAGTCCTTTTGATGCGGCTTTTGGGGGTGGATTTGGGTAAGAAGAGGATTGGACTAGCGGTGATGGACATGGAAGTTGGTTTGGCCCGGCCTTTGCCGGTGATGAATGCGTTGGCGGCTTTGGCTCGGGATGCAGATCAGGTGGTTGCAGTCGCGAAGAAGGAGCAGGCGACGGGGGTTGTTTTGGGTCTGCCTTTGGATGGGGGTGAAGAGACTCGGATGAGTGCGGTGATGCGGCGGTTTGGGGGGGAATTGGAGACACGGGGGTTGACGGTGTTTTATGTGGATGAGAGCTTGACGAGTCAAGAAGCGAATACGGCGATGTTTGAAGCGGGGTTGAAAGCGAGTCAGCGGAAAAAGCGGCTGGATAGTGAAGCAGCTTGTTTGATTTTAGAGCGATATAAGGAGAGCCATGACTAAGATACAGAAGACTTTGATTGGACTTGTTTTTGGGTGCATTGTGGGGTTTGGTTTTATCACTTGGTTCGATAGGGGAACGGCGCCGATGCCGAAGGGGCCAGAATTTATGGTTCGTTGGGATTCGATGAGCTTTGACGATGCGATTGCCGAGCTTGAAGCGAAGGGCGTGGTACGTGATGCTTGGTTGTTTACTCGGCTGGCAAAAGTTGAGAAAAAGTCGGTGAAGGTGGGGGCGGGGACTTATTCTTTTTATCCGGGGATGTCGATGGATGAGGTTGTGAAGTCGTTGAAGACTCCCCTGAGTCAGAATGTGCGGATACCGGAAGGGTGGTGGATTAGCCGGGTGGCGAAACGGCTTGAAGATAAGGGGATTTGCAAGGCGGCTGAATATATGGAGCTGGCAGGGAAACCGGAAGAGTTTAAGGATGTCGTGAGTTTTGAATTGCCGGAGAAGAGCTTGGAGGGTTATCTGTTTCCAGATACTTATGATTTGCCACCGATGTTGGGGGCGAAAGCGGTTATTTCGATGCAGCTACGGACTTTTGAGAAGAAGGTCGTCGGTAAGGTTGGCACGGAAGGTTTGAGCCGGGCATTGGTTGTGGGTTCGATGGTTGAGCTGGAGGCGGCACTGGATGAGGAACGGCCCAGAGTTGCGGGGGTTATTGAAAACCGGATCAAGGACGGGATGCGGTTGCAGATTGACGCGACGGTGCTTTATGCGCTGGGTGAATGGAAGGAATTGGGTCCGGGGGTTGTTAATACGGTGAAGTCGCCTTACAACACCTATTTGAATGCGGGATTGCCGCCGGGTCCGATTGGTTCGCCCGGATTGAAGAGCATTGAGGCGGCGATGAAGCCGGAGGCTCATAATTATTTATTTTATGTGGCACGCCCAAATCGGAGCCATTATTTTACTCCGGACTACGGTTCGCATCGGTTGGCAATAAACAAGGCCCGTGCGGAGTGGAAAGTGGAGCGGGAGAGTGGCGGATGAGAGGATTTAAGTCGGGGACATTTGAGCGGCATCGGGTGCCGAGGCATTTGCAGCGGTTTTCTCCGGTGGAGGCATTGCATGCGCTTGAAGAGGTTGATTTGGATTTGTTATTTGCATCTGGGAAACGATTGATTTTGTTGGATGTTGATAATACATTGTTGCCATGGAAGAGTGAGGAGATTCCTCAATCGACGATTGAATGGCTTGCGCGGGCTCGGGGCTTGGGTTTTGAGCTTTGTATTTTGAGTAATACGAGAAATCCAGAGAGATTGGGTCGTTTGAGTGAAAAGTTGGGTGTTGATTTTATTCGAGACAAGTTTAAACCTAGTCCTAAGATGTACTACTTGGCACTTGGAAAGTACGGCGTTGATGATTCGGCAGCAGTGATGATTGGGGATCAACTGATGACGGATATTTGGGGGGCGAATCGAGCAGGGATTGATGCGATTTGGGTTAAACCCATTGCAAAGCACGAGTTTGTCGGCACTCGGTATTTATCTCGTAACATCGAGTTAATGATTGGTCGGGTTTTGCACAACTACTTTCAGACTGAAGGGGCAATTGACGGCGTAAAACCGGGGTTCTTTCATCGCGAGGTGGTGCAGCAACTAGTTAAATTTGCCGTCGTGGGCGCGATTGCAACGGCGGTTGATATTGGAATTCATTCTTATCTGATGTTTGGAGCTAAGGTGGGTGGGGTTTATTTGCATGATTCCGTCGGAAGTTGGGTGATTGGGCAGTTCAAGTTGGGTTGGCCGCTCGATCGGGAACATTTGCTTGAGGCGGCTTATGCACCTCTGAAATTTGGTCCAGTGATGTTGGCGATTCTGGTGAGTTATTTGTTGAACCGTTGGTTTACATTCCAGTCGACGCATGAGAAAGCAAATTTGAAGCAAGCGGGTCAGTTTTATGCGGTGGCTTTGGTGGGGATGTTGATATCGATCACGGTTGGGACAATTGGTCAGCGATTGGCGCAAATGAGTGAGGCGTTGAACTTTTTGGCGGGCAGCGGAATGGGGATGATTGCCGGGTTTATTTGGAACTTTACGGGTCAGCGGCTATGGACATTTCGAAAGAAGTGACTTTTTATGAGTGGCGTGATGTGCCGGAGGGTGATTATGCCGTTTTGGGAGATCCGATTGGTCACAGTTTATCGCCCCGGATGCATTCAGCGGCATATGATGCTTTGGGTTTAGATTTGGTATATAGTGCGGTTCGGGTTCCTTATGGGGAGTTTTTTGAGGCGATGGATCGGTTAAGGGCTTTGGGCTACAAGGGGGTGAATTGTACGGTTCCGCTGAAGGAGTTGGCGTTTGATTGGTGTCCGAGTTTTTTGGGTTTGGCTGGTGAATTGGGGAGTGTTAATACGATCAACTTGGTGACTCAGCAGGGGACGAATACTGATTTGCCGGGATTCTTGAAGGTTTGTGAGGAATTTGGGGTTGGTTCGGGGGCTCGGGTATTGATTTTGGGGGCAGGAGGTACG
>JBJXDW010000075.1:0-3991 GCA_046154445.1 Fimbriimonadaceae bacterium | reverse complement strand
TGGGAAGCGGCTGAGGGCGTAAGCGGCTACGGGATTTACAGGGAGCTGTATGAGAATTGTGAGCAGGCAGAATATGATGGTGTTAGCAACGGCCCGCCCATTGATGAGAATGTAATCAAGGACGTAGTTATAGTTGCGCCAATTGAATTCACTTTTAATGGTTTCTGAGTTCCGATCCAAGTAATACGCATCAAAACCGGCCATGGGCAGAGTTTCGGTGGCCTTTAATGCGGTATTGCCGCTCGATGCAACCCAGTTGCGCCATTGATTTTCAATCGTCCCATTTTCTTTGAAAGTTTTAGGGATTGCGGTTTCGTAGAATTCGAGTTCAATTGGAAGATTCTGATTGGTCAATCTCGCTTGCGAAAAGTCGGGAATGTCTTTGCCTGTGGGTTTTTCGAAGCGGACTCGTTTGGGAACGTCTCCGAGTTGATTTTTGAACTTGGTTCTCAAAAATTCTTGGTAGAGTCGATTGGCAGAAATTGGAATCCGGAACTCGGCGGGGAGTTGTTTTTTGAATTCGACCCAATCTTCCCACTTTTTATCACTTTTGGGGTTCCAGGACGGATCATCGAGGCGCTCGGATGGTGGAGTTATTTGTTGAAAGGCTCCGTTGAATTCTGTAAATGCCGTGTTTACTTCTCCGACAGATTTATATTTTTTCTTGAGCCATTTTTGCCATGTCAGATTAAGTCGACTTGTGACATTTGTCGACGGAGTTGTAAAGCCCGCGATCCATTGATCGGGCGGGAGTTGGTTGAGGAATGTCTCGTACTCGACGATGGTAGCTGTGTCGGCGG
The DNA here is from genome assembly GCA_046154445.1 of Fimbriimonadaceae bacterium. Lineage (GTDB taxonomy): Bacteria > Armatimonadota > Fimbriimonadia > Fimbriimonadales > Fimbriimonadaceae > UphvI-Ar2. The sequence continues at coordinate 3,191 of JBJXDW010000075.1, read as the reverse complement.
GGCTCGTATATTTTGCGCTGTTCATCCAGCTGGCATTGCCTGCATATTTATCGTCGAAATATTTGATTTTAAGTTCGCTTTTATCTCCCCAAAAGGCGGGGACAAGCTTGTTGTCGTTTTGGTCGGTCGTCCCCTTAAACCCAGTCGTCATCATCGTGGCAAACGGGTAGAGCGTTGTGAGGGCACCGATTGAAAGAATGATATAAACAAACGTCATGGCAATAATGGCGCGGGGGCGTTTGCGTCCAACTTTGCCGACGAGTGACATCAGATCAAGTGTATTCGATTTTTAGATAGGAACGATACTGAGTTAAGAGTTATGAATCGGGATAGACTGAAAAGAAGATGTCAGTTGGTCGATTTATGTTGGTTTTGCACTCGCACATGCCCTATGTGCTGAGTCATGGTAAGTCGCCACACGGGACGGATTGGCTTTTTGAGAGTGCGGTTGAGTGCTATTTGCCTTTGCTCGATGTTTTGGAGCGTTTTCGTCAGCAGGGGATCAAGCCTCGATGGACGGTGAATGTCACGCCGATTCTTGCCGAACAACTTGACGATCCGGCTTTCAAAGCTGGATTTATTGAATACTGCGAAGAGAAAGTCGAATACGCCAGACAGGATCGAGAGCTTTTTGAGCAGCAAGGCGAATTGTGGATGACCGGGCTTGCGGCAATGTGGGAGCGTTGGTTTAGCAAGGCGATTTTGCAGTTCAAGCATCAATGCGGGCAATCAATCACGGGCAGTTTTAAGAGTTTTTATGATGATGGTTTGATTGAGCTGATCACTTGCGGGGCGACACACGGATACTTGCCTCTTGCCGGAACAGACGAATCGGTTCAAGCACAAGTGAAACTCGCTGTTTCATCTCACGAAAAACGATTTGGGGCAAAACCACGAGGAATCTGGCTACCGGAATGCGCTTATCGACCGGGCTATCCCTGGAAGGCACCGGCTGGAGAAGACGAAACCGTTTGGGAACGCAAAGGTGTTGAGCAGTTCTTACAAGAGAACGGGATTGAGTACTTCTTTGTTGACAGTCACATGATTCGAGGCGGAGAGCCCTTGGGCACTTACTGGCAGAAATTTCCACAATTGGCGGAGCTGTTTTCGCGAAGTAAGAACTTGTTTTCTCCGCCGGACGAGTTTAGAAGTGAATACGAGCATTATGTAATTCCAGAAGGTGTTACCGTTTTTGCCCGCGACCCCCAAAGCACGGTCAAAGTTTGGTCAGGTGAAGTGGGTTATCCCGGAAATGAATACTACTTAGAGTTTCATAAACAGCAGTATCCCGGTCGGCATCGGTATTGGCGGATTAGCCCGGATAAGGCTGACTTGGGCGCGAAGCAAACATACGATCCATGGAAGGCTCATGAGTTGATTGCATCTCATGCCGAAGATTTTGTGAGTATTGTGAAGTCAACTTTGGCCCAATACAAGGGCCAGGCGAATCGAGAAGGGACACTTGTGGCGATGTATGACACGGAGCTCTTTGGTCACTGGTGGTGGGAAGGTCCAGAGTTTCTTTATGAAGTGGGAGTTCGGATGGCAGCAGATCCAGAAATTCACATGGCCAGTGGTGGGGATGTGATTGATGAAGAACCTGCACGGCACATGATTCATTTGCCGGAAGGGAGTTGGGGTGAAGGTGGCTATCATAACGTTTGGCTAAATGAAGACAACCACTGGACATGGGACAAGCTCTATCCAGCGCAGAAATGGTTGCGGCACTTGGCTCGATTGGAGCTAGCGGGTCTGGCAAAAGAGATTGCGGAGCAAGCGGCCCGCGAGTTATTGTTGGCTGAAGCCAGTGATTGGCAATTTTTGATCTCGACATTTTCGGCAAAGGATTATGCCGAGGCCCGCTTTGCCGATCATATTGAGCGATTTGATCGGTTAGCAGAAATGGTGGAACGAGTTCATGGTGGCGGAGTGTTGAATGCGGAGGAAGAGCTTTTCTTAACGGACTGCCAAGTAAAGGATGCTCCGTTTCCAGAACTGGACTTGAACTACTGGGCCAAGTTGGATCACCCGCTCATGCCGCCGGAGACCTATCCTTCATGATGAGAATCAAACCAATTGACTTATCCAATTCGTCTATTAAAAGAATGCGCACTTTTTGTGGATTTTTGATGACGTCGCTCTTGGCGATGTTCTTTTTTGGTTGCGAGAAACCAGATGCGGCCCTTGCGCCAGTCAACTCAGGAACTTCAGGCGTAGCATCCACAAATTCCACCGTGCCGGGTACCGACACAAGTCCCGGCAATGATGGTCAAAGTCCAACTCAACCCGGTACTGAGAGTGGTGGACCAGATGATAACCCGGCAACAAAAGGACTAACCGATTTCATCAAGAATACTAAGCCTGACGACGCAGCACTTAAAATTGATCCCAATTCAGATAAATGGGAGGGCTCCACGCCAGCAGAAGCCCCCGATGCGGAAAATTTGGGATCGAAGATTGACAATGGCATCGCGAATTTGCCGGCGACATTTGCAGAAATTTCGATGGAGTGTGTTGATCGCGGCGCGATTCTAAGATCTAGCCCAAAGGCAAAAATTCAGGATAAGAATCATTTTTCGATTGAATACACGTTTCCTGAGGATCAGGGCGCAACCAATTCAATCACCGCAGATGGAAGCGAAAGGGCAATGTTTGAGAGCGGCAAACTCAAAAAGCTCGCTCCGCTTGGAAAAGAGGAGACCCGGGTTAAGTTAAGCCGGGCGGAAATCGAGGAGTTTGCTCGACGGATGCCAGCAGACGGATTCCGCTATTTTTCACATGGAGATCGGCCATGGTCAGCGCTCGTTGCCGGATTGCAAGATCCGAAGAATGGATTCAATGTCAAAGTCACGGAGATGGATGCGAATCCGATTGGAGAAAAGCGACCTTTTTACAGATTGATTGCTCAGTCCAAAAAGGGCAACAAACTTGATATCGAAATTGTGGTTGATTCAAAGCGAAATGTCCCGGTTGTATTTCGGGCAACCCAAAAGTATGCGGACGGTCAGGATCGACGCTTGGTTTGGAAGGCGGAATGGAAATTTGGCGGCAATTTTGAGAAAAATGAGTTTAAGATTCCTGTCATAAACGTCAGTTCGAAATAGGCACCCTGGTAGATTTCCTGATACGACCGACGTACATTATTCGTCAGGCTTAGGAAGGTCAGAAGATGGTAACTGCAGTAACAATTG
>JBJXDW010000074.1:0-5042 GCA_046154445.1 Fimbriimonadaceae bacterium | reverse complement strand
ACGACGAATACCTTGTTCATCGATAAAACGAACATACTCAGTCGGCCTGTCAGCTTCCCACCACTTGCCAACTTGCCGCCATCTCGCCAAAATCTCAACGCCATCCCGTGGCACGCTTCCACTCCCTCAGAACCTGAATATTGTAGGGCGTCGATATCTCACTCGCAATCATCACTGCGCCCGTACCAAGCGATGCCTCCAGCCTATTCATAGTATTCGCAACATGAGACTGCGCCTCGCGATCCTGACCCTCAAGCACAAGGCGAGTCTGCCTCCGAGTCGATTGATTCAAGTCAAGAAGCTGAACCCGAATCCTATCAATCGCTAACTCAGGCTTGATCACAAGCAAAGATTGTTGAAACGCAATCTTGAGCTGACTTGCCGAAAAAATCGGCTTCGCAAGTTTTCGAACATGACTGCGACGTTCCCCGTTTTCAAAGTGAATCGTAAGGTGAATCGAACCAGATTGCTGATCTGTACTCGAAAGATGCTCAGCAACATCACAAGCCAGTTGTGCAAACGCATGATCAATCTCCAAGGAATTCTCAGATCCCGCTAACAAAATCTCACGAGCAATCATCTTCCCAGGATAGTTCGGCTGAATAGGGTCAGCGAGTTTGCCAAACGCGGCTTGCTGAATCATCAACCCACGCTTCGGAAACTGTTGCTCAAGTCGCACGAGTGGACTCTTCTGAACTTGAGAAATCCGATCAAAGCCAAGCTGATGGAGCTTAGTTCTGTCCTGTTCGCCAAGCGGAGTCAAAAAATTGACGGACTTACCGCCAAGCCATTCTGCTGGATCTAAAACCGGCTCAAATGGAATCAATCCCAAAGACATCATCACCGGATCACAAATCTGAGCTGAAATGCAAGCAAGCCAAAGAGATGACGCCATCCCCGCAAAAATCGGAAGCTTTATATCCCGATGAATCTCCCTTAAAAAAATCGCCGCAATCTCAACCGGCTGTGGATGGCCAGATAAATCAATAAATCCCTCCCCCGCAATCCCTGACTGAATCCGGTCGCTATACTTCAAAGCCGGAACAAGCAAACTATCCCGCGCAGCAACAAAATCCTCCGGCCGATATTCAACAAACACTCCCCGATCCTGCAGAATCACTTTCGCTTCTTGAAGCGGAATGCCAATCGGAACATGATTCTCATGCGCCGCCGAATTAGCATCAATCACTCGACCATTAAAGTGAATTACGCATGGGCGATCATCACTCAAATCGTGAGACTTGAGGGCAAGTTTGGCGCAAAGCCCAATAACTCTCGTGAAGAGAAAATACTGCACGTATGTCTACATATACCATATTCACAAACAATCCTAAAGAATTGTTTTCAACCCAAATCCACCCAATTAATCAAAGATAATCACACCGCGCCGAACACTCCCCGCAAGCATCTCACCAAACGCCTCGTTAATCTCATCAAGCGAATAACGCTTCGTCACTAACCGATCCAGCGGCAACGATCCATCCAAAAACCATTCCCCATACTTCACAAAATCCTCTGGAGGATTTGAAGAACCATAATATGACCCCTTCACCGTCTTCTCCTCCCGAACCAAAACCGCCCCCGGCAAATTCGTCGCAGACCCCATCGCAGATAACCCCGACAAAATCAACTCCCCACCGGGCCGTAATGCCCGCAATGCCTCCTCTTGCACTACCGGTAAACCCGAAGCCTCAAAAACATAATCCGCTCCATGCCCTCCACAAATCTCATTGATTCGATCCACAACATCTTCCCCCGCCAACAAACAATGAGTTGCTCCCAAATCACTCGCTGCCTCTAAACGAGACTCAAGCGGGTCAACTGCAATTATTATCTCAGCCCCCGCGATATTTGCTCCCATCACCGTGGAAAGCCCAACACCGCCTACTCCATAAACAACCACTGTCGAACCACGCTCAACAGTCGCCGTATTCAAAACTGACCCAACTCCGGTTGTTACCGCGCACCCGACCACCGCTGCAACATCAAACGGAATTTGATTCGAAACCCGAACGCAACACATCGAAGGCACCACCACAAACTCCGAAAAACAAGCCAAAGCACAATAGTGAAAAACAGGCTCCCCTCCCAAGCTATACCGAGTCGAACCATCAAGCATCGTCCCCGCCCACATCGGCCCTACATAAGTATCGCAAAGATTCGTTTTCCCTTTCAAACAGTAAAAGCACTTCCCACAATAAGGCGCCCAATTCAAAATCACATGATCCCCAACCTGAACATCCGTCACTCCATTCCCAACTTCTGCAATCACCCCCGACCCTTCATGCCCCAAAACCACCGGCAAAGGATGCTTTGTATCTCCTGTCACCAAGTGCCAGTCACTGTGACAAACCCCCGCCGCCGACATCTTTACCAGAGCTTCACCCGCTCGAGGAGCACCTAGATCCAGCGACATGATTTCTAACCGCCCACCTATTTCATTCAAAACCGCCGCTCGTGTCTTCATCTCAATCCGTATTCCACTGCAGTCCCGTAATACGTGAATCAGGCCTGGCTAATGGGATAGAAGGATCATATCCAGTTTTAATCCACCCATCACTCACCATCGCCTCAATAGCCGGAACGACATTCGGCAATACATGCATATGAAAGTCCGAATTACTCGGTTCACGACTCGCAATGCGTTCGATATTCATAAAGACCAATGGCAATCGCTGCTCGGTTTCCAACACATCGATAAGTAACTTAAATACTCCCTGCAACGGCAACACCTTCTCGTTTCTCACATAGCTCTGCGAACGCCTGACACGTCCCTCCTCATAGACCGCACGATCCTTCAATTTCGCCCCCCTCAAATTGAGCCGAAACAAATTGAATTCCTCGATCGGCGATTTTTGCGGTAAATCGGTCAAAAACTTGGATGAATCTTTAATCGCGTCAATGCCAAATCCCCCAACTCCAATCCACAAATCTTCATTGATAAATCCACCTTGGGCAATCCAGCGCCATGCCTCTGCTGGCGACAGCGTCAATCCACAAGCATCCGCAAGTGTCGATGTAAACTCCTGTAAATCTTGGAATTGAGCATTCGACGTGTACCAATAATCACCAAACTTTATGTGTGTCTTCACCCGTTGGAACTGCCTCGCAGAAAACTCATCTTTTAACCATTCAGCATCACCACCAAGTTCAATTTCATTGATCGTATAAGCCAATTGCTGTGCTGAAAGCTGTGCCATCGTGACACCAGCAGACAAAATTGGATCCGCAAATCCCGCACATTCACCCACCAAATACCAATTTTCTCCAACCGAACGCTCGGCCGTAAATGACCAATCCTTGGTGCTCTCTAACTTTTCCTCGCACGTCGCATTTGCAAGCAATCGAGCGATCTCCGGTTCATTTTTCAATGCTTCTTTATAAAGATCAGCTGGCCTCAACTTCTGTGACTTATAGTAATCAACCGGGATAACAATCCCAACACTCGTTCGGGTCGGGCCGAGCGGAATAAACCAGATCCAACCATAAGGCAAACTCCGAACCTGGATTCTAGTACCACCGACCCCTATCTTCACCGCCCACTCAGCATTCTGCCAATAATCCCAAATTGCTATATTCTGTAAAGCTGGGTGGTATTCGCATTCGACGCCCATTGCCTTCCGCAAAGCCCCAACATTTCCCGACGCGTCAACATAATGTCGTGCCGAAACCAAACGGCCATCCGCCAGCTCCAGCCCGGCTATCTTATCGCCGACTCTACGAATCTTTTTGACTCCAGAACCCTGCTCAACTCTGACTCCAAACGATGCCGCATGGTCAAGCAAAATTTCATCATAGATCGCACGATCCACTTGGAATGAAGTCATGCGCCTAACTTCGTCAAGAACCGATGGACGCGGTTTATCCTCAAATTTTTCCGCAGGAAAAAATTCGAAATCCCAAAGTTCAGGAGTCTTACCCCAACGGTAAGTCGCACCAATCTTGATCGGAAATCCTGCCGCCTCAACTTTATCCCAACACTCCATCTCCTCCAAAATTGCGTTGATCGGTGGAAGAAGGCTCTCCCCAATATGATCGCGAGGAAACACTTCACGCTCCACTACACATATTTCTAAGCCAGGATTATATTTTTTGAGCAAAGAAGCAACGGTACTGCCCGAAGGGCCACCCCCAATAATCGCAACGTCGCACTGAACATCCCGTGATTCCATCTAAACCTACTGACCGCAAAAGTATAACCAACTTGAATCTAAGAATAATCGTCACGGTGAACTACTGCAATGGCTTCTCAAAATGCTGATAATCCTTCGCGCCCTTCCAATCCCCACCCCACTTCCAACCATATCTCTTAAAAATCTTGACCACTTCCGAATCCGCTGTCAAAACCCCCTTCTCACCCGGAACATACGGATGGTCGGACGACCCATCCAAAGCAACAAACGGATTCTGACAAGGATTCAAATCAATCGCCCGTCCAAACGAATGCTTCGACAATATCATCCCCGAAACCCCCGGCCCCTCTGTCATACGATAGTTAAAGCCGCTTGAATTCCCGTCATCCATCGACTTCTGATCATTCCACCCGTACTTGACAATGGGCACCATCTTCACAATCGGAAAATCAACCCCACGAATCTCCTCAAATAGTGCGATCACGTCCTCAGCCAAGTCGCGATTCACAACCAACTGACCAACATGATCCCGCCCATCAAACCCTAAATAGCCAACCTTAACGATCTCCATCTGATTAACAATTTCTTTCGGAAAATCATTCTCGCCCAACGCATCACCGCGCTTCATATCCGAATCAACGATCGGAGCAACTTCGATAGACCTCGGCACCTCTTGCTTCACTTCCTTCACCAGCACTTCGTGAACGGCGCCGGCAGCCTTTTTCTCCCCATTCTTAGGCACAACCCCACATCCCACCAACAAAATCCCTAAAATGGCCCACCGATAACAATAATTCACTATCCACAATTATCCCTCAATCTCAACCAAGCGTCACAATACTAACAGCAATGCCTACCAGTAAACAAAAAAGCCGAATAATTCGGAAAAATTTCTGGATCACCATTGAG
>JBJXDW010000073.1:0-32514 GCA_046154445.1 Fimbriimonadaceae bacterium | reverse complement strand
GGCAGTTTTATAAAAGATGGGCCGCGCGAAGCGCGCCAGGTGAGCTGGCCAACTCCGCAAGAAACTACTCGACTAACCGGAACGGTTATCGCGGTTTGTGCGCTCGTTTCTGGGTTCTTGTTTCTTCTCACTCTTGGCATCCGCGCTGTATTCCAAATACTGGGGGTTCAGTAATCCATGGCACGCGCTTGGTATGCCGTTCATGTCATCTCTGGACATGAGAAAAAAGTTTCCGAACTTCTTCGCCGTCGCGCTGACATGATGGCGCTTTGGCAAGTCGATGTTTACGACATCATGATTCCAACCGAAAAAGAGTTGGTTACTCGAAATGGTAAGCGTGGTGAACGCGATCGCAAAGTCTTCCCGGGCTACATATTGGTTCAGATGTATCTTAACGACGATACGTTTAAGCTAATTAAAGGCACAAGTGGCGTGACTGGCTTTGTGAGTAGCGGCAACAAACCCGTCCCTCTCGAAGACTATGAAGTCAAGCGCATTGTTTCGAACCTCGAACAGAGTCAAGAAGCACCGAAGATTGCTTTTGTCAAAACAGATATTGTTCGCGTTGTCGAAGGGCCGTTTGCTGATTACACGGGACGCATTGAAGAAGTCAACCCTGACCGCGAAAAAGTCAAGGTAATGATTTCGATCTTTGGTCGCGATACAGCGGTCGAACTTGATTTCGCCCACGTTGAAAAAGAGTCGTAAACATAGATTCCTAAAAGCTATGCGTGCTCCAATCTAAGATTGGGGCGCGCTTATTTGTATACAATCACCATTCGGTGATCGGAGAACTTCGTCGGTAAAGTGACAACTCGACCATGAAAACCTCCAATAGAATTCTTGTCTCTCAACCAGACACGATCAATCCGTGCTAGCGGATACTCGTTAACAGCCGATCCACCCCAATTGACCCCATGAGTCGCGCCCAGATCATGGTAACCAAATTCCCGCCCACTGATTTGCCCAGGAACGGCATTAAAATCACCAGCGATGACTATTTCCCCAGAGTCCCCGGTTCGGCTCCGCATGTCTTCAATTTGCTTTAAGATCGTCCTCAATTGATCGCGGCGACTACTTAGATTCTCCGTCTGACTCTTCCACAACTCTGGCGAATAGTAATCAAGCCTAAACTGTGGTGGCATCAACCGCAATGAAGCATAAACACGATGATCTTGACGAATTGCGACAAAATCCTGTTCAGAGATTATCTCGTCAAACTTTGTCGCCATCTTTGTAAGGATGGAGCCATCCGGCCCCCAAACGACAAAGTATCCGAACTCTTTCGCAAGTTTATCCAGTTCATTCTTTCCCGGTGACTCTTGCAAAAAAACAACTTCCGCTCCTCGCGAAACCGCTTCCCTTGCCGCCCTTTCATCACCCCCAGCACAATTCAACGAAATGTAGGCAATGGAATGGCCTTCCCGACCATGTAACAACCACCTCAGGGGAATGTAGAACTCCTCAGCCGTAACGAGTCCGACTGCCAAAAAGCAACTGAGTACGATTAGTGCTGAACGTTTGATCGTTCTGTATCCATTCAAAAAACTGAGAAACAACCCCAATACCAGCCAGGCGATCGCAGGTAACGCGGTGATTCCCGCCAACGAATCAAACTTGAGACCGAACGCAACAAGTATTAATGCAAAATAGGTAAAGACGAGGGTCAGCCAAATCCTTGAATGCCCAGGTTTCGGTTTTACTTCCGGGAATTCAGTTGATCCTTGATCGCGCATCCGCAAGTATCTCCACAGCTCTTGCAGCTTCCTTTCTCACCCTTCGACGTTCCAATTGTACGACGAATCATGAAAAACACAGCTCCACCAACAATAATCGATATCGTTACAATTTCAGGCCAAGTCATGTGAACAGTCTCCCGATTTGTTGGACGGCTACAGATAGGATATACGCCAGAGCCGTCATATATCCAAATGAGAACCAGGCCCATTTCCAACTATTCGTCTCACGGCGTATTGCCGCAAGCGTCGCCATGCACTGGCAACAAAGCGCAAAGAAAACCATCAAACTCACCGCTGTCCATGGGGTCATCAGCTGACGCCCATCAGGCCATGTTGCGGATTGGATTGACTTCTTGAGTGAAGGTGAAGATTCGTCGACATCCCCACCAGTATCAAAAAGAATTCCCATGGCGGGCACGACAACTTCACGCGCTGGGAAGGCCGCAAGGATCGCAGTAGTCAAGCGCCAATCAAAACCCGCCGGTTTGAATACTGGCTCAATCGTGCGACCAAACCGACCCAAAATAGAATCCTCGCGTTGTCGAAATTCAGCGTAGTGATCAAATTCAACTTGGTCAGCGACTGACTTACCTTGAGCGACCCATTCGGTTTTATATTGAGTTACGTCGCCGCGCGGGAAATAGAGCAATGCCCAAATGATGATCGTCATTGCAAAAATGATCGTTCCCGCCGTAACGAGGAAAACCTTCGCCCTGGACACAACCGTGATTCCCACATCTTTCCAGCGAGGCCACTGATACTTGGGCAATTCCATCATGAACGGCAGCCGCTTCCCTTTGAACCATCCTTTGTTGAGAATCATCACGACAGGAATTGCAACCATAAGCCCAATAAAATGCATAAAGAATAGGCTCAGACCAGCCCAAACCGGTCCGAATTTGGGTTCGATTACTGCGCCAATCAACAAAACATATACTGGCAATCGCGCCGAGCAACTCATTAGCGGTGCAACCAGGATCGTCATCATGCGGCTTCGCTGATCCGGCATAACTCGAGCTGCCATGATTCCTGGAATCGCACAGGCAAATGAACTCAAGAGCGGGATAAACGCCCGACCGTTGAGGCCACACCACCCGAGCAAGCGATCCATTAAAAATGCGGCACGAGCTAAATATCCTGTGCCCTCTAAAACTGAAATGAAGAAAAAGAGAATCATGATTTGGGGAAGAAAAATCAGCACGCTACCAATTCCTTCAATAATCCCGTGTACGACCAGACTTTGAATCGCTGGCGTACCCGATAGCAGTCCTCCAACCGCATCGGCTAGCATATTCTTGCCGCTATCGATCAAATCCATGAATGGCGATGCAAATGTATAAATAGATTGAAAGACGGCATACATAATCCCGAGAAAGACAATTAATCCCCAGAAGCGATGAGTGAGAATCGCATCTATCCGCTCGGTTTTGCTTCTTCCACGAGGAACGGTCGGTGGTAAGTAACTATCGCGCTTGACCTTTGAAGACCATGCGTACCGTGATTGGGCGTCAAGGGTCTTTGGCTGAGCGTTTTGACCAAATACAACTTTGCGTTCTTCTTCTATCACTGCCCAAAGTTCAGGAATATCTCTGAACCTATCGCCGGTTGTGCAGTGCTCATCTAGCAAAACACACCGCGCTTCTTTGGATTTCATATCCACCCCCCAACGATTCACTTTTTCAACAACACGATCTGCCGCATCGGTAATGATTTTAGGGAATCCAACATCAAGTTCAAGCTCTCTGGGGTCATCAATGGCCCGGAGGATGGCTTCTTCAAGATCGGCAACGCCTTCACCCTTATGAGCGACGACTGGGATGACTTCACAGCCAAGATGTTTAGTAAGGGATGCCAAATCAATCTCAGCCCCTTCCCGCTTCACGACATCAGTCAGCGTCAATGCAACAACAACGTTGAGATTTGCCTCAGAGAGTTGTGAAAACAGGAACAGGTTTCTCTCAAGATTCGAAGCGTCTAGAACAAAAACCACAAGATCAGGGTGTGATTCGCCCTCTAAAAGAGCGTCAACCGCAACTTCTTCGTCGGTTGAGACTGCGGATAATGAATAGAGTCCGGGGACATCCAGGATCTCAATTCGCTTCCCTTCAAGATTAAGCCAACCTGAGACTTTTTCTACTGTAACCCCGGGGTAGTTACCGACTTTCTGGTTGGAGCCAGTTAATGCGTTAAAGAGGCTCGTTTTTCCCGCATTTGGGTTGCCTACAAGGGCGATTATAGGATTCTTTTGCTTAAATTTGCCGTCGTCAAGTGGGTCAGTCAAGCTCAACAAGTCTCAAGCACCCCACTTCGCTACGTCGCACACACAGCCTGTAGCCCCGCACATTTATCTCAATTGGATCACCGAAAGGAGCAACTTTGACCACTTCAAATTCGACCCCCGGGGTCAAGCCAAGTTCAAGCAGGCGTGGGCAAAGTTCGTCCGTTTCATCCACGGTGCTGACTCTTGCTTTCATTCCTTTCTTGAGGTCTTTCGAGGTGAGAATCCTTTCTTCCATTTTGGCTACACCTCAATCATACATGAAAAGTACAGATTGCTCATGAGCCAAATTTCGGCAAATTTCATCAGCTTTTTTACTTGTTCACCAAATCAAGGTTATAAAGCGCAGGCTTGATTGCATCTTTGTTGTTGACCTCTAGATTGACTATCCACTCCGCCGTGAATTCAACACTTTTTTTATTTGAGTCCTTCATTATCCCAAAAACTTTGAAATACCGAATATCACGTTTATCATTGATAAAAAAGGCCCCTTTCAGCTTGAACTCCGAACCAACCTGATGGACGACGTCGCATAGCACGACATTGACATCTTCCCCGTTGTAGCTACGAACCCCACCATCGCTAAAGTTAGATAGAAGCCTTGCAATAACTTGCAAATCCTTATCCCGACCAATGGCTATTTCAAGCGGAATCGAGCGATCAACAACCGCGCGCGAAAAAATCGAATACATCGTCTGGATCGTCATCAAGCCCCCGTTCTTTTGAATTATCGGTTCAACAAAATACGGGCGTTTTGTTACTCTCGAATCAAATTCTTCTGGGCTCGGATAAACCAAATGTGTACCGTTTGAAATCGCGAGGATTTTTGCAGATGGATCAGAAGCGGGAGTTTGCTCAAAATACAATCGATCCGGACTGGAAAACTGTAATTGGGTTTGTATTTTTTGAACTACAGTACCTTCCGATAGAGTGGTCGAAATTGTGCCGCTCATGTTTCCCGCATTGTAATAGTGCTCCATCGCTTCCGAGAGAATTTGCGCGGGACCCGGAGTCAGTGTCGTTGCGGTGTAAGCGATTGCAAGTGCGATGCTAGTCATTTTTCTTCACCCAAATCGTGTCTCCATATCCTTCCAGTTCGTTGCAATGGCGGGCGACAACGAATAACCAATCAGAAAGCCGATTTAAGTATTTTACACATTCTATCCGTATTGTTGGTTCTAAGGAACGTAATTCAACAAGTGATCGCTCTGCTCGCCGACAAACCGCACGAGCAAAATGAAGCATCTTGGCGGACTGCGACGGACCGCCCGGCAAAATAAAATTCTCAAGTATTGTTAAATTGCCGTCAGTCAAATCAATGTCCTGTTCCAACCAGTCAATATCATCATCAATATTTTGAAAGATAAATCGCTTATCCAAAGAAAGCGATGCAACCTCGGCCCCAATATCCAACAATCTCGACTGAACCATCAAAAAATCTACCATCCGATCCGGTGATGCGCCCATCCCAATTGCTGCGTTAAGCTCATCAAGTTCCCCAAGCACATGGATCAACAAATCTGACTTCAGCCGCCTCCCCTGCCCTAAGGTTCCGGTCGTCCCATCATCGCCCGTCTTTGTATAGATTTTCATCGCTTTTCTTGCCGAACCATCCGCCAAAACTTGGGGAGGGTCATAAATTTACTAAATTTCTTAGGGTTAGCGAGTGTGCGCCAAAGCCATTCGATCTTGAGTTTCTGGATCAAAACGGGCGCACGTTTCACTTGACCGCTCATCACATCAAGCGTCCCCCCGACTCCCATCGCCACTTTGCAACCAATGATCTCCTTGGTCGCCTGAATAAATCGTTCCTGCCGGGGAATCCCCATTGCGACTAACAAAATATCCGGCTTGCTTGGCGCAATCTCACGAGCAATGAATTCAAAATCTGATTCGGGAAAGTGTCCGTCATGGGTGCCGACAATGTTGCAACCAGGATGTTTTAGAATCATTTTCTCTTTTGCTGCCTGTGCAACTCCCGGAGCCGCACCCAAGAAAAACACTCGATATCCTTTTGCTGCGCTCAGTGCCAGCAATCGATCCGCCAAATCAACTCCGCTCACCCGGTCGGTCTTTACCCCTTGCCTACCTAAAGCCCAAACCACTCCGTTGCTATCCGCTGTCACCCAACTGGCTGACAAATAGATTTCTCTCAACTCTTGGTTTTCTTGAGCAATCACTATGCCCGAGGCATCCGCCGTTGCGATTAAATGGTTTCCACCCGACAAGATCAGCGATTCAATTGCCGCTACCGTTTCGTCCATAGTTGCAACGCAAACCGGAATCCCCAACACTTTAGGAAAGGAATCCAAACCTGCCTTCACTTCCTGAATCGCCTCCATTCTGCCAATAATAGACGGATCAGACCTGGTTAGGATGCCAAAAGGGTAACCAATTGCGTAGAATGAAAGTGAACTTATGTCAACAGCGGTAGCGGCAAAGACAATTCGATTTGAAATCAAACGGCAATTGAACAGCGAATCCAAGTCGTTCGTTCATGTTTTCGAGATCCCATACCGAGAAGATGCCAACGTCATCTCCACTCTGATGGAGATTCGCAAGAACCCAATCACAGTTGAGGGTCAAATTGTCGAACCTGTAGCCTGGGAAGCCGCCTGTCTCGAAACTGTATGCGGAACCTGTACGATGTACGTCAACGGACACATCCGCCAGGCATGCACCGCGCTCATTGATGAAGTCTCAGAGCGTCATGGGGACACGTTGGTTGTTCGCCTAGAACCAATGCGGAAGTTCCCTGTCATTCGTGACCTTATCGTGGACCGATCAAAAATGTTTGAAAATCTAATCAAGGTCAAAGCTTGGGTTCCGATTGATGGCTCGTATGACCTCGGAATGGCTCAGCCACAGGATGACCATGTTCGCCGACTCCGCTACGACCTCAGTCGGTGCATGACCTGCGGCTGCTGTATGGAGGCGTGTCCCCAAGTTAACGAGCGAACTGAATTTGTTGGACCGGCAGCAATTGCTCAGGCCCTCCTATTTAATAATCACCCGGTAGGAAAGACGTTCTCCGAAGATCGCCTCGAGTATCTCACATCAGAAGAAGGCATAACGAACTGCGGCAATGCTCAAAACTGCGTTAAGGTCTGCCCAAATGAAGTGCCTCTGACTTTGGCAATTGCCGAAATGAATCGCCAAACCACTGTCTATAAAATCAAGAAATTCCTGGGATTGACTGGCTGATTTCTCGTAAAACAGGCCTAATGCCCGGCATGGGGAACCTCCTGTCGGGCATTTTCATTCGTCTAGACAAGTACACTCAGATTGACAACCATGCTGATTTCCGCCTTCCTCGCTGCAAATATAGCTTTGGCTCCGCTCCAAGCGGAAGACCCCACAGTTAAAATCGTGCTTGATCACACCAGCGCGGTGATTGGTGCACCGATTAGTGGAAAAGCAATTATCACGTTTAGCGAGGGGTTGCACGCGTACCAAAATCCTCCGAGCCAAGATTATCAAATCCCGGTCGTCGTCAGCGCTGGCGATGAGACAATCAAAGTTGTCAAATTAAAATATCCCGATGGCGAATCCCATGCGGTGGGGGGAGAAACCGAAGCGTCTTTCACCTACTCTGGCCAAATTGAAGTTCCATTCCTGATCAAAGCCGCAGGCAAACCAGGGAGCACTTCCTTAAAGTTAAAGGTTCGTTATCAACAATGCACCGATTCCATGTGCTTCCCTCCAAAAACTTTAACTGAAACGACAAAGGTGACCCTTATGTCCCGACCAAAAGGTTGGACTGCGGTCGCAGTCGCCGCAAAGTGGGCCAAAGCACTCTCGGAGATGAAATAAAGACTTATGTCAAAACCGTTTCGAATTATCTTGACAATTCTTATTGGATTGTTTGGCATCATGGCATTTGCCGAACAGGTTCCCGCGGGATCAACCGTTGAATCTGGAAAGATCACTTGGTCGGTAACGCTTAAAGATACTGACACCCGAATAGGCGAAACCACCCAGCTTCTTGTAACAGGCAGACTCCCTGAAGGGTGGCACACCTATTCAAACCATGTCGCAAAAGATGTTGACTTTGTACCGGCGAGTGCAAAAACCAAAATCGATGGGAATCCCCTCGAGGATGCAGGTGATCCAATATGGCCTGCCGCCCATATACTTTTTGACAAGGGATTCCAAATTCCGGTGTCAGAGTATAAAGGCGAATTTACGGTTGCAATACCGATCAAGATTGTTAAAGCGGGAACTCAACAATTGCAAGTCGAAATGCGCGCTCAAGCATGTGATGAAAGCGGTTGTGATCGCCCTCGAAACGCTGTTCTCGGCATCGACTTTACACCGGCCGATGGAGCTGCCCGTCCCGATCGTGCCGAACCAGATTTAACCGCGCCTGAACAACCGGCTGGCTACAAGGCACCCACTGAAGCAGAAAGCACAGCTACTCCCGAAGTTCTTGCTGCGGCCCTCGCTGGCAAGGCGCCATCTATTGATGAAAATGGTGCACCACAAAGTGCCACAGAAGCAGCCACAAAACCCACCGATGAAACGAGCAAAAACATAGCCGATGCAAAAGCGAAAGGTCTGCTTCCTTTCCTCTTGCTCAGTTTCGGTGCCGGACTTCTCGCCCTCCTTACACCTTGCGTTTGGCCGATGATCCCAATCACGGTGAGTTACTTCACGAAGAAATCGGAAGAAGGGCCAGGTGCGGTCATGAAATACGCGACTGCTTACTGCCTGGGAATCATCGGAACATTTGTCGGACTTGGGTTGATCATTACACTGGCCTTTGGCGCCTCGGGTGTCCAAAAACTAGCCGCCAGTCCAATTGCGAATGCATTTCTCGCAGTTCTTTTCATCGCACTTGCAATCAATCTTTTTGGAGTTTTCGAGATTCAAGTTCCAACGAAATTTGTAAACAAGATGCAAAGCAAATCGAAAACTGCCGGGCTAGCGGCTCCGATTCTTCTAGGTTTCGTCTTCAGCTTAACAACATTCACTTGCACAGTTCCATTCGTTGGCACGATTCTCGTGAGTGCAACAACCGGTGATTTACTATTTCCCATTGCCGGAATGATTGCCTTCAGCCTAGCATTTGCTTTGCCTTTCTTTGTATTGGCACTTCTCCCAAATGTACTCAAAAAGCTTCCTAAATCCGGAAACTGGCTCAATTCGGTCAAAGCATATATGGGCTTTCTTGAATTAGCCGCCGCGATGAAATTTGTCTCTAATATTGATGTTATCGTCAACGATCCTCTTTGGCTCCCATTTTCCGCATTCGGAGCGATCTGGTTTGCAATTTTTGTTGCGGCTGCACTCTACCTATTCGGCGTCGTGAAAATGCCACACGATGATGGCTCAACAGTTGGCATCGGCAGGCGGATCTTTGCAGGGGTGAATATCCTCATAGCGGGCTGGCTACTAGCAGGGATCAGCAACGCTCAAGTCCTCGGCCCGATGGTTGGCTTCTACCCGCCAAAACAATCCGGTGAAACCACCGGTTCACTGGTCTGGAACGAAAATTTCGAAGCCGTCAAGGCAGCCGCCCTCGCCGAAGGTAAGCCGATTTTTATCAACTTCACTGGTAAGACCTGCACCAACTGCCGGGTGATGGAATATCAAAAATTCCCAATGAATATCTATTCCGATGAACTCAAGAAATTCGGTTTGGTTGAACTTTATACAGACCGCGAAACCCCCGAAGACAACGCTAATGCTGATCTTCGTGAAAAAATGACCAACTCATCTACGAACCCAACTTATGCGATTCTAAAACCCGATGGGACTCACGTTTCGACCTATCAGGGCCTCGCAAAATCCGATGAGGACTTTATCAATTGGATGAAAAAGAACTACACTGAAGCCCTCAAGTGAAGCCAGTACCCCATCCATTCAAAGTTAAAAGTATCAGCATTGGCAACGGCCCCCTGACCCTTATTGCCGGGCCTTGTCTCGCTGAAAGCCAATCCCTCTGCGAAGAAGTCGCTGGCACACTGAAGGAAACATGTCTCAGCCTCGGCATCCCTTACATTTTCAAAGCAAGTTTTGATAAGGCAAATCGAACATCCGCAAACTCGAATCGTGGAGACGGGATGGAAGCGGGCTTGAGCATCCTCAGCCATATCGCGAAGACTTTCAATCTCCCCATAACAACCGACCTTCACGATGCAAGCCAAGCCAATACGGTCGCTTCGGTGGTCGATATTCTACAAGTGCCTGCATTCCTCTGCCGACAAAGTGATCTCCTTGAAGCTTGCGCCCAAACCGGTAAACCAGTCAATGTCAAAAAAGGCCAATTCCTTGCCCCGTGGGACACTAAGAACATCGTCGAAAAACTCACGGCTTTCGACGCAACTGGGATCATGCTGACCGATCGCGGCACAAGTTTTGGCTACAACACCCTGGTCGTAGACATGCCTGGCCTAGAAATCATGCGGAGCTATGGTCACCCGGTCTGCTTCGATGCGACGCACTCGGCGCAACGACCAGGTGGAGCCGGAACAACTACTGGTGGCAACCGTGACAGCATCCCCGCGATGGCTCGCGCGGCGGTATCGGTAGGGGTTGATGCATTATTCTTAGAAGTCCACCCCGACCCCGCAAATGCCGCTAGCGACGCCGCAACCCAATGGCCTCTCGACCGAGCCACGGAACTGCTTGAACAACTTCTCGCAATCGATCAAGTTCGGCGCACATTCAATTAGGCCCGGTGATCTTTCCAGCCATAATCAACCCAGGCAAATGAACGAATTGCAACTCCGTGGTGCCCTGTGTGAAGTCGGGCGCAGACTCTGGCAACGCAACCTAATCGGTGGTGCCGAAGGCAACATTTCTTGCCGATTAAGTCCCCGACAACTCCTCATCACTCCAAGCGGTGTCAGCAAGGGACATCTCAAACCAAACGAACTTCTGATAATAGATCTCAAAGGTGAGCTGATCAAAGGTGAAGGAAAAGTGAGCAGCGAATACCGACTGCACACGGCTATCTATAACAATCGCCCAGATTGCGAAGCAGTTGTTCATGCCCATCCGCCAGTTGCAACCGGGTTTGCCCTTGCCGGCGAAGATATTCCCGACAACCTTCTACCGGAAAGTGCGGTTGTTCTCGGCAGTGTTGCCACAGTTCCCTTTGCGATGCCGGGAACCGATGACATGTCGGACGCAATCACCCCCCTTGTTGAAGACCACAAAACATTTCTCCTTGCGAACCATGGCGCCGCTACTATGGGATCAGACATCTATGACGCTTGCTACCGAATGGAGACGTTGGAGCGCGTCGCAACCGTTATTCTCCACGCAAAAACCCTCGGCGGAGCACGTCCACTTCCGAATGTTGCATTCGATTATCTGCTTAAAAATGCGCTCAATGGGAGCCTCGATTGAGCGAAAAATTCCAAGCGCCACGCGGCACCAACGATATCATCCCCGGCCCTCGCCAAAAGGATACGATCTTTGAAAGTCACCGATGGCAATACATCGAAGGCGAATTTTTGGGCACGGCTTGGCTCTACGGCTATCAGGAAATTCGCACTCCGATTTTTGAAGACATCGAACTGTTCCTCCGAACCAGCGGCGATGCCAGCGAAATCGTTAGTAAAGAGATGTATGAGTTTTATGATAAGGGCGAGCGACATGTTGCACTCAAGCCGGAAGGCACCGCTCCTGTCATGCGCGCCTATCTCGAACACGGGATCGGTAACCTTGGCGGGCCAACCCGGCTCTGCTATATCAACCACAGTTTCCGCTACGGACGTCCTGGGAAGGGCCGATACCGTCAACTGCACCAACTTGGAATGGAAATCGTCGGGTCAGATTCTCCGCTAGCTGATGCTGAGATCATCATTGCAACCCACGACTTTTTCACCCGCATCGGGCTTGCCAGCACTCACGTCATGCTGAATTGCATTGGCAACTTTGAAACCAGGACCACGTTTGGCGAGGTCATTCTAAATCATCTCAAGGGTTATTTCGATTCACTTGACGAAGAAACCCAGAGTAAGTTGATCAAAAACCCCATCCGCCTGCTTGACACGAAAGAAGAAAAGTTGAGAACCGCTCTAGAGGGTTTACCGCCTATCACTGATTTTCTCAGTGCTGAAAGCAAAGCAAACTTTGAGCAAGTTCAGGCCGCCCTTACCCAAGCTGGAATTCCATTCACTCTTGATCCCGGAATTGTACGCGGACTTGACTATTACAACGACACCGTTTTTGAATTTGTTGACGACGATCTCCCTGGTCTCTCACTTTGCGGCGGGGGTCGCTACGATTCACTCATCGAACAAATTGGTGGTAAAGCCACTCCAAGCGCCGGAGTCGGAATCGGATTGGAACGACTCCTCCTCACCCTTGAACAAAAAGAAATAGAAATCCCTGGCCCTATGCCCGATGCTTTCCTTATTGCCGCTACCGAAGAAGCGCGTCCTGCACTTCGCGAGCTTGCAGCTGATCTCCGCGCAAGCGATTTTTCTGTTCAACTCGATATTGAAGGCAAAAACATTAAGCAACAGTTCAAGGCCGCTGATCGGGCAAACGCACTTTATTCCCTCATTCTGGGTGAAGACGAACTTAAAAAGGGCGTTGTTACCGTTAAAAATATGGCGACCCAAAATCAAGTTACCGTCAATCGCGACGAAATTGAGCAATGGCTATTAGAAGCTACAATGACCGAAGAGGAAAATGGATGAAGGTAACTGCGACGCTCAGCGGGCTGATTCTGTCTTGTCTCAGTTTTGCTCAAGTTCCAGACATTATTATTGCAGTTGACCTGCGCCCGACGCTCCTTTTTGGCGACGGCCGCACTAGTCAACTCCGCTGGTTTGATGCTTACGCCCTTCCCAGTACCGTTGGATTCAAAGGGCGCATGGCTGATGGCAAGAGATTCGCCGTTACTCAGCGACTCGCACGCTATATTAGCGATGGTGACCCCGATCAAGTCGACGAATTTTATCTCGAATCTCCCGGCGACTGGAAAATTGGCAAGCAAGTGCTTCCTTTCGGTCAGCATTCGCTTTACCGGGAAACCGCACCCGCAATTCGATTGCACACCAATCTCGTCTTTGAAAATGCACCTCTCGATTTTGCCGTTACTGATGCGGGAACTGGTCGACCAAGCGGGATTATTGGTCGGCTCGGAAAGAATACTGGGCTGAGTTTTGCAATTGGCGAAAATTTTGGGGTTCAAGATACGGCTTTCGCTATCTTGAGACAAGATATTAGTGGTGCCGGGAAGAACCACGGTTATAAAAGCATTTACGGCCTCGACACTGTCCTATTCAAGTTCCCTCTCATAGTTGAAGGTGAGATCATTTTCGCACAGCAAGGTCAGACCGCATCGGATCAAGATATGCGTATTACCGATATTCGCGCGAGCTATCAACTTGGAAATGGCAAAGATCGAGTTTCTGCTGGATGGGCCAGGGAATGGTTGAACAATGTCGATTCGTTTCGACTCGACGGCGAATTCGTACTGGCAAATCAAGTTGTATTGATGCCTCATGTTCGATTTGGCGGTCGCGGATTAACGCAATTTGGAACCACAATTAGGTTTAGGTTGTAAGGAGAAAGATGGGAGTACCGTTGCTATTGGGGATGGGCATAATTGGACTCTTGATCGGAGTCATCGGCTATGTTTTTATCCGCTCAATCACCAAAGGTGGATCAGGGCCACAAATGCCCCACCCTTCTGAGCTAACGAGTGAAAGCCGTGCGATTATCAGGCCACTTCGTCAAGCTGTAGAAAGTTTTGAGGCTGTTCTCAAATCCAATTCGAATCAAGAATCGGCTAAAATTCTTGGTCCAAATGCCCTGGAATCAGTTCGAAACACCCTCAGGGAAGCAACCAAAATGATGCCGAACCGTGATGTTTTAGTAGAGATGGCGCGGCGAACTGAAAGTCAAGGCAACGACCCCAGCGCTCCGAACGATGCGATTGATCGAATTGATCGAAACATCGCCGAAGCAACATCCGCTATTGATGCACTCACCCTCAAAATCACCGCATCTATCGGAACTGAAAAGCAAGAATTCCTCGAAATGGAAACAGACCTTCCCGACCTCGTGAAACGTCTCCAAAGTGTCAGTCAATCGTTCGACGAAGTCAACCAATCCCTCAATCAAGAAAATTAAACTATGAGTGAAGCCAAACGAGCCTACAACGTCCTACGATCCTATGTCAATCAAGAATGGGAACGCGTGAAAGGACTTGATGTCATGGATGCATGGCGCGAACTCGATGCGAACCAGACCACAACTCCCACAGTTGCCTCCGCACCAAATTTGGATACTCCCACTATCGGAATGGACACGAACGAACTCGAGGCAACTGCCCGCACAATTCTTAATGTCACTGCCAAAGCATCTTTCGACGAGATTCGCAAAGCCTTTGAAAAAATCAATCAGCGCGTCCAGCCACAGAACTTTGATACTGGGAGTGATGAAGCCAAATACGCCCAAGATCTCCTCCGGAAATCCACCTGGGCATACCAGTTTCTGACACAAGATATGAGCCCATCCCAACGTCGCTTCCGAAGCCTAGAAATTGAGTAAAACATGAGCAAAGACAAACTTGTCCTCCTGATCGTCGCCCTGGGATTTCTCTTCCTAGTTGCTGAAGCAAGATACGCCCATGCTGGAATCTGGATGCAAGAGCCAAAGGCATATATCCCAATTGTTACCTGCGGTATTGGATTTGTTTGCTGCCTCGCTGGATTGGCAGCAGAGAAAAGACTCGCCACATTTCTCGGATGGTTTTTGTTAGCCCTAAGCTCAGTTGGACCACTCGGTGTCTATTTTCACACAAAGGGTGATCTTAATCAGCTTCAATCTATGCTGACATCAAATACTCGTCAAGAACGACTCGATCGATCCGATGGAAAACTCGGTGGAATCTTTAACGAGCGCCCTCTCCTTGCCCCCATGAGCATATCTGGATTGGCAATGGTTGCAGGCATTTCTATCCTAGGGAATCGGCGACGAAGCTCATCAACCTAGTGCCATAATTGAGATCATGTCTTTCAAAGTCGCCGTCCTTCCGGGCGATGGTATTGGCCCCGAAGTAACTGCTGAAGCAGTAAGAGTGCTACGCGCAACTGGCCTCAGTTTTGAATTTGAAGAAGCCCCTTTTGGTGGTGCAGGATACGACGACTGCGGCGACCCGTTGCCTCCTGCAACTCTCGAACTCTGCAAAAATTGCGACGCAGTTTTGATGGGTGCAGTTGGTGGCCCAAAGTGGGACAACATTGAACCGATTACTAAACGACCGGAAATTGGTGGCCTCCTTCCCCTTCGCCGGGAACTGAACCTATATGCCAACCTGCGACCAGCAAAAACCCTTGCTCCATTGATCCACGCCTCACCGCTCAAAGAAGGTCGAAGCATGATGGATCTGATGGTTGTCCGCGAACTCACCGGGGGAATCTATTTTGGTGAACCACGAGGTCGACGCGACGAAGGTAATACTGCTTTCGACACCTGTTTGTACTCCCGCTATGAAATCGAACGCATCGCCCATCGCGGGTTTGAAATTGCCATGCAGAGGCGCAAAAGTCTTTGCTCTGTTGACAAAAGCAACGTTCTGGAAACAAGCCGACTTTGGAGAGAAGTTGTCACCGAAGTTGCCACCCAATATCCACAGGTATCGCTCAGCTATATGCTTGTCGATAACTGCGCTATGCAACTCATTCGTGACCCCGGCCAGTTCGATGTCATCTTAACCGAGAACATGTTTGGCGACATTCTTTCCGACGAAGCATCGATGATTACCGGATCGCTCGGCCTCCTTCCTAGCGCATCAGTCAGTGATCCTAAGGGAGACATTGTTTTTGGCCTTTATGAGCCTGTACACGGCTCTGCACCCGATATTGCCGGACAAGGTAGAGCAAACCCCGTCGCCGCAATCCTAAGCGCAGCAATGCTTGTTCAATATTCAATGAAAGACAATGAAACAGCGGCAAGAATTGAATCAGCAGTAGAAGCTGCGTTAAACCAAAAACTCCGTACGGCAGATATTTTCGAGAAAGGATGCGAACTCATTTCTACTTCAGAAATGGGCGACGCAATTATCAATAACCTTTGAAAAGTAATGGGGCACCGTTTCCTGTGCCCCAACATCCACTTTTTTGACTAACCAGGAGCTAATCTGTTGATTTGTGTTTCGCCCTCGAACCGAGAATCCCTTGTTTTTCACGGCGACGTCTTCTTAACATCAATGCCTCGCGAGCGAGATCGAGATGATAAAGCGCAGTTGCATTTTCTTCGCAAGCGAGTTCTCTGCCCTGGAAATCCAAGAGCTTTTCTTGCAAAGTTGCAATCACATCTTCAATGCGGCAACCGTTCTCTCCAACATGTTCGGGGTCTCCGCCGTGTTGAAAATGAATCTTAATATAGTCCGTTTCTATGACCGCATCACTGCCATCCATGTGACGGAACTTTTCCATGTTCTCACTCATGCAAATTCTCCTTTATTTTTCGGATTGAGCAGGAGTCTTTTAGTGAACGGTTTCTCGGTTGGTCAAGCTCGCAATGAACTCTTTTCGCTTGCTTTTCAGCTTCATGATTGTTTCAGTCAGCTGAGCTATTTCTTTTCGACGACCAGGTCCAAGCGTTTCAATTTCATTGGGTGAGAGCCGCGTGAACGAAGACTCCATCCGATCTCGAATCATTCCCGCTTCATCAACAAGTTCTTCAAACTTATCAACCTTTTCAGTAGACGGGGCTTCAGATCGCTCGACAATACTTGCCTTGCGCATAATCTGGCTTACAAACGACATGGAGTAACCTCCGAAACGACGAATTTGCCGGAATTGATTTGAATTTTCATAAGATTCTTGATTGCGCCTACGAGGTTAGCTGCCGGGTTAGGTTCAAGAAAAGACCTGAGCACATCCTGTGCTCTTCACCCCTAGGGTTGGTGGTTCCCCCGTTCTGGACTTTGTCCAAATTCGACGTGCTCCAATTATACCTATTTCTCCAGATTTTTGCTGGGAATGAAGAATGAAACACCGTTTTGATCCTTGCCGTCGCTCACTTTTCCCCTAAATGTTTCGTCCATGAGGATCTCATTTTTATCAAGCGACAAATAGCGAGCAGTTATTTCAACTTGTCCATCACTGTAGACCCGAAATCGTACGTAATTATTGACATGTCCGTAGCGAGGATGCGCGATCATGACCGTATGCGAAGTCGCAAAATACGCAAGCTCATTCCTCACAACTCCCTTATCGAACCATTCCCAGCTGTCGATCTTCGTGCCGCCAATTGCTTTTGGAGACTCTTCTTTTTCCCCATCAACTTCGAGTATCGTCTTGGAATAATCGACAACGATACGTACATCCTCACCGGCCTGAAGCGCAGACATAATTTCTGAATAAGATCCGAGGCGGTGACTTGCCGGAGCAATTGTCAGCGCGACAAGAACAGCGAGTAACGAATTCATAAAAATATTATGTCCCAAGAGAAGTGCTTGTTCTAGTATAATTAGATAATGATCGAATTACTTTGCGCAGCGATTGCATTTGGGTACATGAATCAAGTCACAGCAACCGAAGTGAGTTTCCAAGGCGTAGGCCTCGAACTCAAAGGAACACTTCGGGTACCCGAGAGCAAAATTCCGATGCCCGCGGTACTTTTGCTACCTGGGAGCGGGCCAACTGATCGCGACGGAAATCAGCCGCCAACGATTGTAACAAACGTGCTCAAAGAAATCTCGGCCGAACTCAACAATATTGGAATCGTGACTCTCTGTTTCGATAAACGACCAGTTCACACCTATAAAAACCAATGGCCGACCGATAAGGCCCTCATCAGTAAGTTTTTCTCAGTTGAAAACCACCTTTCCGACATCAAATCCGCATATTCATTTCTTGCAAAGCAACCGTCAGCGGACAAAACTAAAATGTTCCTCCTTGGACATAGCGAAGGAGCGATGTTCAGCAATCACCTCGCTAGCGAACTCAACCCAAAGGGAATCGTCCTCCTTGGTGCCCCAGGAAGAGGCATGGATGTAATTGTCATAGAGCAACTCGCTCGAAATTTCTCTGCACTTCCTGATGGAGAGCTGAAATCAAGGCTAATAAGCGACACAGACCGCGCAATAAAACTCCTCAAGGAAAAAGCCGAAGAACCAAAAGACATTCATCCGGCTCTTGCCCAACTCTTCAACTACTCGACGGTCGACATCTGGCACGGCTACTTCAATATTGATCCCATTGCTGACGCAAAACTGTACAAGGGTCAAGTGTTTATTGGCAACGGTCAAAGCGACATACAAATCAGTGCCATGAGAGATTCAAAACCGCTTGCCGCCGCCTATGGCGACCAAGCAACACTTTTCATCGTGCCCAATGCAAGCCATAACCTCAAGCATGTAGATTCCGACAAGGAACCAGGATTAAGCGGGCCAGTAGAGCCCGGTCTGATTCAATCCCTGAAAGATTGGTTCAAAAAACAGGTTGGCTAGATCGCCTGATTTTTCTTCGGTTCAACAATTGTCCGTAGTCCATCGCCGACAAAGTTGAGCGCAAAGATCGTCAACGAGAGAATTAAACAGGGCCATAAAAGCATCAACGGTTCCGAAACTTTGAGCCCGTTCCCTACTTGAATCATCTGACCCCAGCTTGGTTCAGGTGGACGAACTCCAATTCCGAGAAAGCTCAACGTGCTCTCGGCGAGAATCGTCGCCGCTACATCCACCATCATCACGGCAAAAAGCACTCCCCAAAGGTGAGGCAAAATATGCTTCAAGACGAGGTAGGGCGTGTTCGCCCCCATTGCCTGTGCCGCAACCACAAATTCCCGGTCTTTGAGGGTTGCGACCTGATTCTTTACGAGCCGGGCCATTGGTGGCCACGCCGTAAACGCAAGCCCCATTATGACCGGGCCAACTCCCATCTGGAAAACCCCAACGATCATGATCGCCAGGAGCAAGTCCGGGAATGCAAACATTCCATCGGTAAATCGTTGCACTGGGCTACTAATCCAACGTGGAGCATAAACGCTGACAATCCCAACAATAATTCCAACTGTCACCGCAATTGCTTGAACAACCAGTCCAATCGTCAACGAAATGCGTGCACCGTAAGCCAAACGTGCAAATATATCACGGCCCAATTCATCCGTACCAAGCCAAAACATGGCGTCGGGATTTCGGAACGGCGTTGAAATACCAACCGCGTAGTTGTGCCTGATCGTTGGACCGAATATCGCAAAGAGAACCAATAAGACCAAGTAACCAACCCCTACCCAAAAGAGCGGGCTAACGCCTCTAAATTTTTTCAAATTTGGCTCTCCCTTACCCTCGGATCAATAATTGGAATGAGGATATCAACAAAGAGATTGACAACGATGAAAAGGAACCCCGTGACAAATGTTGATGCCAGAATCATCGGAGTATCGCGCTGCGTGATCGCCTCAATTGCCGTCTTCCCAATTCCAGGCACTAGATAGGCGCTTTCAACAACAAAAGATCCCGTCAACAAGTAACCAAACGACGTACCGATCGCTGTCAGAACTGGAATCAACGCGTTCCGAAAGCAGTGTGTCCAATAAAGTCTTCGCGGGGAAACGCCTTTCGCAACCGCCAAACGCACAAACTCCTGCTTAAGCGTATCGATCATGCTTGCCCGCATGAGACGGGTAAGTGTTGCCATTGGTCGAAGGGAAAGAACTACCACCGGAATCAAAATGTAGAGAATCCCAGGCGCAACCTGCCTATCCGGTGGTTCATAACTTGTCGGCAACATATCCAAATACAAAGGAGAAAACAGCAAAACAAGAATTGGAAGCAAAACATAGTTCGGGATCGTCACACCGAGCGTACTGAAGCTCAAAATGGCACGATCTGACACCTTATTTTCACGAATTGCTGCCGTCATGCCGAATAAAACGCCGAAGACCGTCGCAATGAGGATGGATAAAGCCGCAATAGACATTGTGACTGGCAAAGCTTTCGCCAATGTGTCACGGATCGGTTGCTCAGTTCCCTGGGTGCTGTTCCCGAACTCCAAATGCGATGCGTTCCCCAAAAACTCAACGTATCGAATCGGCCAAGGTCTATTCAGCCCCATTTCTTCGCGGAGTCGCTGAACCATCGCTGGAGTCGCTTTTTCTCCGGCGCGGATCGTTGCCGCATCTCCAGGAGCGATCTCATCGGCGACAAAAGTAATGAATGAGATAAATAGCAGGCTCACGAGTCCATATAGGATTCGAAGCAACACCGGCCGCGCAATGCTCCAAAACTTTGCGGGGCCGGCGGAATCTGATTGGGATTGAACTGTCTCAGTCACCGGATATAGTGACCGAAGTTACCTGATCGCCGACATCAATTTTTGAGACCACGTCCATTCCTTTCACAACTTGTCCAAAAACCGTATAACTTCCATCCAAAAACGGCTTTGAATCCAGCATGATATAGAACTGACTGTCCCCTACCTTCGGGGATTCGGGCCGAGTTGCAAGGCCAACTGCACCCTTAACGTGCGATTTACCAGAATTCTCAAACTGAATTTGTGCTCCACTTCCACCGTTCCCAATCGAAGAATCGTTCATCGGTTTCGTTTTTGTATTAGGATCACCAAAGCGAACCAAAAAGGGGCGCGGATCTTTCAAGACCGCATAAAACTTTTGATCTTTGTAAAAGCCACTCTTTGCGAGTTTGATAATGTGGGCAACCGTGTTGGGAGCCTCCGACCTGTAAAGCTCAATAACAACATCCCCCTTTCCCGCAACCGAAAGAGTCATTGAAGGATTAGCAACCGATGAACGGCTTAACCCTATCGGGGTGACCGCGCACAGTGCCGTTATTAAGATGATTGATCGAATGCTCACGTTACTTTTTTACCTCGCTCAAAGCAATAGACGATCCGCCCATTCAATCAGAGTCACCGATGTTGCCAAATGGTCTAACGGGCATCAAACACATAAGCCAGACACCGGTATGATTTTTGATCATGGGTGCATTTTCTGGCAAGCGCGATTGGGGTCGTTTACTTACTGCGATGCTCACACCGTTCAATTCGGATGGATCGGTCAACCACAAGGAAGCCGCTCGAGTTGCTAAGCACCTTGTAGAAGTTCAAAGGAACGATGGCATTGTTGTTGCAGGAACAACCGGAGAATCACCAACCCTCAGCGACGATGAAAAAATCGCGCTCTTGGATACTGTTCTAGAGTCAGTTGGCGACCGGGCCGCCGTAGTCATGGGGAGTGGGAGTTATGACACTGCCCACTCAATTCACCTGACTGGTGCCGCAGAAAACCACGGCGCCCACGGAATCATGCTGGTCAACCCTTATTACAGTAAACCGGGTCAACGGGGGCTTGAAGCGCATTTCAAAGCCATTGCCGGCGAAACCAGCCTCAACGTGATGCTCTACAACATCATGCCTCGGAGCGCAATCAATCTTGATACCGATACCTTAATGCGACTCGCCGAGGTACCAAACATTGTTGCCGTTAAGGAAGCCAGTGGAAATCTGGCACAAATTAGCGATGTTTGCCGCCTTGCTCCGGCTGGATTTCGCATTTATTCTGGCGACGACGCACTTGTCCTTCCAATTCTCAGTTTGGGTGGATATGGACTTGTCAGCGTCGGTGCACACTGTATTGGCTGCGAGCTCAAGCAACTCATCGAAGCGTTTCCCGCTGATCCGGCAAAAGCGACAGCGATTCACCACAAACTCACTCCATTTATTCAGGCAATCTTCTCCGCCCCAAGCCCGACTCCTATCAAGGCTGCACTGGCCTCCGATGGGTTCGACTGCGAGGCTGTCCGACTACCTCTAGTAACATTAACTCCGGAAGAAGAGGCACGTGTTTTGAATGCACTTAAATCGATCCGAGACTAACGTCATATTTGGGCTCGTTTTCACTGTATTCAACGTCTTGTAAATTACAAAAGAGAAAATTCAATGAATCAATGGTTTAAGAACAGCAATCCCGCGATGAAGGAAGAGTATTTCACTCAGTCTGGTTCGCTTGCCGGTCAGCAGTCCGGCGAAATGACATTGAACGGCACGATCGGTAAAACATCCATCCTGCTGGCGCTTACGATTGGAATGGCGGTTGTTGGCTACATCGTGGCCCAACCCGCAATTGGAATCGGATGCTTCTTTGTTGCCTTCGTTCTCGGAATTGTCGGCGTATTCAAACGCGACTGGGCGATGCCAATCAGCCTTGCCTATGCACCAATCATGGGATTTGCACTCGGTACCATTTCTCTGATATACAGCCTTCAGTTCAAGGGCACAACGTACGCTGGGCTTGTCCCAATGGCCGTCGTCGCAACGTTTGCAGTCTTCGGAACCATGCTTAGCCTCTACGCAACGCGGATCATTCGAGTTACGGAAACCTTCAGAACGATTGTCATCGGCGCAACTCTCGCGGTGTTCGTGTTCTATGTTGGCTCAATGGTGATTGGCTTCTTTGCTCCGGCTTTCGTGAATGCACTGCCCGTATTCGGTTCAGGTGTAATCGGTATCGGCTTTAGCATCTTTGTGATCGTTCTTGCCGCCGCAAACCTCGCTCTCGACTTCGATATGATCGAACGCGGCGTCCAAGCTCGAGCACCCAAATCAATGGAATGGTACGGTGCCTTCGCACTCCTCATCACATTGGTCTGGCTCTACCTCGAAATCCTGCGCCTACTCGCTAAACTCGCATCGCGAAGATAACTTCAATAAACGAAAAATCCCCTTGCTCCTTCAAGAGCAAGGGGATTTTTTGTCCTACTCAGTTCTGAGTGCTTCAATCGGGCTGAGTCCACTCGCCCGAGCCGCCGGATAGAGACCAAAGATCACCCCGATTACCGCCGAAATAACCGTTGATGTCACCGCCGCACTCACCGGGAATACCATCTGCAGTCCACCCTTACTCGGGAAGTTCGCCGCTGCACTAATCGCCGTGACGCCTTGACCAATAAGGAACGCCACAGCCATCCCAATAAACCCGCCGACTACGCTGAGAAATACCGACTCAACCAGGAACTGTGCCATTACACTCGCACGCGTTGCTCCAACCGCTTTACGGAGACCCACTTCTCGTGTTCGCTCGGTGACCGAGACAAGCATGATGTTCATAATCCCGATTCCACCTACAAGCAACGAGAGTGCCGCAATCCCGGCAAGAACGGCTCCGGCCGCTCCCAAAATACCGCCAAAAATATTCATGATCGATTCTCGCGAATCGAGCCGATAAACTCGTTTATTGCCTGATTTCAGCATCAAAACGCGCCAAACATCGTCCATCGCCGCCTCAACCGAAATCCCCGCTTTTGGACGTGTCGTGATGTATGTAATCTTATCTCCGCCGACCCACTTATCTTGCGCAGTTGTCAACGGAACCCAGATGTCCTTTTTGTTGTTTTGGCCCATGATCTCAACAACATCCATCACTCCTATGACTTCCATTGTGATTCCTGGAAAAGTGATCAACTTGCCTTCCGCTGGTTCTTTTCCGAATAACTTATCGCGAACATCTTGACCAATGACGCACACGTTCGCCCGCGTGTTAAGGTCAGCTTTATCAATATGACGACCACTCACAACCGCGACTTTGTTGAGCTCCGCAACATTTTCATCAACACCATCGATGTCTGGATCACTAATTGACTTCTCAAAATAATTTGCCTTCTTAGCACCCAATTTGAGCGTTGCCGATGCAATATCAAGGGTTTTAGCTTGATTCATCAGCATTGCCATGTCGGCATATTCCATCCCCTCAATCTCAGAGTTGCGATCCATTCGCCTCTCGCCGCCATCATAGAAAAGGAAAATCGTATCCGCACCGAGTTTTTTAAACTCGTAGCTGATGTAGTGCTGGAAGCCGCCCGAGATCATCGAGATCAGCGTGACGCTCATTACGCCAATAATGACGCCCAGCATCGTGAGGAATGCCCTCAGCTTATGAAGCCGAAGCATGTCCCACGCAATTCTAAATGACTCGAAGAAATTCATGGCTTACTTCTTCTCTGTTTTGGTGTCCGAAGCTGATTTTTCAGTAGTACTGCTCGAGCTACTACTTCCCTCGTCAGTCTTCTGTTCTTCTTCGTCTCCATCCGGACCAAACTGCATCATCCCTTTACGCTGGGGACCATTGAACGGTGGCTTGACGACTTCGTCCCCTTCTTTGAGTCCCGATAGAATTTCTGCGTAAGCAAGATCTTTGATTCCGACCTTTATGGCTACGCGTTTGCCTTCAAAACTTGGTTTCTCACCCAACTTCGCTGGTTTCAATTTCTCGTTCGGGTCATAAACCATCGCGTAAGTCGTGCCATCCTTCTCTTCCCCAATGAAAGCAAGTGGCAACCTTAAAACGTCAGTGCCTTTCAGCGGAGTCATTTCGCATTTACCGGACATCCCGCTCTTCAAAACCTTGTCAACCCGATCAAGCGTGACTTCAACCAGGTATTTCACAACCGGATCTCCACCAACTGCGGCGGCATTCTCGATTTGCGCTGGAGAAATCTTTGTCACGTTTCCGGTAAATTTCATATTCGGCAACGCATCTACAGTTATCGTGGCTGGCATACCATTGGTCAGTCGAGCGACGTCTATCTCGTTGATCTCGAGTTTCACATACATCTTCGACCGATCTTCAATTTTAACAATTGGCGAACCTGCGGAGAAGCTACTCAATGCGTTGACGAGTTCACCCATCTGTACAAGTCTTCGCGTGACGATCCCAGAAATTGGCGCCCGAACTTCAGTTTCTCCCAATAGCCGGAGCGAATCATTCAGTGAACTTTGTATCTGAGAAACGTTCGCCTGCGATCCGCGTTTTTGTTCCAACAAAGAATCGACATCTTTTAACGCCGCCTCAGCGTCACGAACATTTTGCAACGCGGATTGGTAGGCCGTTTTTCGATTCGGGTCAGTAATCGCATTTGCTCTGGCTCGGTCAAGCTCGGATTTAGCTTGTGAAACCCGATACTGCGATTGCTCACGATCCAAACGCTGCTCATTATCAAGTCTTTGGAGAGCTTCCTTAGCCTGGCGTACTTTAGTATTTGCGAGCTGCAAATTAAGATTAGCCTGTTCGACCTCGCGCTTACTTACATATCCCTTTTCATAGAGTCCTTGTTGACGATCTTTTTCGACTTGTGCCTGTCGCTGATTGTTTTCCGCATCCTGAACCGCAATCTCGGACTGCGTTTTCTGGTTTGGCTGCGTTACCTTAACCAGCAAATCGTAGGATTTTTGCGCGCTCGTATAACCAGTTTCAGCAGACTTGATCGTTGCATTAGTGATTGCTGGCTGGGCCGACATATCACGTTCGAGTTGTTTAACTTGCAACTTCGTCCGCTCAAGATTTGTCTTTGCCGTCACACGCCGTTGAGCAATTTCAACGTCAAGTCGACGGACAGAACTATTGGCTCCTTGGAGTTGTGCCTGATTCTGTTGTACTTGGAGTTCGGTTTGTTGAGGATCAATAACCGCGATGAGGTCACCCTTTTCAACAAAGTCACCTTCGTCGACCATTAGTTTCGCAACTCGGCCCCCAACTTGGCTTTTGACTTCAACCGTTGTCAGAGCTTCAAGCGAACCGGTTTCCACAACTCGAATTGCGATGTCGCCCTTCGTCACCTTAGCAACCGAGGTCTTTATTAAGTCTTCTCTTTGTTTTTCCGAGCCTTTTTTCTGTGCGCTCGTTGCCATAACTCCAAGTGCCACTACAATGAGCAGTGGTATCAGAATCATTAATGCGATTTTCCAAGGTTTCATGTGCTGTCTCTATTTTTGTTCTGGCCAAGGGCCATTTTTTGGAATCTTCCATCCGCGTGGATGAATAACGTAAACGGTGTTATTTGAATTGCCCCACGCCTTTTCAAAGTCGGCTCGCTTATATGTCAGTCGAACAATATTGCGACCTGGATCGTTAAAAATCGGATCACCATCTTTGTCGAATCCAACTACGACAACCAGATGCCCGTCATTATCTTGCTTGCCGACACCCTTGAGCAAACCATAACTCACCGAAGTCGCAATAGGCACCCCGAAGCCAACAAATGCTTCAATATCTTGGATCGATCGAAATCGAGTTACATACCCCGTCATTCCAGGCTGCGAACCCGCAAACGCCACGTTGAATGGCCAGTTACCCGTTCCATTCCAACCCGGATCATAGACACAGGCTTGGACGATTGGAACATCATTATCAAGTTCTGGCTTGTTAAGTTTCTTAGACCAATATGCCAGGATCATCGACACGGAAGTCGGGCTACAGAGCACGCCCCCTCCTTCATAATTCGACTGTGCCCTTTGAGGAACATCAAGCAAGGTGTTCCAAAGTGCCATTCCGTTAGGAGTTCCCTTAGGATCAGCGCTCGTTAATACAAAGCTGAGATCTTTGAGTTCAGGCATCGTGCCATCCGGTGCCGGCGTAGCTTCAATCCGCACTGTAATGCGGTCGACTGGCTTCTTCAGAATTAAAGTATCAGTAATTACCTTAGAAAAATCATCTTCCTGATCATTCACGCTAGAACGCGAACCTGGCGTTGCGACCCCTTCGCTCCAAGTCCCCAGACTAAATTCGCCCGCGCCTTCGGTTTCTGGGCGAACAAAAAACGTCAAACTCGATCCGTTTTGCGCTTTCCCTGTCCAGCTCGGGATCAATTCTGAAATCGAATGACCACCAATCGTGACAAACATCTGCTTACGACCCCCACTCTCAATCACAGATAAATCACTCATCTGAACGGAAACAAAATTCCATTCATTTGCTTCGACAAGCTTGAATTGAGATGATGATTGGGTCATGATTGCCCCGAGAATTGCTGCTGTCAACGCTAGCATTGCCTACCCTTACCTGGAAAACAGACGAACGCGTTGCGTTTTGGGAATCGCATTAGGACACTTGGCTTTATAAAATCCAGTTCAGCGCATGGTCACAGTTATCAGCTAGAATGATGCTCATGCTGAAGATCGAAGGATTGAACGTCTTTTACGGCGCAATTCAGGCTCTTAACGAAGTCAACCTTGAAGTTAACCAAGGTGAAGTTGTATCAATTATCGGTTCTAATGGTGCCGGAAAAAGCACATTGCTCAGAGCGATCAGTGGTCTGGTTCGCCCACGGTCGGGCACGATGGATTATGAAGGAACGGATCTGGCTGCGACAAGCCCAGATAACATCGTTCAACTTGGTATCAGCCAAAGCCCAGAGGGACGCCGCATTTTCACCAATATGTCCGTCCAAGAAAATCTTCAGCTCGGTGCATTTACTCGCAAAGATGGCGAGATTCAAAAGGATATGGACAAATTTTTAGATCGTTTTCCCCGGGTTCGCGAACGCCTCAAACAAAATGCAGGCACGATGTCCGGCGGCGAACAGCAAATGCTTGCAATGTGCCGCGCCCTCATGGCTCGCCCTCGCTTGCTACTTCTCGATGAACCCAGCATGGGACTTGCCCCTAACCTGGTAACCGAAATTTTTAACGTGATCAAAGACCTCCATGCCGACGGAGTCACAATTCTACTAGTAGAACAAAACGCCGTTCGCGCTCTCGAAGTCGCCGACCGCGCATATGTCCTCGAAACCGGCAATATCGTCCTTCAAGACACCGGCAAAGCCCTTCTGACCAATCCTAAGGTCAAAGAAGCCTATCTAGGCGGATAAACCGTGGCAAGCCTCCGAATCGCCCCGCTCGAAGAGCGGCATATTGCCCGGGTTGTCGAAATTGAAAAAGCATCACAAAGTTGCCCGTGGTCGGAGCAATCATTCCGCAACGAGCTGAGCCAAGACCACGGCATTTTCATCATCGGCGAACTTGGAACCGATCTCATCGGTTTTGCCGGAGAGTGGATTATGATCGATGAGGCCCACATCATCACCGTAGCAATCGCTGAATCTTATCGACGCCAAGGTTATGCTGAAAAACTGATTACCGAACTTCTCCTCCGGGCCGTGAGTAAAGGGGCGACCTGCGCAACTTTAGAAGTCAGAGCGAGCAATCAAGCCGCCATTGAACTGTATGAAAAAATGGGTTTCGCTTCAACCGGCAAACGCAAAAATTACTATCCCGACAATAAAGAAGATGCCGTGATTATGTGGCTCTACAACCTGCAAACATGGGAAAGGCTGTAGCTCTGCAATTCTGGCCCGATCCAATTCTCGCAATTGAAACAAGCTGCGACGAGACTTCGGTCGCAATCATCCACGGTCGCGAAATTCTTGCCAATGTTGTTGCCAGCCAAATCGACATGCACATCAAATGGGGGGGAGTCGTTCCCGAAGCCGCCGCCCGCCAACATGTTGAAAGCATTCTCCCGGTCTACTTAGAAGCAATGGCAAAAGCGGGAGAACCTAAACTAAGTGCGGTCTGTGTTACCAATCGCCCCGGGCTGGTCGGAGCACTGAGCGTTGGTGTTTCAGCCGCGAAAGCCATTGCCTTTCAAAGGCGCCTTCCTATCCTTGGTGTTCACCACCTAGAAGGGCATCTCATGTCTCCCCTTGGCGATCCTGAAGCTGAACTCATCTTTCCCCACATTGCCCTCATCGTCAGCGGCGGACACACCGAAATTGTCCAAGTCATAGCTCCGGGTGATTATAAAATCCTCGGCGAAACCCGGGACGACGCCGCAGGCGAAGCTTTCGACAAAGGGGCGCGACTCCTTGGACTTGGTTACCCCGGTGGATTCGCCATCCAAGAGCAGGCAAAACTCGGTAACCCCAAGCGATACAAACTACCTCGCGCAATCCCCAAGGATCCATTCAATTTCAGTTTTAGCGGTCTTAAAACCGCAATGCTTCGACTCGTTGAACACGAGGGCCAATCGATCAGCATCCCCGATGCTGCCGCCAGCCTTCAAGCCGCAATCGTTGATGTACTTGTCGCCAAAACCTTCAACGCCTGCGAAGAATCTGGCATCACCGCCGTTACCCTCGTCGGCGGAGTCAGCGCAAACATTTCTCTCCGCGAGACTCTCGCCGGCGAATGC
The DNA here is from genome assembly GCA_046154445.1 of Fimbriimonadaceae bacterium. Lineage (GTDB taxonomy): Bacteria > Armatimonadota > Fimbriimonadia > Fimbriimonadales > Fimbriimonadaceae > UphvI-Ar2. The sequence continues at coordinate 3,597 of JBJXDW010000073.1, read as the reverse complement.
AACCGCAGAGACATCTCTGTTCTAGTTCCCCCGCTTTCCCTCTGTACCGACAACGCCGCAATGATCGGCCTGGCCGGGTCGCTACGGCTTCAAGTGGGTGAAAGGTCCGATTGGAGCTTAGAAGTAGTACCAAACGCTGAATTACCAAAACCTCCGCTACAATAGGTTATGTCCGAAGAGTCAACCCCACCACCTGCACCCGCTTCAAAGGAATCTAAATCAATGGATCCCAAAATGCGCGGCATTATCATGGCAGGCATGACGATCATTCTCTTAATCGTCGTAATCTTTGGAGCCAACATTAGGACGGAACAAACCCGGATTTCCGAACTCGAACGCTCAGTCGATGCAATGAGCGAGGCCATCGAGCCAAACGTTCTTACTGACTCCCCGGACAAACTCCAAAGACTCCTCACAGACATTGCCAAAGCTGGAAACTACAAAGAGGTCAGTGTTTCTGATAACGCGGGAAAAATCATAGCGACAACTAACTCGGCCCGCCTTGGAACTCAATCGGACGCAATGAAGGTCTCAACGAAAAAAGCCAAAGCAGTCGATAAAGACGGAACTCTAGTGATCCGCCGGGCGATTATCCTTGCCGGAGACACAAGATACGGAAACCTAGAAATCCGACTCAGCCAGTAGTCATTTTCGCGGGTGAGCTGATTCGTAAATGCGCTGAACGTGCTCCAAATCGAGTTGAGTGTAAATCTGCGTCGTGCTGATGCTCGAATGTCCCAGCAACTCCTGCACAACCCGCAAGTCGGCCCCACCTTGAATCAAATGCACCGCATACGTGTGCCGAAGCGTGTGAGGGCTGACTGCCGTCGTTATCCCGACGTTCCGCCTATGATGATCAAGAATCGCGTATGCCGACTGTCTACTCAACGCCTTCCCTCGCGCTCCCACAAAAACCTGCGCAACCTGCCCTTTCACGAGTTGCGGTCTCGCTTCGTTCAAATATTGTTCCAACCAGGGCGACGTATGCATCGGGAGCGGCACCCACCGAGTCTTGCCCCGCTTTCCAGTAACTCGAAATGCTGCCGACGCCAAATCCACCTCCTCAACCCGCAATCCAATTGCCTCGCTCGCCCTGAGGCCAGTGCCGTAGACAACTTCCATGAGCGTTCGATCACGAACTCCCGCTGGAGTTGATAGATCAGGCGAGCCTAACAATCGCTCCAAAACATCCATCGTCAGCGCTTTGGGAACGCGTTTGGGTAAGCGAATCCCCGCCGCCGTAGGCAAATCCACTTTCGGGCCTTCGCCATGCTTTTTAAGAAATTTGAGCAGAGATCGCAGGGCACTCACCCGGCGCCGGGCGGTCGTTGCGGCTGAATCGTGCTTCGCCGTTACTTGATAAAGAAGTAAATCTTCGCCGTCTAATTGGTGCCAGGATTGGCGGCCCCGCCCGATGAAGAAGTCGGCGGCGCGCTGGAGGTCTCCGGCGTAGGCTCCGATGGTGTGTTCGCTTGCCCCTCGCTCGAATTTAAGGGAGTCGAGGTACCACTCGATTCCGTTCGCAAATCCTTTCTGATCCAAATCCATAATTGAGGACGAATGTAGGCCATATCATGGATGCCGCCCGTAAACAGCAATCCATCCTGACCTAACAACGGTATAGACGCCCCCGTTGGCGACTTCACACCCAACATTTCGTAATCCCGATGCAAAACATCCATAAATTCTGAAAACTGACTCAATTGAACTGCAAATTGTGGATCAGGATTCTTTTGAATTTTCAATAAGACGAGCCCTTCAGTTTCATAGCTACTAAATACAATAAAGTCAGGTTTATCTTCCGTGACCAGTCTTAAATCCCAATCCTGCTTCTTTGAAAAATCAGACGGTATATGACGAATAACCTTGAAGTCCGGAATTTCCTTAAGCTGCTCGAGACGATTCTCAATGCGCATTTGAGCTGGACCAGCCTGGATATTCGGATGCAATGTCGGTGAATAAAACCAAGGATCGGAAACCAACCCAATCGAGGACCCTTTAGGCAGATTCGACCGAATAAAATCACCCATTTGGTCACGGACATCCGGCTGAACCATCCAATTCGTCAAGTTCACCGAAGAAACAAGACCACCCCCGAACCCACTCAGCGAAATAATGCAAAACGCAACAAACGCCTTAGATCCGGTGGATCCCTTTTCATGTGCTCGTCCCACAATCCATCCAAAACCCATCGCCAATACCGGAAGAAGCGGAAAGACATAGCGCATAAATTTTATTTCCGCCCGGCCAATCAAAATGTAAATCAGAACCGCAAAAACGATCGGCCCGATTAACCAAGTTTGTTTCCGATAAATCGCATAGCCCATTCCCAAAACACTAAAAATCAGCAACGGCCCGCCGTATCCGATCACAAGGTTTGATATCTGATAAACCCAACCCGATGACGTTCCGGCAAAAACAAGGCCATGCCCGGTCGATGTATGAAGCATTTCGTACTTGAAATCCTGCATAAACTTGGCATTGTCTAACACTACACCGGGGGTGACTAAAACAAAAGTCGCAATCATCGAAACAAAGCCGCTCAACATCAGTTTCGCAATCGCACCAAGACGATCTTTACCCAAAATGAAAAAAAGAGCAAACCCAATTGCCACAAATGCAAGAATTCCCGTATATTTTGTCCCCGCCGATAATCCCGCAAAAACACCTGCCCAGATCGTCAGTTTTTGGAGTTTCTTGAGATCAATCTCCTCGCCTTCTTGCGGAAACATCCGCGAGCAATTGTAAAAACACCACGTTAAAAAGCATGTTGCCAGCACATCGACCGTCTGGAACCGGCTATGTTCTAGAAATGCTGGGGTCAATCCGATCGCTGTTGCCCCCAGGAGGCTTCCGATCCAATTTGTATGCCGCAACAGTGTCAAGAACACCGCCAAAGCAGCCAAGGCACCAGCTAGCGAGCTAATCACCCGCCCCGCCAGGATAAACCGCCCAATTGCAAGCGGAACATCTGAACCATCCTCTTTCTGCGGACCACCGCCATATCCCGAGACAACCGAAGTCGCAATTTTTTGAATCGTGAGATAGAGTGTGCCGTAATTATAAAACCCCGGCGTGAACTTCCCTTTCGTCGGTTCAATACTCTGCGAATACATCAAGATCACTTCTTCGTCCGGATGCAGACTATGGTAGCGGGTCTCCGTCGGAAGCCCCCAGGTGATTCCAACAAGCCTAAACAGAAAACAAACAATAAAAACGCCCAGACCAATCAAAAAGGGAATTTTGTTGATCTGGACGTTTTTCACCCCGAAATGATACCGGTTACTTAATCGACTTCAGGACGATACTCGCTTTTCCGTTGATTCGTTCTTCCTGATACGCATCATTAAAGCCAGAAATAAAAATTGACCAATTTCCAACAGAGCTAGAAGTGGCCCGTCTTGTTGTATAAGTTTTTGGATCAAGTTCAAACTCAATCTTCGTATCCAGCTTCATTGGAAGTTTTGCAAGACCGGATTGGTTTGCTGTCATTCGCATTGCTTGATTGATATACTTCGCGGCATCCGTATCCAGTTTGATCAGACCCGTGATCGATGCGTACTTCACACCGTCTCGATCCTTCATTCCATTAAAAAC
>JBJXDW010000072.1:0-30250 GCA_046154445.1 Fimbriimonadaceae bacterium | reverse complement strand
TTCATATTGCGATTGGAGTCGCTTGGAGTTGTGAGGACGGGGCGGACGGGATGGACGAAGTTGGGAGTCCACTGACTGTCAAAACCGGCTCCGCCGGCCCCGGTGGTTTTGGTGAGCCACTCGTTTCCTTGGAGGTCTTCGGCGATGTTGAGTTTCCATGGTTGGCGAGCGTTGATTTCGTCGTTTATCCATTGCATGAGGCTCCATCCGTCGGGATTGTCGCCCCAGTTTGTGCGGCGGATGTTGAGAGTGCTGTCCCATCGGATTCCGTCGATTCGGAAATCTTCGAGCCACATGATGGCGTTGTCACGGATGTATTGACGGACAAATCCGCGACCGAAATCGGGGCGGGTGTTGCCCCATGGTGTGTTGGCGCGTTCGTCTTGATAGAAGAAGATTCCACCTCGATTGTTTTGACTCCACCCATCGTAACGCCAGAGTTCAAGATCGCTGGGGCCGTAGTGGTTGTGGACGACATCTATCAGGACGGCGATGCCTCTTTTGTGGCATTCGTTGACGAAGGTTTTGAGACCTTGAGGACCGCCATATGCGGATTCGACACTAAATGGATTGCTCGGATTGTATCCCCAACTGAAGTCGCCGGAGAATTCGGTAACGGGGAGGAGTTCGATGGCGTTGACGCCGAGGTCTTTCAGGTAGTCGAGACGTTGGATTGCAGTGTAGAACGTGCCAGGTGCGCCTCCGGGTGAGTCGTTGAAGGTGCCGATGTGCATCTCGTAGATGACGGTGTTATTCCAAGATGGAGTGGAGTATGGGGCTGAATCCCAATTGAAGGCTTTTTGGTCGAAGATGACGCTGTTCCCGACGGAGTTTGTGAGTTGTTGGGAATAGGGGTCGGTTTTCCAGAGAGTTTGGGCGCCGTTGCGGATCACATATTTGTATTGTTGACCTGAGTTTGCGCCGCGAATGAAGACAGATGAGTAACCGTTGCCTTCGGATTGCATAGGTGCGGCGAGATCGTTCCAGTTATTGAATTGTCCGGCGGCGTGGGCTGAGTTGGCGTTGGGAGCGAATGTACGGAAACTGGTGCCTTGTGGAGTTGGAATACTTCCCATGCCTGGAATGTGGCTTGGGACGACGTTGCGGGATAGTCGGTACCGGAATTTGCATCCGCGCGATGCGTAGACGCCAACGTACATGCGTCCGTTTGTGAGCTTTGGTGTAGTTTGGTTTGTGAGGGTTGCGTCGCCGCCTTCGATTGGGCCAATGAAAGATTTTTTGAAGTCGTAGCTTGATTCAGTTGGGATTGACCCTTGTTTGTAATAGATTTCAAAATTACCAATGGCTTCGACAAGGAACCACTTAAGCTCGCCGTGTTGTCCTTCGACATCGACTGAGAAGTATTTCCATTCGTGTTCGACAAGAAGGGATCCCACCCATGGCCCTTGACCAGTGAAGTTTTGGACAGATTGGGCAATTGCCCCGGTGCTCATTGCAGCGATTAGCAGCGCAGCAAAGAGACTTTTTAGGGAACTTCGAAGAATGGTCATTGGGAAGTCGGTGAAGAATACGTATTCTCGCCTATATTCTAACATGAATTTTACTTTGATGGAGCCTGTATTTTTGCTAGGGCTTGGCTAAAAACTAATCGCTTTTGGTGCGATTTGATTTAACTATTTGCATGAAAGCATGGCTTTTTCGCATTTCAGCGAGGTCTGGATCGGATTCCGAGTATTCCTTGACATTAAAGCCTTCATCTTTTGATTTCTGGATACATTTCAAGACTTGCTCGGTATTGTTTTCCCGTGCGTAGCTACAGGCGAGATTGTAGTAAATAATGCCAGGTTCACCTCCAAGACGGAGCGAGTGATTCCAATCTTGTCGTGCTTGTTCATATTCTCCGAGGTAGTGGCGGGCGAGACCAAGATTGAACAATGCTGATTTGTTTTCAGGATTATGTTTGAGCAACTCAAGATTCCATTCCTTAGCACTTTTCCAATCTTGATCGGAGACAGCGATTTTCGCTAGCGTCTGGGTAAGTACGATATTATTTTTATTGATTTGCTTTTGGGTTGACAATGCAACCCCAACACCAGCCGTAAGGATGGTGAAGAGGGCAACAAACCAACCGACTTTCAGAAGCATCACGTTCGATAATACTGCGTGAGTCATAACGTTAGTTCCCGCGGGGAGAAAGGATTCTTGTGTTTATTCGTGCAATTGACTCGGAGTTAGGTTCGATTGAACCTGTTGATTTCGGTTAAGAAACCGATTAGGATAAGGCCCATCCGTCATTTGTGCGGGGGGTGGGCTGGTAAACTGCGAGAGCACGTCTCAATGGAGCGGCGGGCTTTACACCAAACAAAAAGAGGTTATTGAGTGGCGAAGGCCAAATTGGAAAAATTAGAAAGCCCGGCAATGCTCGAAGAGTTTTATCGTGAGATGCTCTTTATTCGTCGGTTCGAAGAGAAATGCAATGTTGCGTACCGCCTTGGAAAGATTGGCGGCTATATGCACACCTATGTGGGGATGGAGGCAACCGCAGTTGGGATTCACCATGCGATCAAGCCTGGCTATGACTATATGATCACTGCTTACCGTGATCACCCACAACCTCTTTTGCTCGGAACCGATCCGGTGAGCGTTATGAGTGAAATCATGGGCCGCAGTGGTGGTCTGAGCCGGGGTAAAGGCGGTTCGATGCACATTTACGATATCGAACGCGGATTTTATGGCGGGTGGGGGATTGTTGGAGGTCACATTCCGCTTGGTGGCGGATTGGCATTTGCGAGCAAGTATCGCGGTGAAGATCGAGTGACAATTTGTTTGCTTGGTGACGGAGCGGCTAACCAGGGAGTTGTTTTTGAAACAATGAACATGGCGGGTCTTTGGGACTTACCAATTATCTTCTGCATTGAAAATAACGAATTTGCCATGGGGACACGGCTCGAATACCATGCGGCGGATACTCAACTTCATAAGCGAGGTGAGCCGTTCGGGATCAAGAGTGAGCGCATCGACGGCATGGATATTATTGAGTTCCATAAAGATATGGAGCGCATAGTTGACTGGGTTCGGAAAGAGCAGAAACCATATTTGGTTGAGATCATGAACTATCGATTCAATGGTCATGGCGCGGCGGACAATGACCGCGAGCTCTATCGAACCAAGGCAGAAGAACAAGAGGCGATGAAACGCGACCCGATCGCACGATTAGAAAAGGTTTTGATCGAACGGAACGTGATGACACGTGAGAAAATGGAAGCGATTGACGAAGAACTCTCGGATAAGGTGGATGCGATTTACGAAGCAGCCGATGCTTCGCCATTCCCTGATGCGAGTGAAGTCTACGACAACGTTTATACCGACATGGAACCGGAGAAGGGGCACTAAGCGATGGCTGCTATTGAAATTGCAACAAAAACAATGAGCTACCGCGACGCCATTAGTAAGGTGCTTGCGGAAGAGATTGAACATGACGAGAATGTGTTCTTGATCGGTGAAGATATTGGTCGTTACCAAGGGACATTCCGGGTTACTCAAGGGATGTTCGATAAATTTGGACCAAAACGCGTGATTGACACTCCGATTACGGAGTGCGGATTTACGGGCATTGCGATTGGCGCGGCGATGACCGGCCTTCGACCAGTGGTTGAGATGATGACAATGTCCTTCTCGATTTTGGCGATGGATCAGATTATCAACCATGCGGCGAAGATTCATTACATGACCGGTGGACAAGCTAAATGTCCGATGGTGATTCGCGGGCCGGGTGGTGCAGCGAAGCAGCTTTCCGCTCAACACACCCACTGCGTTGAGGGTTGGTATGCCCACGCTCCGGGACTGAAAGTTGTGGCTCCGGCGACGGCGATTGATGCCTATGGGATGCTGAGAACGGCGATTCGCGATGATAATCCGGTGATCTTTACGGAGAATCCTGGGCTCTACACAGTAATGGGTGAAGTTCCGGACGACCGTGATTTTATGGTTCCGTTTGGAAAGGCAAACATCCTTGTTGAAGGGAACGACGTGAGCTTGATTGGTTATTCTCGCATGACGCAGGTGAACCTTGCGGCGGCGGAAGCCTTAGCGAAAGATGGCATTAGCGCCGAAGTTGTTGACGTCCGCTCACTGAGTCCGCTCGATATGACGACAATCAATGCGAGTGTGGCGAAGACACACCGCGCGGTTGTGGTTTATGAAGATTGGAAGTTCGGCGGATTTGGGGGCGAGATTGCTTCCCGAATCGCGGAAGAAAGTTTTGATGATCTTGATGCGCCGGTCGTGCGATGTGGTGGCTTAAATGTCCCGACGCCTTATGCTCGGAACCTTGAACTTGAGTGCATCCCGGATGTGAATGACGTTATTGCGGCAGTTCGCAAACTTAGCTAATCAATTAGATTGCACTAAAATGGTCGATCAGTTTATTCTGGTCGACCACTTTGTTTTTCCATGTTGCGTTTAACCATAGCGGTTAGCGCAGTCATGCCCATGCTGAGATAGAACTGCCTTAGCGCAGAGTCACATGTGAGATCGATCATATAATAGTCGTTGAGTTTGAGGAGCATGAGCCGGACAAGTTCTTTTCCGACGCCTTGATTTCTGTGAGTGGGGAGAACTTCGAGGAAGGGAATGTTGGCCGACAGAACGCCGTCTGTAGTTGCGGTGATAAATCCAATGACCTGGCCTTCATCCCTTGCGAGAATGAATTCGCTACTCCCTTGCAGGAGTCTGAGGTGGGTTTCGGGTGTAGGGGGATTTGGCCAACCTTCAAAAAAGCCGCTGAGTTCGTCGACAGTGATTCCGTCGAGGCGATCTGTGTAGGTGACCATTGATTGTTATTGTGAACGACTTTGCGATCCCGGTGTTGTTCCCAGGCACGCATGAATTTTCAAGATAAAATGAAAAGTGATGAAAATTCAGCTTGGCCACTCACCTGATTCTGACGATGCGTTTATGTTTTGGGGGCTTGCGAGCGGCGCGGTTCAGAGTAATTTTGAGTTTGAGCATATTCTGCGCGATATTCAGACGTTGAATGACTGGGCAAAAGAAGGCAAGTTGGAAAGCAGTGCGGTCAGCGTACATGCATTCGCTTATGTTGCGGATAAATACGCGTTGCTCCGCCATGGAGGTTCGTTTGGCGAGCAGTATGGTCCGATGATCGTGGCAGAGCGAGAGATTCCGCTGGAAGAATTGCGTGAGATGGTGATTGCGGTGCCGGGGATTTTAACATCGGCTTATTTGCAACTCAATTTGTGGTTTGAAGACCAGTTTGGTTCGGGAATTCGACCGAAATATGAGGTGGTGGATTTTGATCAGATTATTCCTTCGATAAAATCGGGCAAGTATCAAGCGGGATTAATCATTCATGAAGGTCAGTTGACTTATGCCGAAGAGGGCTTGGTTGAAATTGCAAATATGGGCAAGTGGTGGCACAAGAAAACGAATGGTTTACCCTTGCCATTGGGAGTCAATGTTGTGCGAAAAGACTTGGGTGAGGAAGCGTGTATTGAAGTCAGTCGATGTATGCGCGAATCAATCGCGGCGAGTTTGAGTAATCGCGAGAAGGCGCTTGAATATGCGCTGACATTTGCTCGGGGTATGGATCACGATACGAGCGATGAGTTTGTTGGAATGTACGTTAATGAGCGAACTCGAGACATGGGCGATGATGGAATCAAGGCGATTCGGTTGTTGCTGAGCGAAGGTGCACGGATTGGATTGGTGCCGCCGGTCGAAGTTTCAGTTATTGACTAGTATTTGAATCATTGTCCCAACTGCATTGAGTATGCGGTTGGGGCTTTTTAGTTTTCGAAACTTTTGGAAGGGTTTTCTTCGTTAGGAAGTGTGGACGAAGAAAAATGCAGGCATTACTCCTTGGGATGATTTTGGCGACTCCGCAGGCCGATGGACTTGAGACGAAGATTGCGGTCATGGATGCGATGGGGCGTCCGGTTGATGAGGTTGCTAATCAATTAGGGAAAACAAGCGGCTTGGTGATGGTTGCGGCAAGTGGCATTGGGAGGGAACCCGTGATGATGCATTTAGAGGATAAGACTGTTCAACAGATCATGGATGAATTGGCTTACGTTTGTGATGGCAAGTGGTCGGAAAAGAACGGAGCATGGACACTTGCTGCAAATACTGTACAAACCGAGGCTAATACAGCAGAGGTTGCAGCGGTTGAGAAGGCTTTGGCGGAGCGTAAGGATGTGGTGTGGGGAGCTGATAGCGCGAAAAGTTATGTTCAAAAAGTGAACGAGGGTCGAGAGAAAATGAAAGGTAATGTCCGAGTCGGGGGCGACGAACAGGCTTTTCTTCACACCGAAGGAAACGGCTTGGATGAAATGGGGGGTCAAATTTTGACGGCGGCAATGCGCCAGCTGGGGGCGAGAACTCTTGCGGGGGTAGCAGTTGGGCAGAGAAAGGTTTGGAGTACAAATCCCAATCAAAGGCAGATCGCGTTTCCAGGAAATTTGAACCAAGCAATTCAAGGATATCGGCAAGTTGTAAATGATGTTATCAATGAAGCGAAGAAAAACCCACCTGGTGATTATGGTTTTGGGTGGTCAGGTGATTTTGGGATACCAAAGGAAGCTGATGCGAATATCGCTAAGGTGAACGTCATTGCTTATCGCTCGAATGCGACAATCATGGTCGGCGTCCAGTTGGTTGGTAGCGGTGGTGAAGAACTCTTGATGGTCAGTGACCAACTGCCTGTAGTGCCTATTGAAGACAAGGTTGAGCAACCCACTGAAAGCAGTGTCATCCCCTTGTCCAGTGCATCACTACAATTGGTTGCGATCAATGCAAATGGGCGATCAGGTGGCGGAATGTCGATGATGATGATGAATGGCGACGACGTTGTTCGACTCGAGACTGGGCGAGTTGCTCGTAATTATAAACTTGATGATGGCTTGAAGAAAATTTTGGATAATCCGGCAAAGGTGGACTTCTTGAACCTGTTTGTAGGCGAATCAATTCATGCGGTATATCCTGAAAGTGAGTTTGTGGCAGTCGTGCCGGATCAGCTCTGGTCAGAACTTTTTCAGGCAAGTAAAACGGCTGATTTACGAGAATCTGAAGCAAAGGCTGCCTTTGTAAAATGGACAATGTCGTCGATGAATGCAGGAGTTCGGCGAGTGCGGGCAAAAGATAGTGAAGCTGCGCGACGTACACGAATCAACCGGGGAGAACTTGGTGCACTCATCGCGAAGACCAACTCGAATGGATATGCGAAATTACAGGACGGCGCGAGTTACATTAGAACTCGAGGCTATGTAGTTGACAATCAGGATCCGGATGCAATTTTGCTCAGTGCGGGTCAGCCGTTCTTAGCAGAGTTGCTGACTCGGACGCTTGGGAATCAGTATCAGAGTTCTGTGTTGCTGAGCATGGCTCCTGACTTGATGTCGGTGAATCCTGGCAAAGATTTAAAGTGGGAGTTTTCCCAGATGAATAATGGGATGAAGACGGCGCTTGAAAGCCTAATCTTCAATCAGCCGCTTGGAACGACGTTGGGTGGAATAACATCGAGCATTTCAGTGAATACAGAGCCACTTCCTCCAAGAAGAGCGAGTGACAATGAAGCGACAGAACTGTATGTGAACGGGATTCCGGCAAATTTCGCATTGACGTTTTCTATTAAGGAAGAACAGGGCGTATTGGGTCGAGTGCGAGGTCAGCAAACAGGTCGTATGTTGACGGCGATGGATTTCGGGGCGATTTATGGATTTATAGAGAGTCAAGGCGGGGGCCAAGGCGAATATGCGCTTACCCAATTCGAAGAATATTTAAGTTCAATGGTTCGCGGAATCACAATTAATATGCCGGGCAGTTCGATCAACTATACAGATGGCAGAGTTGATGTTGGTGCCAAGGCGGAGCCCTATTCGAACTTAGATAAGTCGTTTATTGAGCGAGGTCAGTTTGCCCGGAAAGCAATGCAGGAAGCAGGTAAAAATATGCGTGGAAACCAGAATCAGGCACCGCCTCCGAAATAGTGAAGTTACTTTTCGCGGTGGTAGTCAAGTTGCCAAGCAAGTGTCCACGTATCATCTTTCTTGCTTTCCCAAAGCCAAACGAATGAGTCTTTTGTGATTTTGGTGAATCGCATTCGTTGGATGGTGTTTGGGTGGGTTTGAGTGAGTACGAATTCATCTCCTTCCATTCCACCGACCAGAGTGAGGTAAGCCCCGGCATCGTCCACCCAAGTCTGATGCCACTTGTTCGCTTTGGGGTCAAAAACGCTCCAACTTTCGCCGTTGAAACCAGGCATGGTGAAATCTTCGTGAATCACCTTATCACCCTTAATTTTAGTGATGTGGTTTTTAGCCGCATCTTTTGATTCTTGGATGGTGCCGTCGGGCTGGGGTTGATGCGAGTCAGCTTTCCATTTGCCTAGCCAGAAATCGAGGGACTTGGCGTTTGTATCTTGTTTGATTGTTGGCATAGTGGCAAGAAGAGTTGCAGCGAGGGCGAACGTCATAACCTTGCTACTTAACTTTCAGAGCCAATTGTTCCGAAAGTTGGTTTACACCTTTTTGGGCAAAAGTTTCGGGTGGAAGTTGAGGCAATTCAGCGTTTCATTCACGTTTGGGCGATGACTTGAGTTATTGCAGTATTCCTCGAAGTCGCGCTCTGTGGACGGAAACTCCATTGACCTTGAGGTTACTTAATAATTGATGTTGAAAAGCCATTTATGAACCTAATTCAAGGTTCAGTTAGGTAAAACGAGGGAATGGTTCGTCCGGTTCGATTTCTTGCCCTCTCACTGCTCATGGTGGGGATTGTCGGGGGTTCTTCTCCAGTTGCCATGGCGCAACCAGTTGGTTCTGACCATCCAGTTTTGGCAGACTTGAAGTGGCGAGAGATTGGGCCGTATCGGGGTGGTCGATCCGTTGCGGTATCAGGAGTTAACGGAGATCCCAAAACGTTCTTCATGGGAACGACGGGCGGTGGAGTGTGGCGAACGAGTGATGAAGGCGAGACATGGAAGTGTGTTTCGGATGGATTTTTTAAGACCGGAACTGTAGGAGCGATCGCAGTTGCGGCGAGTCAACCAAAGACAGTTTATGTGGGGATGGGTGAACACGCGATTCGGGGGAACATTACTCCGGGCGATGGGGTTTATCGAAGCGATGATGGAGGGGATACGTGGCGGTATTTGGGCCTGAAAGAAACTCAGTTTATCGGTCGAATTGTTGTAGACGCGAAGGATCCGGAAACGGCTTGGGTTGCGGCGTTGGGGCCGGTCTTTGGGCCGAGCAATGATCGCGGAATCTACAAAACTACCAACGGCGGGAAGAGCTGGAAGAAGACTCTTTTTGTAAGCGATGTTGCGGGCGCAATTGACATTTCTTGTGCACCGAGCAATCCAAAAGTAATGATCGCGAGCACTTGGGAAGCGTGGCGTCGGCCCTGGGAATTGGTTTCTGGAGGGGCGGGAAGCGGGCTCTATATGAGTTCGGATGGTGGTGATACGTGGAAGAGTATTCGCAGTAATCCCGGACTTCCGGGCGGTATCTGGGGCCGAATTGGTGTTTCGGTAAGCCCAGCTGATCCAAATCGAATATTTGCAATGATTGAGGCGGCGGAACGTGGGCTCTATCGGAGCGATGATCAGGGCAAAACTTGGGAGTTAATCAATGGAGATGCGGGCCCCCGGCAGCGGCCTTGGTATTACTCGAATGTGTATGCAGACCCGAAGGCTAGGGATACGGTTTATGTATTGAACGTTCAGTATTTCAAATCAACTGATGGTGGTAAGTCGATGCGGACAGGAGTTGCGGGGCATAGTGACCATCACGATATGTGGATCGATCCGAGTGACAATGCTCGGTTGGTTATGGGAAATGATGGGGGTGCGGCGGTTTCCACTAATTCTGGCGCAGGGTGGAGTGCTCAGGATTACCCGACCGGGCAGTTTTATCACGTTTCTGTGGATAACGCTTTTCCGTATAACATTCTGGCGGCTCAACAGGATAACTCCACAGTTCGGATTCCGAGTCGTACACGCGGGGCCGGGATCAAACTTGATGATTGGACATCTACTTCGGGTGGTGAAAGTGGATACGTGACGGCTAAGCCGGATAATCCAGATATCGTTTTTGGCGGCAACTACGGTGGAGATCTCAGCTGGACAAACCATCGATTGAATACGGGAAGATCAGTTGATCCTTGGCCGGATAATCCAATTGGTCGAGGAGCGATTGAAGCAGTTGAACGATTCCAATGGACGTACCCGATTGTATTTTCGCCGCATGATCCCAATGTGCTTTATGTAGGTTCGCAACACGTTTTGCGAAGCAGGAATATGGGAGCGAGTTGGGAACGCATTTCGCCGGATTTGACAACGAACGACTCCAAGAAAATGCAACCTAGTGGTGGCCCAATTAGCAAGGACAACACGGCGGTTGAGGTTCATTGCACGGTCTTTACGATTGCCGAATCGCCAGTACAGAAAGGTGTGATATGGTCGGGAAGTGACGATGGTTTGGTCTACGTAACTCTGGATGATGGAAAGACCTGGACAAATGTAACACCCAAAGGTGTTCCTTCGGGGGCAACGATTAGCATGATCGAAGCTTCTCCGGAGATTGCAGGTCGCGCGATTGCGGCAGTCAACAATTACCGCCAAAACGACTTTAAGCCGTACATTTTCGTAACCGATGATTACGGCAAGACTTGGAAGGCAGATGTTGCGGGATTACCGGGCGAGTATTGGGTTCATGCGGTTCGCGAGGACTCGGTTGACAAGGAGTTGTTCTTTGCTGCGACTGAAGAAGGGGTCTACGCCAAATATGGCAGCGGTAAGTGGAGCAAACTTGGTGGTATTCCGGAAGTTCCTGTGCACGACCTTGTCTTGAAAGAAAATGAGATGGTCATTGCGACACATGGTCGCGGGATATTTGTTCTTGATAGCATAGTTCCCGTTCGATCATCACTTGCGATGGCGACAGTGCCCGACATTGCGTTATTCCCTGCTTATGGGAACAATTCCCGTTTTGGACCAGTTGGTTCTGGAGAAGTCGGGAAGAATCCGAGCGGTTACGGACTTCGGGTTGAGTTTTGGTCTAAGCAGGATCGCGGATCGGCGGAGCTTACGATGTTAGATGCTGATCAAGTTGCGGTTGCAAAGACAACGATCAATAAAGTCAGCAAGGGCTTGAATGTTGCTTATCTCATGCCAAGTTATGCTGGAATGGAATCCTTTACCGGAATGCTTTTCTGGGGTGGATACACAGGTTCTCTAAAAGCTCCACCTCGTAAAGATTATCAGGTGACATTAAAATTTGCTGATGTTCCACTGATTCGCACATTTGCCGACTGGGGCAACAACCCGTTAAGCGAAGCAAGCGATGAAGACATGGTTGCCAAGTACAAATTGTGCCGCGAGATTGCCGACATGGCCAGCGAAGTTAATCGTTGGGTCGTGCAATGCCGTGGATATCGAACGGCGATACAAGAGCAAGTCAAGGGGACTAAGGAAATGGATGATCGAGCGGCATATTCGATTCGTTTGCTGGATTCGATTGAGAATGCCCTTTATCAAAATAAAGCGAAAGCCGGTCAGGATTTGTTGAACTTTCCGATGCAATTGAATAATCGATTGTCAGCGTTGCTCGGCTTTGCTCAGGGTGGCGACTTTGCGGCTCCGAAGCAAGCTTGGGATGTGCTTGAATCGCTCCGCCCACTTTACAACGCTGAAAAAGAGCGCCTGGAAGGGTTTAAGGCCAAGTTAGTATCAGAGCTAAACCAGTTGCTTAAGGCGGCAGGAAAACCAGAATTAGCACCAAAGTTTGAAGAACTTCGACCAGGACGGGGAGGCATTGCGAGTGGCGGCGGTGAGAAAGAAGTGGATCCACTTGACTTCGACGGATTATGATTTTATCGCCAGGCTCTAGTCTGCTGTTTATTGGTGATAGTATCACCGACTGCGGACGAACTCGTCCAGTTGGTGAGTCGGCTCATCAGGGGTTGGGGAACGGCTACGTTTCGATCGTTGATTCAATCCTCAAAGTCAAATTTGGATCCAGTCGGATTCGGGTTCAGAACCAGGGAATTGGAGGAAACACGGTTCGTGATTTAGCGGGTCGCTGGGATGAAGATGTTCTAGAACTTGAACCGGATTGGGTTTCGGTGATGATTGGGATTAACGATGTGTGGCGGCAATTTGATAATTATTTGCAAGTTGAGAATCATGTTCGACTCCCGGAATACCGCTCCACTTTGAATTCTCTAGTTGGAATGACGAAGGAGAAATGCCAGGGGGTCGTGGTGATGAGTCCGTTTTTTGCCGAACCAAATGTGGAAGATCCGATGCGATCATTAATGGACGAATATGGGGCAAGCGCCATGGATATCGCGCGCAAAAATGACGCTATTTATGTCGATATTCAAGGAGAGCTTGATGCGCTCATGGCACACGTGCCGAATTCAGCTTTGGCAGGCGATCGAATCCACCTTTCGCAAGCGGGGCATATGATGATTGCTCTTTCATTTTTGGAAGCGATACGGGCCGTTTGAACTGACAAAAAAATCCCCCAGAGATTGTTTCTCTAGGGGATTTTGCGTTTTGGGTTGGCTAGTTGCCGCCTCCGCCACGTCTGCCCATCATGTTGCGCATTTCTTCGTCTACCTTGGGATCGCGGGCGAATTTTTCGCCTTTCATTGCTTCAAATGCTTTTGTTTGATCAGCGGTGAGAACCTTTGCAAGTTCAGCATCGAGGATCTTAGTGTTTTCTTCCATGAGAGGTCGAATTTCAGTTCGATCAATTTCACCATTTTGCATGCGTTGGAAGATAGCCTGATTAGCGGCATCCATGGACGCTTTGAGGTCATCAATCTTGCGCTTTTGATCGACGGTGAACTTTAATTCCTCTTGAATCTTCTTGTCGTTTAGAGCATTGTTCCCTTGCATTTGCAATGAAATTTGGCCGAGACGCTTTGTTTGGCCCTCATCGAGGAGTTTCATTGAACTTTCTTCAAAAGTCTTATTCATCTCTTCCATTTTCTTTTGCAATTCAGCAAAATCGGGGGCTGCTGCAGCTCCGCCACCTCCACCGCCGCCATTTCCACCTTGGCCACGACCGCCGCCCATTCCTTGGAACATCGCTTGCATTTTGTCGCGGAAGTCCTTTTGAAGAGCGTCGAGCTTGGTGTTTTGATCAGCAGTGGTTTTGATATCTTTGCGGACATCTGACCTTGCAAGTATGAGTGCTTTGCTATTTTGCATTTGCATCATGCCGCCGCCGCGTTGACCGAAGCCACCGCCGCCTTGACCGCGACCTTGCGCGACTGCTGATAGAGGAAGAACAGCGGCACCCATGACGAGGGTGACGACTGCAAGTGTTTTGATGTTCATCATTGTCCAATTACCTTTTTGGGTCCGGTTTTGATACCGGAATCGCCCTTACCTTTTGGAGGCAAGGCTTGTTGCATTGCTTTTTGGCTGGGTTCAGACAGCCGACCGACCTCATCGGAGCGCAACCTATCCGATTCCTCGGGGCCGCGTACGATTCGGGGAGTTAAGAAAACGAGGAGCTCGGTTTTGACATCTTGCTTGTCTCGTGTTTTGAAGAGTTCGCCGAGAAGCGGAATATCTCCCAAAATAGGAAGTTTTCTCACCTTACTTGTGACGGTGTTACGCATCATCCCGCCAAGGACAACGGTTGACCCATCAGCAACGGAGACCGTTGTGAATGCTTGTCGTTGGTTGACGATTGGTGCGTTAAAGTCTGTGAACCCTTGGAGGTCATTCGCGGTTTGCGTGACATCCAGGGTGACGGTTCCGTTTGCCGTGATGCGGGGAATGACGTTAAGAACGATTCCGACATCTTGGAACGCATAGTTGAATGTGAGGTTTCCGTTGGCATCTTCTCGAGTTGAGAGGATGTAGGGAACACTCTGTGAGATGTTGATCTCGGCTTCAACGTTGTTGCTTGTGAAGATTCGTGGGGTACTGAGCACCTGGAATTTATCGTCACTTGCGAGGGCGTTGATAAAGGCCGAGAAATTCCCACCGGTGAGAGTGTATCGGAGACCCTGTAGCGCCGGGCTTGCGGTTTGTTGACCAAAGTTTGTACCGACATTGCCGGAAGTTCCTTGGTTACCGAAAGCGGGATTTTGATTGTAATTCCATTCAACGCCGAGCTTGAGCGACTTGTCGAGAGTTGCTTCAACGATCAAGGTTTCGATCATGACTTGCTCGGGAATTTTATCGAGTTGACCAAGGATCTGACGAATCAGTTCCATATTTTCTGGGGCAGTAACGATAATCAAGCTGTTTGTGTTGGGGTCGGGAATGATGTTGACTTGTCCACTGAGATCGCGGACGTTGACGAGTCGACCGTCGGCGCCACGAGCAACATTTCCTGAACCACTCCCTTGTTGATTTTGTTGACCGAATCCACCAAAGAAGCCACCTTGTCCGGTGCGAACTTGGGTGTAGAGTTCGTCGTTTTGATCTTCGAATTCCATGACGAGCTCATTTTCGCCCTTGGCATTGGGCGAGAATCGTGCTGGTACATCTTCAATTCCGCGTCCACCGTTAAGTGCGGCTCCGCCGCCGCCGCCATTTCCTCCGCCTCCATTTCGATTGCGGTTGTTAGTGTTTCCAGCACCAGTGTTACGTCCGGTGTTTGTTGCGCCCGTGTTGCGGCCATTATTGCGGTTACTTGTACCAAATGCTGACGTCAACAACGTTGCAACACTGTCGGCGCGGGCGTTTTGGAGGGGGATGACGAATGTTGTGTTTTGAACTTCGACTTCTTTATCGAGTTCGGGCATTAGCTGTTCGATGATTTTGTGGTTTTCTGAGGTCGCTGAAACGATCAGAGAATTTGATCGACTGTCGGCGGTGACGTTTGCTTCGCCAACACCTGGCCCAGTTGCACGCCGAATAAATGCTCCGAATCCGCCTTGATTAGATTGTCCTGTGTTACCTCGTCCTTGGGGTGCGTTTGCAGTGAGGATTGTTTGGATCGAAGTTACGAGATCGGTTGCCGCCGCGTATTCGAGTTTGTATATCTTGGTTTGGAGCGGCGCATCAGTCAGTTGATCAACTTTTTGAATCAGGTCTTCAACATCGCGCTGTTTGCTTTGAGGAGCGTTAACGATCACTGAGTTACTGAAATCATCTGATGAGGCTCGGACGGATGGCTGTTGACTCCCACCGCCAAAACTTTGTCCGCCAAATGAGAATCCAGTGTTTCCACCACGTCCGCCGCCACGTTGAGTTCTACCACCACCTCCGCCACCGAAGAATTGAGCGAATGGGTTGGCTGCTTGTTCTTGTTGTTGGAATACTTCGTTGATGATGCGGGCAACTTCGGTTGCGCTGGCATACTTGATTCGATAGACTTCGAGTGTGGTTGGGCCACCGCTACCGCCCCCCATCATTTGCTGAAGTTGTTCGGGTGACATGCTTCCGAAACCGCTTTGGCGCTCCTCTTTCTTTTTGATGAGTAGGAGATTGCCTTGCTTGACGAGTTCATAATTTCGAACACTCAGCGCGGCATTGAGGATTTCAAAGGCCTCTTTGATCGGTACTGCTTTGGCACTGCTGAGCGACATTGGCTCCTTAAGGTTCGGGTCTTTGACAATGGTTACGCCAGAGACTTTCATAAAAAGATCAAGTACGAGATCAACGTTGGCGTTCCGGAAATTGAGTCGAACTGTCTTGTTCGGTAATTTGAACTCTTCCCAGGCTGGCTTGCGCTCTTGCGCTGCGGATGCTCCGGTATTAAACTGCGGCGCTCCTGCCTCGGCTAATGCGGTTCCGGGGCTCACAATGGCGAGGGCCATGGCGAGGGTACTAATTAGTTGCATTCGTTGCTTCATTTCCGTTTCCTGTTTTGTTGTTTTGGGCGGAGCGATTGTTCGCTGAGTTGCTTGGTTGTGAAATTCCGATATTGCCAACGAGGGGATCGAACGGCGAGTTGTTTGCGCTCAGGTTGGTGTCGTCAACAATTGGACGATCTTCGAGAATCATGAATGTTTGGGTCAGTCCATTTGGCCCTGAGAGTGTAATGGAGTTTCGGGTGATATCCACTAACGTTGCATTTTTGATAGTTTGCCCAATCGAAAGATATTGACCTTCGTTTGTGCCGCCGTTTTCCAACAGAGCTTCATTTTTACCATCGAAATTAACGATGCCTGTGAGGAGCCATCCCGATTCTCCATTCATGAATACTGGAGGAATCTGGTTCGGAAGGTCTGACGTTACAGATCGACTTCCTTTACTATCGACTACGGCTGGGGTAAAGGCGTTGTGGAGAGGTTCTTCAAGGCGAGCGAACTGCGCGTTTTGGTCTTCTTCGGTATAAATTTCAACTTTTGCTCCGCGGGTCGAACTGCTTCCGGCGGGTTTCCGGAGGGCAGTCCCCTCGGTGGACGCCTTCGGCTTTTCCGGTTCAGTGAGATAGAATCCGGCAATTCCTAGTATTGCGAGTCCTCCATAGAGGAACATTTTTCGATTTGGCGCTGCCATTTGTTATTTAGAGTCCTTGGGTAGAGACGATTGTTTAGCTGGATCGTTCGATACTTCTTTGTTTATTGGGACAACTTTTTTGGAATCACCTTTTGTAGGGGTGGTGTCCGTGGTTGCAGTTGTGTCGCGTCCCTTTTTGACTTCAGGTTGTCGAATATAAGCGATGATTCCGATTGTTGCGTTGACCGTGTCTGATTCTTGATCGATTGATGCAATTTGGACTTGATTGACGCCTAGGCGACTTGTTGAAGAATCGAGAGCCTTTGTGAAAGCCACGACTTTTGGAAAAGAACCATCAACCAGGACGACGAAGTTGCTTCTACTGATATCCCCGTCGGCGACGGGGTTTTGAGGTCGGAAACTTTTGAGCGTAACCCCTTGAGTTTTAGCAATGACGGTGACAGCTTGTAGAATTTGAGGTGTAACGGTTTCTGTTTGACCTTCCCAAAGGCCTGGATTACTTGCTTCGAGTTCAGCAAGCTCATCTTGGCTCGCGTTGAGCGCAGCCTTTGCTTGTTTGACGCTGTTCTTTCCATCAATTTCCGCCTCTTTTGAGTTAGGCAACGGAATGATGAAATTCGCAACCGCGATGCCGATCGTGAGGAATGCAAAGATGGCGCAAATTGCTGTCCAAGTTTTAAGGTTATCACCGAGTTCTAGGTTCATCGTGTTCTTGCCCTCTTATCTTTACGAGGATCAGTTAGTGGCATATTTCCGATAACGTGGGCGGTTACCGAAAATTGAACAACCGGAGTCTCGCCGATTGTATTGTTGTTTGAAAATGCGAGTTTGACATCGCGAAGCCGAGCGGATGCACTAAGCGCGTCGACAAATGCGGCGACTTGAGCGTTACTCATGGCAGTTCCTCGAACAGCAAGGTCTTTGCCTCGCTCGACGTTCATGCCGGTGAGCCATAGACCGTCAGGCGAGGCGTTGGCGGCAATGACAACGACGTCGCTTAGGTTTTGCTTAGGTTCGATGCCATCTGCAACCATGGTTGTGCGGTTTTTGAGTTTGGTGATATCAGTAGAACGAAGGCCGGTTTGTCTTTTTAGATCGTCAACACGTTTCGAGTATTGTTCTTTGACTTTTTTGACTTTTGTTGTTTCTTCGTCACGACTCCACCATGCAGCTGCGGCGGCAATCGCCAAACAAAGTCCGAGATAGAAAGCGAGCCTCTTTCGAGAATTTAACTTTGTTGAGCTTGCGAGAGCTAAATCTTCAGGAAGTCGAAGGTCAATCTCACCGCTGTGAGTACTGAGGTTATTGAGCGGATGGAGATCAGCAAGCCGTACATTGGGAGATACAAGCTCTCGCAACGAGTTGTGAGCGATCACCGTGGGGTTAGTGAGCCCAGACGCGGCGGAAACTCGAGCTATTTCAGCTTCTACTTCCGCTTGAGTGGAGAGATTGCCGGCGACGCGGCTGTAGAAAACGTGACCGTGGTCGACGGCGTCAAGTGCTATTCCTTCGGAACTTGGCGCGATAACTAAGCTACTGAGGGCAGAATCACCAAGTTGCTCTGAACCAATACACGCTGGGATTATTCGATCGAGTTTGGTTCCGGCATGAGCGAAAAGTGCTCTCGCTTGTTTAATTGTGTCGCTCTTTGTACCGAAGACGATGAACTCACGACCCTCGGCGTTGACGTCTGGCGTTGCAACAAGATCATAGGCGACTTCATTGGCCGGAACGGGGAAGAGGTCTTCTAGTCGAAATCTTAGGAGATTTCTGGCTTCGTTGATTGGCACATCGGGGAGCCGAACCGCTTTCACGAAAACTTGTCGCCGACCGAGGGCCAGCGTGATGTGCTTGGGGTTTCCGATTGCGGCGAGGGCTTCGGTTGGGCTGACGTAGCTGCTCACGGCATGGGTAGTTGGGTCAGCAACTAAACATGCTTCGGGAGACCATTCGATAACGGGATGTTGACTCATTTGTTAATTGGGATCCAAGAGTGGGGTTTCAGACGTTGCTTCCTCATCCCAAGCCCAGAGGGTGAGGGGGTTTCGTTGCAATGGGCGAAACATTTTTGTGACTTTGGCTTGTCCGCCTGTGATAGTGATCGTTGCTTCCATGAAAGAGTGGGTTGTGCCTTTGATTCCTTCTAACCGAACAACAAAGGACTGACAGCTGATAGTGAAGAGGTCGGCAACTTGGTTGAGAGTATTTGTGGAAATGCCGGGAATGTCGGCGAGGTCTCCTAGTTCGGTGAATGTGCCTTGGCGCGAGATGATTGCTTGGACTACGTCTTCTGTAAATTCAGGAATCGAACGCAAGACAAAGTCGGGTGCCGTATTGATATTAATTTTGCCTATAAGTGTGGTTTCGTTGGTAATTGTAGCGATGTTGAGGATTGTCTTGGCGTTTTGTGGGGTGAGCCCGGCGACACCGAATACTTGGTTGAAACTGGTGAATTGACCCTGGGTGTTGCGCCTTTGCACGATTGCTTGTGCGACTTGGTTGCTGAGACCAGCTTGAACAAGTTGAGCATTTTGCGCGACGTTGAGGTTGACGCGTTGGGAGCCATCTGCGCGCACATTCGGTGACTGGGAGTCTACGGTGATCATATCGACGAGCGGCGTTGCTTCACCGGTGCTTCCAGTGGAGAGGATGTTGCTTGTCGTGTTTTCTGGCGGATTCAGGATAAGGTAGGGGGTGAACCCTTTGACTAGAAAGAGGTCAGTGATGCTTTCCATCGCCCGGAGACGTGTGTTGTAAGGTGTTTGAAGGTTATTGTAGTATTCGTCTTTGGCTCCAGTGAGGCGAGGTTGAAGTTGTTCTTCGCGCCAATCGAGGAGGGCCGCTACTTGATCGTCACTGAGATTCATTCGTTGCAGCTGGGCTTCAGTTGCAGTATTGATGTTAACGAATCGAGTTGAGTCGAGGATTTGCATGCGAACCGTCGAATCGCCAACGGTGAATGATTCAGCACCAGATTGCCCTAGGGTGACCCATTCATCGGTATTGTTTGTCACGTTAACATCGGCATCAGTTATTGCTGCCATCGCACGAGCGATACCGGCTTCAATTGCAAGGTCAGCTTTGCGCTGATCCAAACGGTTTGTTTCGGACTTGATGTGGGAATCAAGGCGCAGACTGAATGTTGTGACGATTAACAGCAACGCGACCATGGTAAAGATCGCAAGCATGAGGGCGGCACCAGATTGTTTTGTGCGCTTCATCCTCATGGCCCAGTTGCTCCTGATGTTTGAGTAAGTGGATTCTCGGCGGTAACGTCACTCCCGGGTATTTGGAAGACCATATATTGCGGATCGCCTTCTTCAAAGTTGAGAGTGAGGCGAATTGCGGACGGAATTCGACGGGTACCTCCATTGATGGTGTCCCAAGTAGTTGCCCATTGGAGTCCATCCCAGAGTTCGTAAGTAACTGAAGTGACTCCGGCGATTAGGAGTTGTTCGGTGCCTCCTTGGGTGGGGTCTCCGTCACTTGGCGTTTGAATTCGGAGGAACAAACCAGATTGATCATTGGTTGGGCTCCCAACGGGGGTGATATTGAGGCTGACTTCGCTAATGCCACCTTGTGGGCCAAATTGATCATGAAGTTCTTCGGAGTCAGTGCTCTCACTGAGAAGATATCCGCCGGATACAGGTTTGCAGAGAGTTGTAAAAACGAGCCCGTCAGCGGATGTGGATTGCCCAGTTGAATCGGCGGCCACAAAGTAACTTTGAAGGTCAAGAGTATCGGCACTGATGTATGCGCCCCTAAAAAGAGTATCAAGGGTTTTTCGCGACTGAAGGCTTTCTTGGAAAGCATTGAGTCGGTCGGGAGTTGTGCGCTGGTATTGAGTGGAGATTTCGAAAGCCGTAACAATGCTCCCTATGATGAGCATAGACATTGTGAGGGCAATGACCATTTCGATCAATGTAAAACCACGCTTTTTCATTAGTTACCACCTGCCGTTCCGGTGCCGGTTGCGGCGGGCGGAGTGTAGATGATGGTGCTCAGGGTTGTCTCACCTTTGTCCTGGGAGGTGACAGTGAGTTTTAGGCCGGTTAGGTTTGTGATTCCGACGTTGACTTCTTCAATTGACCAAGTGTAATTGCTATAACGGGTGTCGTCGAACGATCCTCCGGCTTGGGATTGCCAGGTGCCAGTTGCAACAAGTTCATCAAGTTTCTCGTGGGAGATTCGATCAATGAGATCGCGTTCGGAAACCGCGCTCTCGGCGCGCGTAAGTCCAGCGATTGATCCAACAAGTCCAGTAATGCCGACAGCGAGCACGAAAATCGCGACAAGAACTTCGACGATTGTGAATGCGCGTTTAGCCGACACGTTGTTCGATCTCCCCGGCGGGCCATTCGTATTCGGTTTGGTCGTCGATTGTGCCTTGTCTGACTGTGGTCGAACCGCTTTGCGGATTGACTGAAAATAGAAACGTTTGGTCGCCCATCGTGAATTGTAGAACTGCATTATCTGCGGTTCCATCGGGGTAGAACCCGACTTGCCACTCGGACTGCTGTACGTCTTCGTTATTTAGTTGATAGGTATCGAAAGTTGTTTCGTCAGTCGGAGATACGCCATTGCGAACTTCACCGAGTTGAATGTTGGCGTTGTCGTCCTGCGTTTGTTGCTGTTCGGTCGCTGGATCTTCTAGGAAATCCCAACCGATCTGACCGTCATTATTAAACTTCAGGACGGTCGCCCGGTTTTGTCGCATGGCTTGTGAGCGAGCGACTTGGGCAACTGATTCAAAATTTTGTCGAAATCCAATATCGGATTGGCTGCGTTGCAGTGAGTGAAGGGAAGGTGCGACGATAGAAGTCAGCAAAATGATCATAAAGATCACAATGCTGACTTCGACAATCGTAAACCCGCGTCTTCGCATGCTCGTGTGTTATTCGCCGGATTCGATAATGTCGGTGGCGTTATCAGAACCACCGGGCTGTCCGTCGCTACCATAGCTCATAAGCACATAAGAGGCGTCGCCGTCTGGACCTGGCCAGTCGTATACATAGGGGTTGCCCCATCCATCGCCAGTAATTGGCTTTAGGAAGTAGGGTCCTTTCCAGCCGGTCACGCCTGATGGCGGAGTTCGGAGTGCTTCAAGACCTTCTTGTGCGGTCGGATAGACGCCCGTGTCCAGGTAATAGACATCAAGTGATTTTCTAATATTGACGAGGTCGCTCTTTGATCGGGCGACTTTGGCTTCATCGGCTCGGCTAATGAGTCGCGGAACGATCATCGCCGCAAGAATAGCGAGGATGAGCATAACGACCAAAAGCTCGATGAGGGTAAAGCCCTTTCGGGCGATTGATTTAGTTCGTGGGTTCACGTTCATTTGACAAGTTCCTGTGCTTGGAAAATTGGGAGCATTACGCTCAGAATGACAAAAGCGACAAATCCACCCATGATCACGACAATTGCGGGTTCGAGGGCGGCAGTGAGTCGGCGGAGGCCTTGTTCGACTTCGAAGTCGAGGCTGTTGGAGACTCGGGAAAGCATCTTTGGGAGGTCACCCGTTTCTTCTCCAATTGCGACCATGTGGGTGAGGACAGCGGGGAATTCGCCGGTGTCTTTCATGGCTTGTGCGATGGGGATGCCTTCACGGACATCTTGGACAACACGGTCGGAGGTTTGGACAAAGACGAGGTTTCCAGCGGCCCTCCCAGCGAGTTCAAGGCCATCAAGAATATTTACGCCACCAAAGATGAGAGTTCCGAGTACGCGGGAATAGCGACTCACGGTCGTTTTTTTGATGATTGGCCCAGCGAGTGGGAGGTTCATAAGGATGCGGTCGCGGGCAAGTGCACCCGCAGGCGTTTTTGACCACCCACGATAAACAAAGAAACCGATCACCATCGCGACTACGATGTAAAGTCCGTTTGCGGTTAGAAAGTCCGTAGTTGCGAGAAGGAATTTTGTTGTTGCCGGAAGGCTGTCGCCCATGCCTTTGAAGACACTGCTCAGTTTGGGAACAACAAAAGTTAGCAAAAAGATGACGACAAAGATTGCGACTCCGGTGAGAACTGCCGGATAAACGAGGGCGGATGTTACTTGTGATCGGCGTTCGACTTCGCTTTCGAGAAGATCAGCCATCCGTTCGGAAGATTCGGCGAATTGTCCACTGGCTTCACCGGCCCGGAGAGTTTGGGTGTAAACGTCGGGGAAGATTTTGGTGCCCTGAAGTGCGAGCGAGTCGCTGACAGGAAGCCCACCTTGAACTTCAACCAGGGCCGCTTCGGCAGCTTTTGCGAGTGGAAGAGCTTCAGTTTGTTCGGCTAAAACTTCAAGAACTCGGTCGAGGGGAAGGCCAGCACTTGAGAGGTCAGCCATTCGCCGGGTGAACAATGCTAGGTCGCTACGGGTTGCGCGTTTGCGTTTCTTTTCGGCGTTACCTGCTCGGCTGGTTTCGGACGCTTTCGATTGCTCTTTGATGTCAAGAAGAAATTTGCCTTCTCGGGTGAGGATCGCGACGGCGGCGCTTTGATCGCTGGCTTCTAGGACTCCGGTTCGTTTGCGTCCCGAAGGTTCAACGGCTGAGTAGGCGAACGTTGGCAAGGGTTAGATGTCCTCCCGTTGGCAAACCCGGAGAACTTCTTCGGCGGTGGTTTGACCTTCGAGTACGGCAAGACGTCCTTCGCCAAGGAGTGTTCGCATATTTTGGGCTTTGAGAGCGTGATCTTTGATAAGGCTGGCGGGCGAGTGATCGACGGTCATGCGGCGCACTTCTTCGTCAACGGTCATAAGTTCATAAAGTCCACGACGACCTTTGTATCCAGTGCCGCCGCACTTTTCGCAGCCCTTGCCAACTCTGAAAGGCGCATGAGCGTGATCATAATCATCAGGCGAGATACCGATGGCGGCGAGAAGCTCAGGCTTTTCTTCGTGCGGTATGGCGCAGTTTGAACAAATTGTCCGGACGAGCCGTTGGGCGACGACCCCAACAATCGACGAAGCGGCGAGGTAAGGCTCGACTCCCATATCGAGGAGTCGAGTGATTGCGCTCGGGGCATCGTTTGTGTGAAGGGTGCTAAAGACAAGGTGGCCGGTAAGAGCAGCATGGATCGCAATTTCGGCAGTTTCGTGGTCACGAATTTCACCAACCATGATGACGTCAGGGTCTTGGCGAACGATGGACCGGAGTCCGGAGGCAAAAGTCAGGCCAATGTTTGCACGTACTTGAATCTGTCCGATTCCGGCGACTTGGTATTCAACAGGGTCTTCGATGGTAAGAATATTGAGCTTGGGAGAATAAATCTCTTGCAGACCAGCGTACAGAGTTGTTGACTTACCAGAACCGGTTGGACCAGTGACGAGAATCATCCCGTATGGAATTCCGATGACTTTCCGGAAAAGTTTCAGGGTATCGGGGCGCATCCCAAGTTGTGGGAGTGAGAGCATCCCAGTTCCTTTGTCAAGAATCCGCATTACCGCGCGTTCGCCATGGACTGTAGGGACGATTGAGACGCGGACGTCTACTTGGCGTGCACCGATTGTGAGTTTGATGCGACCATCTTGAGGAAGTCGGCGCTCGGCGATATTGAGTTCAGCAAGAATTTTGAGGCGTGAGATAATAGCGGCGTGCATCCGGCGGGCTGGAGCCATCGCATCTTTAAGGATGCCATCGGTTCGGAACCGGATTTTGAGTTCTTTTTCGTATGGCTCAACGTGAATGTCGCTGACGCCATCGCGGACAGCTTGGGCGAACATGAGGTTCACCATTTGCACAACGGCGGCTTCACCGGCGAGTTTTTGAAGGTCGGCCAGGTCACTGACATCATCGGCGTCGATAATGTTTTCGTTATCGACCATTGATTCGCCGAGCATGCCTTCGAGAAATCGCTTTTCGAGGGCATCACGGATCATCCCGGCATCGGCAACGAATACAGAAATATTTTTGTTGACAAGAACGGCAAGGTCATCAGTTGCCGGAAGCGATGCGAGTGAGCCAATGGCGACACTCAAGGAACCGTTGTTTGTTGACAGGGGAAGAACTTGGTGTTTGAGAGCAAAATCCCGCGGAACAA
Organism: Fimbriimonadaceae bacterium; assembly: GCA_046154445.1. Classification (GTDB taxonomy): domain Bacteria; phylum Armatimonadota; class Fimbriimonadia; order Fimbriimonadales; family Fimbriimonadaceae; genus UphvI-Ar2. Next base: position 5,809 of record JBJXDW010000072.1, on the reverse strand, counting down.
GATCAATTGCCGCTGGGTCTGGCTTGTTCTCATCCAAGTTCACAAAGCTGAATCCAAGTTCAGCTGCTTTTTCATGTTCAGGAGTGATTGCCAACTAGATATGTCCTCAATTCAAAACGACTCTTGTCCAGACGGAAGAGTCTGCCTGGAGTTCAGTTAAAAACAAAAACGTCCTACCGTTCTTTGCTGAACCAAGTTTCATACGTTATTGAAGTCGGCAACGACTCCAACAAAATTACGAATGAACCCTTTGTTTATCGCCCGATGGGACGCCGGATATGGCAGCCGTGACCGGCATTGTTTTCGAAGTAATCTTGGTGATAATCTTCGGCGGGGAAGAATTCGGTCGATTCCACGATTTCGGTGACGATTGGACGGTCAAAAAATTGTTGCGCCCAGGCTTTTGATTCTTCTGCGATTTGTTTTTGCTCGGGGGTGTGAGTGAAGATCGCGGATCGGTATTGGCTTCCAATATCTGGCCCTTGGCGGTTGAGTGTGGTTGGGTTATGAATTTCCCAGAAAAAGTGGAGGATCTCTTTGTATGAGATGACATCGGAGTCGAATTCAATTTGCACAGCCTCAGCGTGTCCAGTGAGGCCGCTACAGACTTCACGGTAACCGGGTTTGGGGGTAACGCCCCCGATGTAACCGGAGACTGCGTCAATAACACCCGGCTGCTTTTGGAAGAGGTCTTCGACCCCCCAGAAACATCCGCCGGCGAGAGTTGCAAATTCGATTGTAGCCATGTAATTGTGTTAAGTCAGATGGGCAAGTTTTGTTCCGCGACTAGGACTTCTCGGCTTCGTTGAGCGCGAGAGGGTCTTCGCTTTCTTCGTCTTCGGGCTTTTTGCCAGGGTGGAGGACTTCTTCGGCGTGGACTTTGACGTTTGGCAGGGAGACGTTTGCAAGTGGGCGAGAGACATAGGCACCCGACTTTGCTTTATCTTTAACGCGCAGAAGTTCAGCACGTTCTCGGGCTCCGGCGGAGATTGGCCACAGGGTGCGATCGGCCCAGTAGGAAGTCAGGAATTCTTGCCAGACACGTTCATAGACGCCAATCGTTTGATCGGCGATAAGACCCCAGTCGAAATCGGTATCGAGGCGTTCATCGGCCGCTTCTTTGTATTTTTGGGTTTCTACCGGATTGCGGATGGCATGGAGAATTGCCCAGGCGAGAGATTCAGGATTACCAGCGTAGTGGGTTATGCCCGTTTTTTCGTGGAGAACAACTTCCTTCAGTCCGCCAGCATCTGATGCGATGACGGCAGCACCGGCGGCCATGCCTTCGAGTGCAACGATACCGAACGGTTCATAGAGGCTAGGGAAAACTGCGACATCTGCACATCGGAAGAGTTGGTGGAGCGATCGGTTCGCCATAAATCCGGTGAAAAGAACTTTATCTTTGAGGCCGTACCAGCGGACAAATTTTTCGAGGTTTTGGCGGTTGCCGCCGCCAACGATGACAAACTTCGTGTTGGGTTCGTTGGCGAGAACGACGGATGCGGCGTTAAGGAGGACGTGGATGCCTTTTTCGCGGACAAATCGACCGACATACATAACGATTTTCTCGTTAGGCAGTGCGAGTTTGCCACGCCAAGCAGCTTTCTCTTGATCCGACCATTCAAAGCGAAATTTTGCAGGATCAACGCCGTTGTAGATGATGTCGATTTTGTCGGTCGGGCAATTGAAATAGCGGTTGACTTCGTCGCGCATGAATGCGGAACAGACGATGACACGCCATGCTTCGTAAGTGAGCCAGTATTCGGACTCATGGATATATTTTTGAAGATCGTTGAAAATGCCACCGTTTCGTCCTTGCTCGGTTGCATGGACGGTTGCGATCATCGGGAGTTGGTATTCGTATTTGAGGGAACGTGCGGAATCGAGACTGAGCCAATCGTGAGCGTGGAAGATTGTCGGTTTGCCTTCTTCGCGCCATTCTTCGAGGAGTTGGCGGCACCTCAGGTCGGTGGCTTTGTTGAGAAGCTGGATTTCGTGGACGAAGTTGTCGGGTTCTTTTTCAAGGTGGACGCGGTGGATTTGAACGCCGGACGGTTCGGTTTCTTCATCGGGGGCGAGGGGGGTGGATTTGGTGACAACGTGGACTTCTATGCCTCTAGCAGCGAGTTTTTGCGAGAGTTCGTAGACGTGGGGGCTGATTCCGCCGACGATGCGGGGCGGGTATTCCCAGGAAAGCATGACGACTCGCATGGTTTGTATTTTGCCTGAATTTAAAGCGAAGAACCCCGCCGATTGGTCGGCGGGGTTCTTTGCTTTATCCTTTTTGTTCGACTATTTACGTCGTCGTCGGAGAGCGGCGATTGCTGCGGCTCCGGCAAGGATCGTCATAGATGCAGGTTCGGGGACTGCATTTGCGTTAAACGCAAAATCGTCCACTGCAAGGAGGTCATCTGAGTTTGCAACATTGAAGTCCTCCCAGCGAAGAATCAGGAACTCGCCTGAATTGACGAAATCGGTGATCGCAAAGTTTGAGGCAGTCCTATTTACGGCAAGGTTTCCATCATAGGCTCCAGCTGCGCCGGCTGCAGGTGCTGCGGCCGTGGTAATGTCCCCAGCTGTATTCGTGTTAAAGCCGGTTTCGGTGATTGTGAAACCAGTTAAGTCTGCACGAACCTTAGTTGAAAAATCGAGGCGGTCGACAGGGATCTGAACTGTTCCGCGACGCCAAGTTTCTCCAATGAGTTGGATATTTGCGCCATTCCAGGCAGTGCCGCTTGTGTTCTGCAACACGACGCCAAACGTTATGACGCCAGTTCCGCCAGATTGCAGGGATCCCATAGCCCGATCCGTGGAGGCGGTTGTTCCTACCGAGGAAAAGTTCCCTGAGTTGCTCGAACCGTTTGCAACGGTAAACGACATTGCGCCAGATGCCCGTTTGGCGAACCATCCGGCAAGTGTGCTGTTGTCAGTCCACGTTGGTGTACCAGAATTGGGCAACGAATCGAAGTCTTGATTATACGACGTTCCAGCAACCATGACTTGTGCATGGGCCGAAGCGGCGAGGCACAGCGGTGCCGCGAGTAGAATGAGTTTTTTCATTTTTGCTCCTCTCGATTCCCACAAATGCAGGAAATACAATGGAAGTATGCCCACTTCACTGCATAAATGCAAGGGAGCTAGGGAAATAAATTCAAAATTTAACAATTGGTGGGCTAGACCGGGTAATCGGCCCAGCCCACTTTGGTCACTTATTCAAGTATTTGAAATGTGCCTTCAACTTTATGGTCGCCCATTGTCAGTTTGACTTTGTAAGTGCCGGGTCGGCAATGCCATTTATTCATCATCATCTCTTCCGACTTATCTGCGAGTTTGTGCCAGTCATCGGGTTCGAGATTCCAGATGATGCGATTGAATCCTGGAGCGTTGGTTCCGGTGAGAGTCTTAACTTTCACACCCTTTTCATTTTCGATGATGCAACTGATGTCGTCGCCGGCATATTCGTTGATCCAGTAGTCAATGCAGATGCCTTTAGGGGCGTTTGGGGCACGGAACATTTTGTGGCTCCAGAGTCCGTTGTAGTGCAATTTTTGAGTGGGCTTGACGTTCCGCAGGCTGAATAAGTGAAGTGCTTTGGCGAGAACATCGGGTGTTGCTTCAGCTAGCCAGTTGGCGTTATCAAGAACCCAGACTGATCGTCCGTGGGTTGCAATCACGAGATCGCGGTCACGGGTATGTTGTTTAATATCGTAAACAGGAACGGTTGGTAGCTTTTTGCCGTGCATCTTGACCCAAGTTGCGCCCTTATCAAGACTGAGGTACATCGCACTTTCAGTTCCGCAATAGAGAACGTTTTCGTTCTTATCATCTTCTCGGACGACCATGACACTATGGGATTGTGGGAGATTTGTTGTAATTTCTGACCACGTTTTACCAAAGTCGTTGGTGACCATTACGCATGGTGTCATGTCATCATTTCGGTGGCCATCTAGGGATGCATAGCAACGACCTTCGATAAAGTGAGAAGGTTCAAGGCGGCTAATATAGCGCTCTTTAGTGTTTTTCGGGGTGACGTTTTCCCACGATTTGCCATCGTTTTGGGTGACGTAGATGAGTCCGTCGTCGGAGCCCGACCAGATTATTCCCGCTTTTAATGGTGACTCGGCGAGGCTGACGATGGTACAGAAGTTTTCGGCATTTGAACCAGCCGTAGTCATTTTTGCGCCATCAGCGGTGGTGAGGTCTGGGCTAATTGCTTCCCAGTTGTCACCTTTCTTGGTGAGTTTGAACACCATGTTGCCACCTAAATAGAGCGCGTCCTTGCTGTGCTTACTGACAAAGAACGGGGAGTTCCAGTTGAATCGGTGACCGGTTTGACCTTCGCGGGCTTCTGGAATGAGCCAGCGTTTGTCACCAGTTTTGAGATTGACACGCGTTACATTCCCACCCTGCCACTCGGCATAGACTACGTCGGGATCTTCGGCGTCGAAATCCATATGGAATCCGTCGCCCCATTGAACGAATTCGATATCGCTGTTGGTAAGACCGGTGGCGGGGGTTCGTGCTCCTTTTTCTTCATCGGCCTCGCGGACGGGATGGCTGGAGGGCCAAACCCAGGAGCCATTATCTTGCAGACCACCGGCAATTCGGTAGGGCTCTGAATTGTCGAGGGCGATGTTGTAGAACTGTCCGACGGCAATCGTATTGAGGAAATCCCAGTTTTCGCCTTTGTCGAAGGTTTGGTAGGCACCGCCATCGGTTCCAATAACTATGTGAGTGGGGTCGTTGGGGTCGACGAGGATTGCGTGGTGGTCGGCGTGGAGTAGATCGCCCCAGCCGCCACGGAATGTTTCGCCGCCGTCATCGCTGACTTCAGTGGTCCAGCCAAGCATATAAACTCGGTTGTCGTCTTGAGAATCGAATTTGATTTTACTGAAATAGAAAGCGCGTGGGGAGCGATGTGAACAGCGTCTCCATGTGTCGCCGCCATCGTCGGATCGGAACACTCCGCCTCCTCGCATTCGATCGTCACGAATTGAATTTGCGCCACCATCGGTTGCTTCAATTACAGCAATGATTTTGTTTGTGTCTTTAAGGAAAACATCAAGACCGATCCGTCCTGTGTTCTTTGGAAGGTCTTTTGTGAGATGTTTCCAGGTTTTGCCGCCATCGGTTGACTTATAGATGCCGCCCTTTTTGCCGCCGGATTTAAAACTGTAACCGGAGCGGATGCGTTCGTAGAACGCCGCGTAAACGGTGTCGGCGTTTTTAGGGTCTAGGCAGACATCGCAGCATCCCGTTTTTTCGTCAATACTGAGGACTTTATCCCAGGTTTTGCCACCATCAGAGGTTTTGTAGAGACCGCGTTCTTCGTTGTATCCCCAGAGGTGACCCAGAGCTGCAACATAGCAGACATCGGGATTACGGGGGTCTACGGCGAGGCGAGGGATGTCGTGGGAGTCGGCTAGTCCAACGTTCGACCACGTTTTGCCAGAGTCGGTTGACCGGTAGACCCCATTTCCCCAGCTTGACGAGTTTCGACCGTTACCTTCACCTGTGCCGACCCATATGATTTTTTCCTTCCCTTTTTCAAGTCGTTCAGATTTTTTAGAAGTGCTGTCCCAACCTTCCCAATCGGTGGGGGCATCGCAGACGGCGACCGCGCCAATTGCTGATGTCGTTTCTTTGTCGAAGATTGGCTCAAACGTTGTGCCGTGGTTTTTTGTTCGCCATAGTCCAGAAGTGGCGTAGGCAACATAGTACGTTTTGGTGTTGCCGGGTGCAAAACACATATCGCTAATTCGCCCACCCATGATTGCAGGGCCGACGGATCGCCATGGGAGTCGCTTCA
>JBJXDW010000071.1:0-5015 GCA_046154445.1 Fimbriimonadaceae bacterium | reverse complement strand
AAGCGGAGATTAGCTTGGCGAAGGCGATCAAAGGGTTTCGGCGCGATGATTTGGTGATTGGAACGAAGTGCTTTTTCCCATTCACACAAGGGGTGAACGATCGGGGGCTCAGCCGAAAGCATATTTTTGAATCAGTACACCATTCATTGAAGCGGTTGAGGACAGATTATGTTGACTTAATGCAGTTTCACCGATACGATCCGGAGACTCCGCCTGAGGAGACGGTGCGTGCTATTGATGACTTGATTCGGCAGGGGAAAGTGCTTTATTGGGGTGTCAGTGAATGGCCGTCGGCTCGCATTGTTCGGGCCTGCCATGTAGCTAAGGAGTGGAATTGCTGTTTGCCGGTAAGTAACCAGCCCCGCTATAACATGTTGGATCGCAAGATTGAAGATCGAGTGATTCCGGTTTCGGAGGAATACGGTTTGGGTCAAGTGGTGTTTTCACCGCTTGCTCAGGGAGTTTTGACGGGCAAATACGAGCCAGGTAAGGCGGCGCCGAAGGGATCGCGCGGGGCTGATGATAAGAGCAATATGTTTATGGGCAATGATCTTGAGGATAAGAATCTGAAGAAGGTAATGGCTTTACAAGACCTTGCAAAGAAGGAAGGTTGCACGGTTGGTCAGTTGGCGTTGGCTTGGTGTTTGCGTCAGCCGAATGTGAGTTCGGTGATTGTTGGAGCGACATCGACGGCGCAAATTGAGGAGAATGTTGGGGCAAGTGGTCTTGAACTTTCGGCGGATATTTGGGAGAAGTGCGAGAAGATTCTGGCTTAGGTCTTGCCTTTGTTGAATTGAACCAGGGCACGTATACTTGGGTTCGCGGCAACGGGGCTGTGAATTCACGGGTTTTGAGTTAATACATTGGCGCAGGAACAGAATGGGATTGATTTGGCGGGCCAGCCGTTTGCTAAGCAGTTAGCGGACGACTCGAGGCTGCCCTTGCAGGCGACAGAGACAGCGTTTGAAAAAGCGCGAGGAGTGAACCAAGTTGAGATTAGAACAGGGTTTGCAAGTGCGCGAATTGGGGGTTTACATAGTGATGTTATTAAGGAGCGACTCGTGATCTTGCAGTCGGTTTTTGAGGGCGAGATTAGTTTTGACTTTTTGAAATTTGCGGCGGATGGAATGAGCTTTGTGATTCCGGAAACTTTGCGTGAGCGGTTGGAAGGGGTTTTGACTGCAAGTGGAGCGGAATTTGAGGTGAAGGGGGATCGCGCGGTCTTGATTATTCATGCGGTGAATATGCGCGATGAAGCGGGATTGGTTGCGAAAATAGTAAGCCAGGTGATTGATTCGGGGGCGAATATTGAGCATTTGGGTGAGATGCATGACCGGCTCTTGATGCTGATGGGTAAGGGTGGCGCAGAGAGAGCGAAGGCAATGATTTTGGCGGCGAATCCGGAGGCAGAGTCGTGAGATTTAAGGTTTTGAAATTTGGGGGGACGAGTGTTCGGACTCCTGAGGCGCGGCACTTGGCGGCGTTAAAGGTTTTGTCGGCTCGGGAGCAGGGATTTGCTCCGGTTGTGGTAGTGAGTGCGATTGGCCGCAAGGGTGAACCGTACGCGACAGATTCGTTGAAGGCGTTTTTGGATGATGTTGACCATGCAACTGAACCAGATCCGCGTGAGATGGATTTGGTGATGGCGTGCGGGGAGATTTTGTCGGCGAGCGTTTTTGCGACGCTGCTCCGAAGCTTGGGTTGTCCGGCGATGAGTTTGAGAGGCGGGCAGGCGGGAGTTCGGACGGATGGAGTTTACGGTAATGCGCGGATATTGGGGGTAAACCCATTGGGGTTGATTGAAGCAGTTGAGCGTGGATTTGTACCGGTCGTTTGTGGTTTTCAAGGGGTTTGGATTCAGGGCGGTTTGCCGGGTGCAGAATTGACGACGCTTGGTCGCGGTGGATCGGACACTACGGCGGCAGCTTTGGGGGCGGCTTTGCGGGCTGAGGCGGTTGAAATATATACCGATGTGGACGGGGTTAAGACGGCTGACCCGGATTTTGTGAAGGAAGCGCCGACTTTGCGGCGCGTGACTTATGATGAAGTTGCGGAGATTGCACATTTGGGGGCAAAGGTCTTGCACCCTCGGGCGGCCGAAATTGCAATGAAATTTGATATTCCGCTTTGGGTTAAGAACACCTTTAGTGAAGAGATTGGGACAGAGATTGTGCCGAGTCGTGAGATGCCGGGTCGCCGGGTGACGGGGGTGACTCATTCGGGCAAATTGGTCTACTTGCAGGTTGATTTGAATAATGCAGAGCCGAGTCATGTGCGGGATTTACAAGCACGGATTTATGATGCGCTGGCTCGTTATGAGGTGAATGTTTACATGACGAATTTGGGGCCGACGAGTATTGGGTTTGCGGTTGAGCGGATGTTTTATGCGGATGTGCAGGACATGCTCGATGCGCTGGTTTTGCCGATGCCGGGGGATGCACGGGTGGTTTACTTGGTGCAGAGCAGCAACGAGCCTTCGCGAGCGATGGAGACTCAGCGGAAGCTTTTGGAGCCGCTTGGTGAGGTTCGGGAGTTGAAATTTGAGATCAATGAGGGTTGCACTATGGTGAGTTTGGTGGCTTACGACTTTTTGCAACAGCCAGGGGTTTTTTATCGGGTGATGAGTTTGTTAGATCGGGAAGGGATTCCGGTTTTGCAGACGAATGATAGCGATTATTCGTTAAGTTGTTTGATTCCGGAGAGTGAGTTGCGGCGGGCGGTGGCGGTTTTGCATGACGAGTTTGGTTTGTCGAGTTTGAGTTAGCTTATTGGGATCGTAATTTAATTGAAACCAATTGTTAACTGATCGGGTTGAATAGAAAAGTGTCTTCAATTGCAAAAAAGTCTCCCGCTCAGCCTGCGGTTGTATTAGGTTTGACACTATTGTTTATTGCTATAAGTTTTGCGTTGCCAGTTGAATTGGTTCCGCAAGCTTTTTTGGACACAACGTTTAAGAATTATTCCCCTGATGTTTTGAATGTATACGCTTGTGTCGCTTGGGCTGGATTAGCGCACTTTTTGTATGCGTATTGGGGCCAGGCGCGGGCCGTCGGACAAAGCCATGAATCTCCAGTCAGGTTCTTGGTGGCAGAAATGATCTTTTTAATTTGTCTAGGCTTACTTTTTGGAACACGACAATTTTTTGGGTTACCTCAGTTTGGGGCGATCGTTTGGCTCTATTTTATTGATCACTTTATCAAGGCCGAGCAGACCTTTGAAGGGGTCAAAATCAGCGAGCCCTATCCGTGGAAAAGGTGGCTAGGACTTTATCAAAACTTACTTTCATTTGGCTGGCTCACGATTGTTTTAAACAACGCTTGGTCCATTCTGAGTTACCCCTGGGTGAATTGGATTGTTTCTGTGCTAATTGGAGTCATTGTCTTGGCGCTTGGTGGGTTAGAGAAGTTGAGGCATGGTGATCCGCGAGGAACGCTTTTATCCCTATTCTTTATTGCTGAAGCATTGATATGGGGAACGGTTGGCGTGAAAGCAGGCGAGGTTTTTTTGAATGGAGTTTATGTTTTTCATGTTGCGGCGGGGAGCTACTTCCATTATCTTGGGAGCTACTTCTTTGCCCAATCGAAAATGGAAAATGGCAGCTTGATGATCAAAACCACGTCTATTGTCTTTGTGAATGTCATTATTTTTGCGATTGGATATTGCGTTGCGCAGTTTGAGCAACTGAGCGTTCTTGTGCCTGTGTTTGGGATCGAGTGGTTTACTTTTTGGGTTGGGATGCATTTGGTGATGAGTGATCTTTTTCCAGCGATCAAGGCGTGGAAAATCGCTCGATAGAGATGACGATTGTGAGATTTTGCGTGGCGAAAAATTAAGTTCGTGAATTTGGATCATTGCCGATTTATCTTAGGTTCGACGACCCAGTCACTAGCAAGGTCAAATTTGTTTGGGCAATCAGTTGGGTTTTGGGTGGCGAAAGGCTGTTTCTTAACCGAAATATAGATTGGTTTTGGCACGATTGGTTGTGTCTACACGTTGCAATTTGCGCTGGTAGACTGGCGGTTGCCCGCTCATAATACCGGGACTGAGATTGAGTTAGGAAAAGCATGAAAACGGCATTGATTACGGGGATTACGGGGCAAGATGGCTCTTATTTGGCAGAGCAGCTCTTGGAGAAGGGGTACATCGTTCATGGAATGATGCGGCGGTCTAGTAGCTTCAATACGGCTCGGATTGACCATCTTTACAATGATAAGGAAGTTTTGGATGAACGACTGTTTTTACATTATGGTGATTTAACGGATAGCAGTAATTTGAACCGGTTGTTAGAACGAACCGGGCCGGATGAGATCTACAACTTGGCGGCGCAGAGCCACGTTAAGGTTAGCTTTGAGGTTCCGGAGTACACAGCGGAGGTTGATGGTGTGGGGACACTGCGATTTTTGGATGCGATTAAGGAAGTTGGGCTGAAAGATAAAACACGATTTTATCAAGCGAGTACGAGCGAACTCTATGGGAAGGTTCAGCAGGTTCCTCAGGATGAGAATACGCCTTTTTATCCACGGTCGCCTTATGGGGTGGCGAAGCTATATGGCTATTGGATTGTTGTGAATTATCGTGAGAGTTATGACCTTTTCGCGGTGAACGGGATTTTGTTTAATCACGAGAGTCCACGGCGCGGGGGTACGTTTGTGACTCGGAAGGTGACTCAGGCGGCGGCACGGATAAAGCTTGGTTTTCAAGATACGTTGACGATGGGGAACATTGACAGTTTGAGAGACTGGGGGTATGCACCGGAATATACAGAAGGGATGTGGCGGATGTTGCAGCATGACACTCCCGAGGATTTTGTTTTGGCGACGGGTGAAATGCACACAGTTCGGCGGTTCATTGAAGTTGCTTTTGAGGAGCTAGATATGGCGGTTGAGTTTGTTGGTGAGGGATTGGAAGAACGGGCTATCGAGAAATCGACGGGTCGGACTTTGATGACGATTGATCCGCGGTATTTTAGGCCAGCTGAGGTTGAGCAGCTTTTGGGGAATCCGGCAAAGGCGAAG